>JAFZGC010000112.1 GCA_017555595.1 Paludibacteraceae bacterium | reverse complement strand
TGTCGGTAGGTAATACCTTTGCTCCCAAATTGTCCACCACTTCACCATTCACAGTGATTACACCAGCAAGGATAAAATCATCTGCTTCGCGTCGCGAGCAAATACCTGCATTGGCCAAATATTTATTCAAGCGAATAGGCTTGGTCGGATCTTCATAGTTCTTAGCATATTCTTGACGTTTTCGTTGCGAATACACATTAGAATTATGTTTTTGTTTTGGTCTAAACTGACGATTCCCCATTGTGTTGTCTTCAGGACGAAACATAGGACGACTATTCTCAACGCGATCCACTCGCACAGCACCTGCCGTACGTGATATTCGCTGCCTTTGTCTTCCTCCATCACGATTAGGACGATCAGTAGTTGCATTAAAACGAGGACGGATAGAAGTCCCATCTGCCGAAAAATGTGCGCCATTATGCTCACGCGGATTCGCATCTTGCGAGTAGCCACCACGACGCGGGGTGCGATTGTTTGAATCAAACATAATAATAATAAGTTCTAAAGGTTTCAAAAGTTTTAAGGATTTCAAGCGACAATGTCGCTTGCTTCAGGTTTCAAAGTTTCAACAATAAAAGGTCTTGGTTGGATTTCAAAGCATAGGCTCCGAGTGTTGCTCAGAGCCTATGCTTGTTTGGATCAATTAGTGCGTACGCGTCTCCCGACGTTTCACGCCAAATCGCCACACTTAGGCTTCTGCAGCTTGCTCTACAGCCAATTTACCACGATAATATCCACAAGTTGGGCAAATAGTGTGGTAAATGTAATGAGCGCCACAGTTAGGGCAAAGTGCCAATGCTGGCATTTTTGCTTTGTCGTGGGTACGACGTTTCGCTTGTCTAGTGTGCGATTGTCTTCTTTTTGGATGTGCCATAATTGTTTATTGTTTTATTAAGTTATTTTAGTTGTTGTATTAGGGTTTCCATTCTATTGTTCAGCCACGCAGAACGACCTTACTATAATCCTTTTCACCCTTGATATATCATTCATCCTCTTCCATCGCGGTGCAGAGGTGGCTTTGGAGAAGCGTATCCATTTCAGGATTACAACCACCATCTTGGTGACTATGCACCAGCGGGAGATTCACTATGATCAATTCATATGCCAACCATGCTAAATCGAGTTGATTGCTATCTTCTTCCAACTCCATATTCTCCTCGTAGATATCGACGTCAACATTCATAGGCTCTAAACAACGGTCGCAAGTTACCTGTACTTGCCCCATAACGTCCAAATCTACTTCAAAATCCTCTTCACGGAGGAACAAGCGTACCCTCACATCCACCAAACCACTCAACACTTCCGAGTTATCAATGGCAGAAAAGTATGTGTTATCTAATTGAAAATCAAATAGATGTTCACCCAATTCTAATTGATCCAAGAGGACAAGATGCGCAGTTTTTTCACTCATTTCTCCACAATTTTCCAAAATTGGCGTGCAAAGGTACTACATTTTTCTGAAATACGCAAATCTTTCTGCAATTTTTCTAAAAAAACTTTTCTATTCATAGTTTTTTGCCAATCCTCCTTGTGCTGTTTCTTTGTATAAAGATGGCAAATCATGTCCCGTTTGTTTCATCACATCCACTACTTTATCAAAGGAAACACTATGCGTTCCGTCAGAAAAAGCAGCATACATATTGCTATCTAATGCACGCGCAGCCGCAAAAGCATTGCGTTCAATACAAGGTATCTGCACTAATCCACACACTGGGTCACAAGTCATTCCCAAGTGATGCTCTAATCCCATCTCTGCAGCGTACTCAATCTGCGCTAGTGTTCCTCCAAAAAGCTGATTAACAGCCGCAGATGCCATTGCACAAGCCACTCCCACTTCGCCTTGACATCCAACTTCAGCTCCTGAAATAGATGCGTTCTCTTTTACCACATTTCCAACCAATCCTGCGGTAGCTAGTGCGTGCAAAATACGCGTTTCTGAGAAGTTTCGAGAACGCCAAGTATGATACAAAACTGCTGGTAATACGCCACATGATCCACAAGTTGGTGCAGTAACAATCTTACCGCCCGATGCATTTTCTTCACTGACTGCTAAAGCATAGGAAAAGACGAGTCCGCGCGTGCGCAAATTGTCCTTGTAAGCAGCCACCTTTATATAATAGCTAGCTGCTTTTCGTCGCAAGTGCAATGGGCCAGGCAATACTCCTTCATGATCCAACCCACGCTCTACCGACTCTCGCATCACTCGCCACACTTCACGCAGATAGTCCCATATTTCGCTACCTTCGCAATGCTCTACATACTCCCAATAATCCCACCCCATTTTATCACAATATGATTTAATCTCCGAAAGACGTTTCAGGGGGTATATATCTGGTAGTTCGGATGTTTGAATCAAAGATACTACATTATCAGGATCTTCAACAAGAGCACCTCCACCCACAGAATAGACGGTCCAATCATCCAATAATTGACCAGCATCATCCCACGCCTGAAAACGCACGCCATTAGGATGCTGAGGTAAAAAGTCTTCATGCCAATGAATATGTGCATTAGGTAGCACATCTAATACAGCTACATCAGTCAAGTGTCCTTTGCCTGTTGCCGACAGGCTACCATAAAGATGTACCTCATAACGTGCAGCATTAGGGCAATGACCAGAAAATATTTCTGCAGCTCTACGCGGCCCCATTGTATGGCTGGAACTTGGTCCATAACCGATACGAAATATCTCACGAATTGTTTTCATTATACTACTACATTCAAAATCGCTGCAAAATTACAACAAAAAATAGACATACGCAAGAAAAATTGTAGAAAGTTACGTATTTTTATTTGCACAATTCAAATAAAACAACTACCTTTGCAGCCAAATAAAAGTACATTATGCAAAACTACGCAAAACAACTCTTCTACCTTGGTCAATGGTTCATGCGTGCACGTTTCTTTGCCAGCCGTACACCATTGCAAACTGTATTATTTATCACCGACAAATGCAACTTGCGCTGCAAACACTGCTCTGTTTATGGTAGCGCAGGCAATAAACAACGGAGTTTTGAGAATATTGTAGAAGACATGAAATACTCCTACAAACTTGGCTCACGCTTCATTGATCTCGAAGGAGGGGAACCCACATTATGGAAAGAAGGCGACCGCACCATCAACGATCTTATTGATGCGGCACTGGAGATTGGTTTCTTCTCTATCACAGTTACTACCAATGCGCAGCAAGACTTCTCATGGATTCGTCCACAGTCTATTTGGGTAAGTATGGATGGTGTGGGTAAATACCACGATCGTGTGCGCGGCGAAGGTTCGTTTGCTCGTTTAGAGGAGAATATTCGCAAGTCAGGCAAGAAGCACATCTGCGTAAATATGGTGATTAATGCTTTAAACTATGAGTCATTGGATGCGGCGATGGAGTATGCTAAGAGTAGCCCTGATATTGAGCAGATTTCTATCAATTTCCACACTCCCTACCCTGGCACAGAGTACCTGATGTTGCCATTGGAGAAGAAGGCTGAGATTATTGACAAAGTGCTGGAATACAAGAAGAAGGGTTACCCCATCATGAACTCGCGTTCGGGCTTGAAACTCATGAAGCGCAATGCCTTGGGAGAGATTAAGTTGGGCGATGAGTGCTTTGTTACGAATTTCATTTATACGGATGGTAGCCGTGGCTTGTGTCTTGGCTACGGGACAGAGCAATGCCGCGTGTGTGGTTTTTGCATGGCAGGTGAGATGGCTAGTGTTTGGAACTTTAGACTCGACACCATCTTGGCAGGATTTAAGTTGAGAATGTAATTTACCAATTGTTGATTTTCCGTTACCATTTCAGTTCTCAGCGTTACCCACTACACAAAAATAAACCCCATAAAAACGGAAATAATATTGTATTATTGAAAAAAAGCAGTACCTTTGCAGGCGCAAAGCGCAACATACAACACAATGCGCAAGAATAAGGCATACACCCTATGTAAATATATGAAAAATAAACTTTTTTCTCTCTTACTGGCAATCTGTTTCAGTAGTTCTGCTTGGGCGATTAACAAACAAGCATTAACCGACACGCTGACCGCATTTGCTAAACAACATGCTTACACAGAATCGGTAAAAGTAAGCAATATTCGTGTAAAAAACAAATTTATCACTGTGTACACCAATAGAGCGTTGAGCACTCTTTCCCTTAGCGAGAATGAGGTACGCGATTTACGTCTTTTGGTCAGCCAGATGGTGTTGGGTAACAACCATGGCAAGGTTACCATTTACACCGATGGTTATGAGATTGGCGAATTGGTAACCAGTTTGTATCGCCATCGTGCAAATAATGCTCGTTACACCCTGCCAGCCACCACTCAATGGGTAACCAATACCTCACGTCCATATAATGCAAAACAAGGTTTGGATGGCAAACATATCGCCCTATGGGGAAGTCACGGACAATATTTCCACCAACCTACAGAGTCATGGCGTTGGCAACGCGCCAAAGTTTGGAGTACTGTAGAGGATCTTTATACTACCAGTTACACCATGCCATTCCTTGTACCAATGTTGGAGAATGCAGGTGCGGTAGTGGTGCAACCTCGCGAGCGCGACACACAGACTTTCGAGCAAGTAGTGGATAATGGAGAGTTGACAGTTGACAGTTTACAGTTGACAGTTGACAACTCGGTATGGGTGCTAGGCGAGGGCACAGGTTGGGCTACTCCTACGACATATCTGTTGGAAGGGGACAATCCGTTTACTTTTGGTAGTTACGTTACCGAAAAACGAGGCAACAAAGCAAAAGGCGAGATGAGATACACGCCATCTTTGCCAGAAGGCGACTACGCGGTATATGTATCGTACAAGACCTTGCCAAACAGCACCAGCAAAGCACAATATACTGTGGTTCATAAAGGTCAAAAGACCACCTTCAGCGTGAACCAAAAGATGGGTGGTGGCACATGGGTGTATCTTGGCACGTTTGCTTTTGACGGCGACAAAGCGAACAACTATGTGAGTGTAGCCGCAGCAGCCAACGGCAAAGAGGTGGTGACTACCGACGCTGTGAAATTTGGTGGTGGTATGGGCAGCGTAGCTCGCTATAAACAACCTGATAGTTTTGAGAATGTTAAATCATCTAATCAGTTGGCTGTTGATAGTTTACAGTTGACAATGGATAGTTTGGAATATGCCGAAGAGCTGCTTGCTAATCAAGCCCATGCGGTGACCAGCGGTTTGCCACGTTATATCGAGGCAGCACGCTATTGGATGCAGTATTCGGGTATTCCAGATAGCATCTATAACTATACCGACAGCAAAAACGATTATGTGGACGACTATGCATCACGCGGTATATGGGTAAACTATCTGGCAGGTGGTAGCGCAGCCAATCCTAACGAGCCAGGATTGAACATCCCATTGCATGCCAGTTTGGCGTTCCACACCGATGCGGGTGTGCGTAAGGATGTGGTGGGTACGCTCCTTATATATAAAGATTACGACGACGAGAAATGCAAGACCTATCCTACAGGCAAGAGCCGCATCTTGAATCGCGACTTGGCAGACTATATGCAAACGCAAATCGTGGAGGATATGCGTGCGTTGTATGCCCCTGAATGGACTCGCCGTCAGTTGGATAACTCTTCGTATGCCGAGGCACGTCATCCGAAGGTGCCTGCAGTGTTGCTGGAGTTGCTCTCGCACCAGAATATGACCGATATGCAATATGGTCTTGACCCTCGCGTGCGTTTCACTATTTCTCGCGCGATGTATAAATCGTTCTTGAAGTTTATCCATGAGCAATATGGTACGGAGTATGTGGTACAGCCGTTGCCTGTGAAGGGGATGGCGATGAAGTTGGAATCAGGAGCCAAGAGCCAAGAGCCAAGACAAATTAGCGTGACTTGGCAACCTACTCCTGATGCATTGGAGCCGACGGCTATGCCAAGTTACTATATCGTTTACACCCGCACAAATGATGGCGACTGGGACAACGGTGTGCGTGTGACAAGCAATGAATACACTTTCACACCAGAGAAAGGTACCCGCTATGACATCTGCGTGGCAGCAGGCAATGCAGGTGGTCTGAGCTTCAAGAGCGAAGTGCTATCGGCCTATATCGCACCAGAGGAGAAAGGCAAAGTGCTGATTGTAAACGGTTTTACCCGCGTGAGTGGTCCTGAATGGTGGAGCGATAGTATCTACGGAGGTATTCGTCCAAATAGCCATGCAGTACCATACGGCAAGGGCGTGAACTATATTGGTGAAGTGTATGACTATGACAGCCGTAACGAATGGGTGACGGATGATAACTGCGGTTGGGGTATGTGCTATAGCGATCATATGAATCACCCGACAGTAGGTAACACGTTTGACTACCCTACTATGCATGGAAAGGTGTTGGCAGAGATGGGCTACTCGTTTGTCACAAGCAGTGTGGCTGCATTGGATAGCATTGCAGGCTATGACGCTGTGGATGTGATATTGGGCAAACAAAAGACCTATATCTTAGGCAACGACACTTCGTTCCATTGTATGCCAGCGAACTTGCAATACGCTTTGACAAATTACTTGCAGAATGGCGGTCGTCTGTTGCTGACAGGATCGTATATCGCGAGCGATATGACCAGCAATGAGGACAAGGTGTTTATCAAGAATCTGTTGCACTATGAGTTCCGCACAACCAATGCGTCAAAGACGGGCAAGATACGCATTGAGCGCCAATTGCCAAAGGGCAACTATACCTTCCGCACCGAGCCAAACGACACCATGCTCCATACCGAGAACGCAGACGGTATCTACCCTGCAGAGGGCGGCGTGGTAGTAGCACGCTTCCCAGAGGCCAATGTAGCAGCGGCAATTGGGTATGAGGCTAGAGGTGAGAGGTTAGAGGTGAGAGGCGAGAAAACGCTGTGCTGGAGCATTATGCTGGAGAGCGCATATGAGTTTGATGCGCTGTACAAAGAAAGTATCAATTGGTTAATGAAATAAATGTATTAGACCGCACTTTGTGGCTGAGAGATTCCAGAGTCCAACAGCGAAGCGATCTAACTTCTAACAGCGAAGCGATCATATTAGAAATAAAATAATGAAAAAGAAAAAGAACTTACCGTTATTAGAGAATATTGAGATTACTGGCATTGCCGCAGAAGGCAAAGCTCTGACTCGCGTGGATGACATGGTACTGTTTGTACCCTATTGCGTGCCAGGCGACATAGTGGACATCCAAGTCACACGCAAGAAACACTCCTTTATGGAAGGTCGCGTAGAGCGCATCGTGAAGCCATCGCCTGTGCGTTGCGAACCTCGCTGTAAGCACTATGGCGAGTGCGGTGGCTGCAAGTGGCAGATTCTGCCCTACGAGGAGCAACTGCGCCACAAGCAGCAGCAGATCATTGACAATCTTACTCGTATTGGTAAGGTCGAGTTGCCCGAGATTTCTCCTATCCTCGGCAGCCAAGAGATTTACGAATACCGCAACAAACTGGAGTTTACTTTCTCTGACCGCAAATGGCTGAGTTGGGACACGATCCGAGCAGCAGGCGGATTGGAGAATGTGGATAATACCCATGGACTAGGTTTTCATATTCCTAACTGCTTTGATAAAGTATTAGACATCACCGAATGCCACCTGATGCCTGATATTAACAACCGCATCCGCAATGGTATTCGCGAATATGCACGCTCGTTGGGTATTACCTTTTATAATGAGCACGCGCACGAGGGGCAGTTGCGCACACTCATCCTACGCTCTAACCACAAGGGCGAGATCATGCTCATCGTGGTATGGGCAGACGAACCTGATATGCGCGTGATGGAGTATCTGCGTGATGAGTTCCCAGAGATCATTAGCCTCTTGTATGTGGTGAATCGCAAGTTCAACGATACGATTGGAGATCAGGAAGTGCATGTCTTCCATGGACAAGACCATATCATGGAGCAAATGGAGGACTTGCAGTTTAAAGTAGGTCCTAAATCTTTCTACCAAACCAACACCTTGCAGGCATACGAGCTCTACAAGGTAACACGTGAGTTTGCAGGTTTGACGGGCAATGAACTGGTATTTGACCTCTATACAGGTACAGGTACTATCGCCAACTTCGTGGCGCACCAAGCCCGCCAAGTGATTGGCATTGAGTATGTACCAGAGGCAATTGAAGATGCTAAAGTTAATGCGAAGATTAACCAGTTGGATAATACTCTTTTCTTCGCAGGTGACATGAAGGATATTTTGAACGAGGACTTTATCGCGCAGTATGGTCATCCTGATGTGATTATCACCGACCCACCACGTGCAGGTATGCATGAGGATGTGATCAATACCATCTTGTTTGCAGAGCCTAAGCGTATTGTGTATGTGAGTTGCAACCCTGCTACGCAGGCACGCGACCTCAACATGCTCGACAGCAAATACCGCGTCGTGAAGGTGCAACCAGTGGACATGTTCCCCCACACCCACCACGTGGAGAATGTCGTGTTGTTGGAGAAAAGATAATCGCAACCCGTAGCCAACGGCATGCCGTCGGCTACGGGTTCTTGACGTGTTCATAGAGGGTTTATATGCCACAGTTATTCGTCATATTGTTTGCATTTTTTGTGCAGTTTACTGACAAAGCTGGGAGCGAGCATATCGCCCTCAGTCAGACGGCTCTCGACAAACGAGCCGAACGCGGTATTGCCATCGATTCCTTAGATTATGCCGTATCGCCCACCTATCTTGATAGTCTGCAAGCACTCGGCTGCCATATCTACCACACATCGCGGTGGATGAACGGTGTCACTATCGAAACAGACAGCAACACCCTTCAACGCATCGCAGAGTGGACATTCGTAGATACTATTTATCTGACGAGGCGATTGGGCGATGAGGCGAGAAGGCGATTAGGTGAGGAGGTGAAAGGCGAAGGGCAAGAAGGCACTTGGCTCACCGATCCACAAACCGAGCAACTCAACCTCACTGCGCTACACGAAGCGGGATTTCATGGGCAGGGGATCAGTATGGCTATCGTAGATGGAGGATTTCAACATGTGGACACCCTCAGTGCATTTGACGCGGTACGCGATCAGATTCTTGGCTTCTATGATCTGACGGACGACAGCGACTCTATCTTCCGATCCGAAAGTAACCATGGCACCAAATGCTTTGGCACAATAGCAGCACAAACATCGGAATACCAAGGTGTTGCACGCGCTGCCACCTACTACCTGATTCGCAGCGAAGAGCATAATACAGAAAGCCCTAAAGAGATGGATAACTGGGTGGCTGCGATAGAATTATGCGACTCGTTGGGCGTGGATATCCTATCCTCCTCATTGGGTTACGCCATGTTTGATGACGATTGTTTCACACTCACCTATGCTTCCATGAATGGCCAAATCACACGCTGCAGTCGTGCCGCGCAGATAGCGACCCGCAAGGGCATGTTGGTTGTCGTATCGGCAGGTAACGAGGGTAATAAATCATGGCATTACATCAGCGCACCAGCCGATGCAGATAGCATACTGACGGTTGGTGCAGTGGACATCAACGACAGTATAGCTGCTTTCTCCTCTTGGGGGCCTAGCTCAGACGGCCGGGTAAAACCCGAAGTATGTGCGTTAGGCAAACAAACAGCGCTGATTCACTCTGAGTATAGCAGTGTTATTTATGGCAATGGTACCAGTTTTGCCTGCCCGCTCATCGCTGGCATGGCAGCCTGCCTATGGTCATCCCTCCCCTCTGCCAGCAATATAGAGATACGCGAGCGAATCATCCAATCCGCCGATCGCTACACCCACCCGCACGACCAATACGGCTATGGCATACCCAACGCATGGCAAGCCTACGCCCAGACCACAGACATAGAAACGATACGCGAGAACAGTGCAACAGATGTGCAGAAAGTGCTACTTAACGGCAGGCTGATGATTATACACGAGGGGGAGATGTATGATGTGATGGGTAATAGGTTAAAGGTTAGAGGTTAAAGGCAGGGGATAAAAAAGGGTAAGCTGACTACATCGCACCGCTACAACCTCTTACCCTTGCTTCGGTCAAGACCTGGGGGAGTTCAGAGGGAGCTGGTCGTGTAGGACTTACCCTAAAACGCTGCAAAGGTACTGCTTTTTTTTGAAATGACCAAATATTTAATGCATTTTGCTCGAAAAATTTATAAAAAATAGAATCCTCAATGCTTTACCCTTCGCTCCGAACGAAGGTCAAGTGTTGTTATTAGAACACCTAAGTCAATTTGTCGTATCGAAAACCGAGAAAAAAGCCTTCGTATTACGCGGTTATGCAGGTACAGGCAAAACTAGCATCATGGCAGCTCTGGTAAAAGCCTTGGACGAACTGCAGCAACCCGTGGTATTGTTAGCCCCCACAGGACGTGCAGCCAAGGTGTTGGCACACTACGCCAACAAAGCCGCCTTTACCATTCATAAATACATCTACCGACAAGACAAATTAGGTGCCGACTCATTTTCGCTCTCCGACAACCTGCACAAGCATACCCTCTTTATCGTAGATGAGGCCTCTATGATTTCTGGACAACGCGACAACCCCACTTTTGGGACAGGTGCACTGCTGCAAGACTTGATTAAATATGTTTATACAGGCGAAGGATGCAGCATGCTGCTGTTGGGCGATGACGCACAGTTGCCTCCCGTAGGCAGCGAAGCATCGCCAGCATTGGATGTAGATTACTTGTTGGGATATGGCTTGGCTGTGAAGTCTCATAGCCTTACGCAAGTAGCCCGACAAGCATTGGATAGTGGTATATTGCTCAATGCAACCCACATCCGCGATCACATTGCGACCTCTCCTCGTAGCGCACTTACGTACCAATTTTCTACTGATTTTCAGGAATTTGACGGAAGCGAATTCTTGGAGTTACTGGAGAAGTCTTATCGAGAAGTAGGCATGGAAGACACCATTATACTCACCCGTACCAACAGACGTACCAACCTATATAATCAAGGAATACGCGCACGCGTGTTATGGAAAGAAGATGCTGTGTCTTCTGGCGATAGATTGATGATTAGCAAAAACAACTACTACTGGACAAAAGACTACGAGGGCATCCCCTTCCTCGCCAATGGCGATATGATGGAGATAGTTCGTCTGAGGAACTGTCGGGAGATGTACGGCTTTCATTTTGTGGATGCCTCGCTACGCGCTATTGACTACGATTGGGAGATTGATGTTATGCTTTGGCTCGACACGCTTAGCACCGACTCGCCCGAAGCCACTCACCAACTACACAGCCAACTCTTTGACCGCATCAGCGAGGACTATCCTGAGCTGCAACACAACCGTAAGAAACTGATAGAAACCATCTATGAATCGCCCTATTACAACGCCCTGCAAGTACGCTTTGCTTATGCTGTGACCTGCCATAAAGCGCAGGGTGGACAATGGAAACGCGTATTCATCGATACAGGGAATATATCTGCCGAACAGAAAGACATCAATTATTACAGATGGTTATATACTGCTGTCACGCGAGCATCGCAACAAGTCTATTTACTGAAAACAAATGCTAAAATCGAGAAATAATCACATTTTTATTACAAATTGTTGTGTAATTCAAAAAAAATGTGTAATTTTGCGGGATTTTGGAGAATTAGGTGCATTGAAATAGATTCTTGAGAAGATTAATGTAATAATATCGCATTATGAAAAGTTTATTTATCAAAAAATTGGTGGTTTTTGCTATCATATCTTGCGTATTTCTGACTAGTTGTGTAAAAACAGAACTTGATTTTGATAACATTGATACAACCACCTCCATTAGTACCTCTATAGCCTTACCTATCGGTTCTATGCGTTTTCAATTTGGTGATTTTATAGGAAGTAACACGATTCCTCAAATTACAATTGACGAGGAAGGCCGATATGTATTCATGGATACTCTTGAAGCGTCTGAGGAGTATCACCCTATCTCTATGTCCGACTTGGAAACCGAAACCAGTTCGCGCTGGAACGTCGCAGATGAGTTTGGAATAATCAAGGAGCAGTTGCTTGCAGCCTTTCCTCAAATCGGCATATATTACCCCCAAATCAAGGATATAGACACTATTCCAGAAGATGGTTTTTTGGTTCCTATAGAGATGCTCCTTACTATCTTCGAAGAAGAATCATTCAGATTTTCTATAGATTTCCCTATTGATATAGATTTGACATTATTAAATAAAAACTTGGATTACCGAAGAGTGGATAGCGTCATCGTTAATTATGCTGATTTCACCTCTTCATTTACCCAAGAAAACTTCGACTTACCCTGGGAAGATATCGTTAGCGCAGAGATTTTTCTTAGCGATAATTTCCAAGGCCTTGACCCTATTTTGACTTTACCTATTGATGGTAAAGGATATGGTCAAGAAATACCTATCAACCTTAACGATTTTAATCTCATCCTGATGAAAGATCGCACCTTAGCGTCCGGCAGCGACAATGTGGAGGATACGATTCACATGAGCATTCGTTTTACATTTGACTTGAAACATAATTTGACCTTTTATAACGACCAATACATTGGCTATAACTTCAAAGTCAATCTCATTAACTATGATGCAATGTTCGGCTACTTTGCTGCCCACGAATTGATGCACGATGAAATGGTGGAAACTCCGCTCACCAACTTATGGAGCGGTTGGAATATGTTTGAGAATTGGGTACTACCTATCAGTGAGCCTTCTATTCGACTGGAAGTAGATCACACATTAGGTGTACCTCTATTGGTTGACCTTCAGCATCTATATGTAACCTCTAAAGACGGACAACGCCGCGATGCGACTTTTGATGCCGCCAAACAACAAAAAAGCAAACAAATACATATTGATACACAAATAGCAATGGATGACCCATTAGACAAAACCACACATGCTGAACTTCAATTAGACTATACGGACGAATGGGGAAATATTGACACTTTATTTACCATTCCTACTCATGCCATATCCTATGCTTTTGCGATAAGCACTGACACCACATCTGATATGCAGCAATATCGCATCTTAGATAATACAATAGTGGACTTAAAAGTTATGATGCACGTACCATTTGTATTCAACGAAGGTGTCAATCTATCGTATAGCGATACTATCACTGATATTACTATTTCGGAGATTGATTTGGATTCGTTGACAAACATCATTCCCGTTGTAGATGATAGTTTAGCCGCTCAATTGAATCTGTATTTGGTTGTGGAAAATGGTATTCCATTCAAGATTGAAGGTACATTTACTTTCTTGGACGCAAATAACAATGTAGTTGTTTTGAATTCAATGCCAGATTCAACAGCTAGGCTGACATTGGATTATCCAACATCTATTGAAAACGGAGTGGTAAAAGAACCAAGTGTCAATCATTTGGAGATACCCCTTGATTTGTATCAAGATGATTTCAAAACGATTTCTTCAATCAAAACCATTGTTTTTGACGCACATTTAGGCGATAACTTACATGCTGTGAAACTTACCCCAGAGGCATCCGTAAGCATCAAGTTGGGTATTGCAGCAGATTTGAAAGCTATAATTGATTTATCCGGATTCTTAAACAATTAAACAAAACATATGAACAATTCTTTTCGTGGATTTGTAATAGGAGCGTTATTGGCTATTACAGTTTCGTTCGGTCATGCTCAACAGGTAAACACCTTATATTTTTTGGAGAATGCCCCTATGAGGCATCTCATTAACCCCGCTTTTCAGCCTGTTAGTGATTTCTATATGACCTTTCCTGTTATTGGTTATACCAGCATGTGGGCAGGCAATAACAGTTTGAGCATTAGCGATGTATTATTCAACGACGCAAATGGTAAGACCATCACAGCCTTACACCCCAGCGTAGAAGGACAATTGTGGAACAAACTTCCAAAAATCTTAACTGTAGATACGGATGTGCATATCAATCTATTTAGTTTTGGTTGGCGCATTCGAGAGCATGGGTATGCACACCTAAATATAGCAGAACGCATAGTAGGTGGGGTTGGCATGCCAAAATCAATTTTCGCTCCATTACTTAGCCAAGATTTGAAAAATTTAGACTTTAGCAATTTGAATGTATCAGCCTCAATGTATACAGATATTGCGATAGGTTATTCACATATGATTAACGATCACTGGACTGTGGGTGGAAAACTGAAAGTTTTGTTAGGTCATACATACACAAGTGGTCATTTTGATAATTTGCAATTCAATACATCACAAGATTTGGCACTATTAAAAGGTTCTGGCACATTGCACGAAGCAGGTATTTTGAAAGATATTATCAATGGCAACAAACTAAATTTCAGTTCAATCAAAAACATTTGGGGATATTTGATCCCCGCTGGTTATGGTGGCGCTATAGATTTGGGTGTTACCTATAAACCTATTAAGAACCTTCAAATTACAGCTGCTGTATCCGATTTAGGTATGATACATTGGCACACTGGTAGTGTAGGTTCCTTGTCTATAGACACGACATTCAGCGGATTCGGCGATTATGCATACGAAGATTATGTACATAACGGTACGTTTCAGATGGATAGTTTAACCGCAGACATTACAACTAACCTCAAACAATACCAACATGCCATACACATGACGGATGTAACCGACCAAGCCTTCAATCAAATGCTGAATGCTAATTTGAGCGTGGGTGTGGATGCTAATTTTTGGGAAAATCGCATTGGTATAGGCGTATATTCGCGTACGCGCTTCCATAATAAGCAGATTAGCGAGGAAGTTACTTTAGGTGCAGCTTTTCGTCCATGTAACTGGTTCCAGTTAGCAGCCTCTTACTCATTCTTGAATGGTAAATGGAGTAATATGGGTGCAGCAATCTCGTTCGCACCATACGATGCTTTTATGCTGACAGTAGCTGCAGACTATGTTCCACTTAACTACGTTGACTATCCTATTTCGGATGATAAAGTATTC
>JAFZGC010000111.1 GCA_017555595.1 Paludibacteraceae bacterium | reverse complement strand
GAAGTGGAATTAACCGACAAATAGTAAAGTACAATAAGTATTGTGAATTGCATGAAAATCCTAAATACCTAATTCAAAATATTGATTTATGGACTATGGGTATCACTCGTGGATACGAAAGGGAACAGTTCTTTCCATATTTTATTTACGATAGGAACTTGATAAAAGTGATTGATAAGTATGAAAATTTCTCCTTAGCAGAAAAGTACATTCCATGTTATCGCTATCTTGGATATAAAGACGTTTTGCTGGAAGCGTTATTCGAGGATAATCGAAAACATTGGTTTGAGTTTTCGACTAAAGGTTATTGGGGGAATAATGGAGTGTGGAATGGGGATGATTTGGCGAAATTGGATAGTGTATCATGTTCTTGCGATACAACAGCTGTACGTTTATTTGTAGATTTCTTAGAGCAAACAACAAGCAACGGAACGAAAGTGTTATTTGTATATGCACCAGTTTATCACGAAGTTCGAACAAAGATGATAAACGAGCATCAAATGTACGAAATGTATGATACTATCGCAGCACGCTTTAATATTCCTATCTTAGACTATAATGATGTTCCGATGTGCTATGATACAACATATTTCTACAATGGTACCCACCTCAATCGTATTGGTGCAGAATCATTTACTATCCAACTTGCACACGACATAGATTCAATAGGTTTTCTTAAGTAGTTAAATCCGCTACCCTTGCGCTACCTTTGCGCTAGAGGAGGCAATTCCAATTCTATACCAAAGGTATACCAAGGGTATACAAAAGGCAAAAAAACGTTATAAAGGTGAAAATACACATAAAAAACGCCGCTGTAGCGTTGATTTTTGCCAAAAAGTTTGTGTATTTAGAAAAAAAAGTGTAATTTTGCAGGCGTATTACAAAATAGCAAGATTATGATTGATGACATTTCTATTTTGCGCCAAGCAATGGCGAGTCGCCTACAAGCTACTGAAACAAAGTTTCATAGATTCTTGTATCAAAAGATAAATTGGAAAAATCGTTTGATTGGTATTCGCGGCTACCGTGGTGTTGGAAAAACAACACTAGTATTACAACATATTAAAGAAACATTCCCTAATCGTCAATCGGTATTGTATGCGAGTGTGGATCACGGATGGTTTCAAACGCATTCGTTATATGAACTTGCTCAATATCATCAACAACATGGTGGTACACACTTGTTCTTAGACGAGATACATCACTATCAAAATTGGCAAACAGAAATTAAAAACATATACGACGACTTCCCTACTTTATATATAGTATTTACGGGTAGTAGTATGCTTCATATCAATACGCAAGCTGGAGATTTGTCGCGTCGTTTACGTATGTACACATTGCCCGTAATGTCGTTGCGTGAGTATATTGCAATAGAGATAGGACTTGAATTACCTGCTTATACGTTAGAGCAAATATTGAGCGACTCAATCAACATTGCTTCTATCATATCTGAACAAGGGCTTATTCAACCCCTATTTGAAAGTTACCTAAACAATGGATGTTATCCATTTTATAAAGAGAAAGGAGATGGATTTGAACAACGATTGCAGGAAACCATTTGGCTAATATTGGAACGTGATTGGCCTGCATTGGAAGAGGTAAATTATTCTACTATCCAGAAGACAAAACGATTGCTGATGGTGTTGTCAGAAGCAGTACCATTAACTCCAAATATGACAGAGTTGTTTGCCGCTGTGGAAACAAATCGCGAGGGCGGATTACGTATGCTTTATACGTTAGAAAAAGCAGGAGTACTACGTTTAATTACCCGAGAACCACGTTCGATAGGAACATTGCGCAAACCCGATAAGATATACATGGGAAATTCTAATTTAATGCATGCGTTATCCTCCAATACCAACATAGGAACCATTCGTGAAACATTCTTCTGTAATCAACTGCTGGAAGCAGGTCACGAAGTCAATTTAGCAAAAAAAGGAGACTTTATCGTTGACTCACAATATACGTTTGAAGTTGGTGGAGGATCTAAGACATTTAAACAGATACGAGATGTACAAGATAGTTATTTGGCAGTTGATAATACACCTATAGGGGATGTTAATCGCATACCTCTCTGGCTCTTCGGGTTCTTATACTAACCCAACTTATAAGACCTAGAGGACTAACTCTCTTCGGCACAACTTTCGGCACGAAGAAAACAATAACAAAAAAAATCACCCAAGCGGGAGGCGTTGGTAATCAACATCTTCCGCTTGCTTTAAGCAACATATTATAACAAAATTCACAAATCTTCGGCACAAAACGACTATAATGCCGAAGATTTTTGCAGCATTATTATAGAGATACATTTATAAAAAACCACCGAAAGCCCAGAGATCTCCCACAGATCTCCTATCATGGTCGCCTAATCTGCAGGTGACTTTATATATCTTGTAAAACACAAAAATCGGGGATTTCTGACAAAAATATAAAAAACATTTGCACAAACCAAATAAAATCACTACCTTCGAACATCTGCCTGCCTACGGCATTCCCTCGTAGCTACTTTCGCATCATGCAGCCCATACTCCAGTTCGCTCGCATTATTTCAAAAAACTGTTAACACCTCGTTGTAATACTATTCCACTTGCTCCGTCGTGAGTACACTCCCACAGTGTAAGTGGAATTGTATTGCAGATAGAAAAATCTATCTTTTTTGAAAATAATCCTCGCTTTACTTGCGTATGTGCATTTTTTGTTGTACCTTTGCAGCAGAATTGTTATGTTTTTTGCGTAATAATCTTGACAATGAAACAAAAATACCTATTGATAAATGTCGCTCAAAGTTATTGATATTATTGAGAATCGCATAAACAAAATGCGCGCTGGGTACATCTTCACATCGTCAGACTTTTATGACCTTGTGAGCGAGCCTACTATGGTAAGTCGTGCATTGCGGCAACTAATCCAATCGGGTAAAATCTGCAAATATGCGAAGGGACGATTCTACAAGCCTCAACAATCCATTTTTGGCACATTGCCCCCATCAGAGGGGTGGATTGTGCAAGATTATTTAATGGATGGTAAACGCATTATAGGGTACTTAACAGGTCAATATGTTTACTCCAAATTAGGCTTATCCACACAAATATCATCCGCCTATACAATAGGTAGTAATACATATCGACGTACTATCCAACGCAACGGCATTAAGATTCGTTTTGTATTACAACCAAACACAATTACGCGTGATAATATCCCACTCCTGCAAATATTAGACACCATTCGATTTATACGCAAGATACCTGCATGTACCCCAAAGGAAGCATGCGCTCTTTTACGTCTTATCATCTGCAAGAAAACAGCTGACGAGCGTAAACAAATAGCTTCTTTAGCAATAGCATACACAGACTATGTTCGTGCTATTGTAGGTGCAATACTTGATGAAACAAACACCGATACCGAGCCACTTTATCGTTCGCTCAATCCTGCAAGTACGTATAAGATTGGTTTGAATGAAAGCGATTTACCTAATTGTAAAAAATGGAGAATTAAATGATACTACACGAGGACAAGAAAAAATTCCACAGTGCTATCCAAATGGCAGCTGCAGCGCTAAAGATTAAGCCTCATTTTGTAGAGAAAGATTATTGGATTTGCAGAAGTTTGCAGCAGATGGTGCGCTCAGACGCATCACATCATGCTATCTTCAAAGGTGGAACAAGTCTTACCAAAGCATACAATATCGGAGCTCGCTTTTCCGAAGATATTGATGTGGCTATTGCAGATGCACATCTGATGTCGGGCAATCAACTCAAAACTACGATTCGCCGTACTGCACATAGTATGACCGATGGGCTAGTGGAAGTAGTAAAGCCTAATTATACGAGCAAAGGGTCGCATTATCACAAAGCATACTACGCCTATCCAACCATATCGGATGTCCCTACTACGAGTGCAGTTCGCTCGGGTGAATTGTTACTCGAGATCAACTCCTTTGCTAATCCATATCCCTGGGAGATGCGTACTATTCGTTGCTTTATTACGGAATTTATGCTATTGAGTGGCAATGATGTGTTTGTGGAGCAGTTTGATATGGCTGATATAGAGGTACCCGTACTAGATTGCCGTCGCACTCTCACGGAGAAATTGGTTTCGCTTATGCGTTGTTCTTTGGCGGATGACTATTTACCTCAAATGACTGCTAAGATACGACATTTCTATGATTTGTATTATCTGCTGCATGATGAAGCATGTCAAGCGTATATCCATTCCGATGAGTTCCGTGCAGATTTTCAATCGTTATTAGAGCATGATAGACAGAGTTTTAGCAAGCCAGATGGTTGGCAAACTCGTCCATTGAACCAATCGCCGCTAATCGTTGATTTGCATGCTACATGGCAATTGCTACAGCCTACTTATCTCAATGAATTACCAGACCTCGCTTATCGTGATATCCCATCTGTAGATGCAGTAGAAGATAGTATTGCCACATTGCTCTCGTTGATAGTGTTTGAATAGATTATTATACCTAAATAAAAGGAATATTTGAATATTTGAAAATAAATCCGCTCATCACAAATATAGCATATTTCTTGCTCATATCAAAAAAAAGCAGTAACTTTGCACGCAAAGTTGATGATAAAGAGTAAATCTCATCACTAACCACTAAAATATTGAACAATTCTATAAAATAGTACCTATATGAAATCATTCTTTCATGTACAAGATATAGGCGACTTGAACCTCGCACTCGAGGAAGCTCGCCGAGTCAAAGCCACTCCATATGCGTGGAAGCATCTAGGAGAGAACAAGACCATCATGCTCGTGTTCTTCAACTCCTCGCTTCGTACTCGTCTCTCATCACAGAAGGCAGCCCTCAACCTCGGCATGTCTCCTATCGTGCTCAATATAGGACAAGATAGCTGGCAGCTCGAGACCGAGCTCGGTGTGATCATGGACGGAGGCAAGAGCGAACACTTGCGCGAGGCCATACCTGTCATGGCTAGCTACTGCGATATCATCGGCGTGCGCTCTTTTGCTGGATTGACTGACCGCGAGTATGACTACCAGGAGACGGTCCTTCAGCAGTTCGTTCAATACTCTGGCAAGCCCGTTATCTCCCTCGAGTCGGCTACTGTGCACCCTTGCCAAGCGTTTGCCGACCTTATTACTATTGATGAGTATAAGGAAACCAAACGACCAAAGGTCGTTCTCACTTGGGCACCTCACCCTAAGGCTTTGCCACAAGCCGTGCCTAACTCTTTTGCCGAGTGGATGAACGCAGCGGATGTGGATTTTGTGATCACCCATCCTAAGGGCTACGAACTTGACCCACGCTTTGCGGGTAATGCTCGCGTAGAGTATGACCAGATGAAAGCACTCGAGGGTGCTGACTTCGTCTATGCTAAGAACTGGTCTTGCCCTGGTGTAACAGAGAGAGAGGACTACGGCAAGATCCTTTGCTCCGACCGCAGTTGGATGGTGGATGAGGCACATATGGCCGTGACCAACAACGCACGTTTCATGCACTGTCTGCCTGTTCGCCGCAATGTCATTGTCAGCGATGGTGTGATAGACTCTGAGCGTTCTATCGTCATTCCAGAAGCTGCCAACCGCGTGACTAGTATCCAAGTGGTGATGAAACGAATGCTAGAAAACTTATAAAGACCGCCCTTGGCTGTTAGACCACTTCGTTGTTAGACCATTTCATTGAGAGACCGCGCCTTGGGTGCTGAGAGACTCTTGAATCTAACAGGCGAAGCCGATCTAACAGAGAGCGTAAGCGAACGATTTAACAGTATAACGATCTAACAGCGACATAGTCGCGATCTAAAACAGAACATGATCCAGGTAATCAAAATAGGTGGTGGTATATTGGAGAACGAGGCATCTCGTGAGATGTTTCTTCGCCAGTTTGCTGCCGTAGAGGGACCTAAGGTCCTCGTGCATGGTGGTGGCCGATTGGCTACTACTATGGCGGAGCGTTTGGGCGTCAAGACCCAGATGATTGACGGTCGCCGTGTGACCGACAAAGAGACCCTTGATATCGTAACAATGGTCTATGGCGGATTGGTCAACAAACAAGTGGTGACCCTATTGCACACCATGGGTGTCAATGCTATTGGTTTGACGGGTGCGGATGGCGGATGGATGAAATCGGTAAAACGCCCTATCAAGAATGGTATCGACTATGGATATGTAGGCGATGTGATAGAGGTAAATGGAGCGCATCTGCACAGACTACTAGACAATGGCTTGACACCTGTGATTGCCCCCATCACTTATAGCGCCGAAGGACTATTACTCAATACCAATGCCGACACTGTGGCATCGCAAACAGCTATCGCTATGGCTGAGGCGATGAGGCGAGAAGGCGATGAGGCGAGAGGCAATGTGCAACTGACTTTCTGCTTTGAGAAAGCAGGTGTGTTGAGTAACCCAGATGACGAGTCATCGCTCATCGCTCGTATCACCCCCGACTCGTACACCCAACTCAAAGCAGATGGCATTATCTCGGGCGGTATGATTCCAAAGATTGACAATGCCTTCGCAGCACTTCAAGAGGGCGTACAAACCGTACGTATCACACACGCAAGTAATATTCTGGGTGGTACAATTATTGAACTAATATAATGGACAACAAATACATCACACTACTGCAACGCATAATCCAAACTCCCTCTATTTCGGGGCAGGAGGATGCGGTATGCACGCTGCTGGAGCAATGGATGACGGCAGAGGGCATTGCCGTTCGTCGCGTAGGAAATAACCTATGGGCGGAATGTGGAGAAGGGCAAGAAACAGTGCTACTCAACGCACATATTGATACGGTCAAACCATCTGCATCCTATACCCGCGATCCTTTTGGTGGAGAGTGTGATGGCAAAACGATATACGGCTTGGGGGCAAATGACTGTGGCGGTTGCGTAATAGCCATGTTGGCAACTTTCCTAGATATCTATCGTCAACCCATAACTGGCAAACGAATCATTCTCACCCTCACCGCAGAAGAAGAAAATAGCGGCAGACAGGGCATCGAGATGCTATTGCCAGAGATAGGTCATGTAGATTACGCCATCGTGGGCGAACCTACCTCGTTGGAGATGGCAGTAGCCGAACGCGGACTGATGGTATTAGATGGTGAAGCGAAAGGAAAAGCGGGTCATGCAGCACGTGAGGAGGGTGTGAATGCGCTGTATATCGCTTTGGATGATATACAGACTTTGCGCCAATATGCTTTTCATCAGGTGTCACCATTCTTGGGCAAGGTCAAGATGACCACGACCATGATTCAGGCGGGCACGCAGCACAATGTAGTGCCTGATACGTGTACGTTTGTAGTGGATATCCGTTCCAATGGTTTGTATGCCAACGAGGAGATTCTCCGTGTTTTGCAACCGATGGTGCAATCCACGCTCACGGCTCGTTCTACGCGCTTGAATGCCACATCTACGGACTTGGAGTTGCCTATTGTCAAGCGTGCTCAGGCATTGGGTATAGAGCTTTTTGGTTCGCCTACGCTGAGCAATATGGCATTGTTGAGTTGTCCTAAGGTTAAGTTCGGCCCTGGCGACTCTGCCCGCTCACACACTGCAGACGAATATATTCATATCCACGAAATAGAACAAGCAATTAAATTACTGAAAATACTGATAGAATAAATAATACCTCCTTGCCCTTATGGGCAGAAATCTTATAAAATCTTATAGCGCAATAACCTCCCATACGAGGTTCTCCGAAATAAATTGCCTACGCTCTTCGTTTTGGGAACATCCAAAACTCATCACTAATCTTATGGAATGTGGCGGTAAGCATTTCAGCGACCAATCAGAGTCAATACTTGCTTTTATTTACTTAAGATTCAGCGACGAGCGTGCGAAGGAGCGGTGGCAATAAAATCAGAGATACGAAAAATAAGATTTATTTAGATTTCTCGCGCTCCAGCGCGTAGGAGCTTTAAATTAATTAAATACAATGAAACTCTGGGACAAAGGTTACAAGATTGATGACGCCATTGAGCGTTTTACCGTTGGTCAAGACAAGGAACTAGATTTGTTATTAGCACCATACGATATCCTCGGTACCATGGCGCATGTCACCATGCTCGAATCTGTGGGTTTGCTATCCAAACAAGATTTAGATATTTTACTTCCTGCTTTGCGCGAACTCTATACTAAAGCTCAAGCGGGGCATTTCGTTATCGAAGAGGGTATCGAGGATGTGCACTCACAAGTGGAACTCATGCTTACACGACAACTAGGTGAAGTGGGTAAAAAAGTGCATACTGGCCGCTCGCGCAATGACCAAGTACTCGTGGATCTCAAGCTCTTTACCCGTGCAGAGATTGAGAAGACAATAGGATTGGTAGAGCAACTCTTCTATACTTTGCAAAAGCGTAGCGAAGAAGGCAAGGCACTTCTCATGCCAGGATATACCCACTTGCAAGTGGCTATGCCATCGTCCTTCGGACTATGGTTAAGCGCCTATGCCGAGGCGTTGACGGATGATATGCGTCTGTTGGTGGCTGCATTTGAGCAAGCCAACCTCAATCCGCTGGGTTCAGCTGCAGGTTATGGTTCATCTGCTCCGCTCAACCGCACGATGACAACGCAGTTGTTGGGCTTCGCAGACTTGGATTATAATGCTATCTATGCCCAAATGAACCGTGGACGCATGGAACGCACCGTGGCGTTTGCCTACTCATCCGTAGCAGAAACCATCGGTCGCTTGGCAATGGACTGCTGTATGTTCAACTCGCAAAACTTCGGTTTTATCAAACTGCCAGATACTATGACTACGGGGTCGAGCATCATGCCACACAAGAAGAACCCCGATGTCTTCGAACTCATTCGTGCACATGCCAACCGCCTATGTGCGTTGCCTGATACAATTCGACATATCACGACCAATTTGCCTGTGGGCTATTTCCGTGACATGCAACTGATTAAGGAAGTTTATTTCCCTCTCTTTGATCAACTCAACAACCTATTGGAGATTACCAACTATGCCGTGGAGAATATGGAAATGAAAGCAGACATCATGTCCAATCCGTTATACGCCCCAGCCTTCTCGGTAGAGGAAGTGAATCGCCGTGTGACGAATGGTGTACCATTCCGCGATGCCTATCGCCAAGTGGCAGATGAGATCACTAACGGCACTTTCCGTCATGAAGCGACAGCAGAGGAAACATTATCGCACTACACGCACGAGGGATCTATTGGTAATCTCTGCAACGCACAAATCAAGGCGAAGATGGAGGCGATTATGCAGTCTCTATCATTGGACGGAATGCATCAAGCAATAATCAAACTATTAGATGACTAAATATGTCCGAAATGAAATCAACCATATCTGGTTTAGCTAAAGGCATTTTTAAGGATCGCGGAAGCAAGTTTCTTGCTTTTGCAGAGCCTATTACTGATGAGGAACAAGCCAAACAACGCATCGCTTGGTACAAAAAGAAATACCACGATGCACGCCATGTGTGCTACGCTTATCGCTTGGGCGAAAACCTTTGGCGAACCAAAGATGATGGCGAACCCCATGGCACGGCTGGAATGCCCATACTTCGCAGCATTGACGCCCAAAAACTTGATAATATCCTCGTTGTGGTAGTCCGCTATTTCGGTGGAACCCTACTTGGAACAGGGGGGCTGATGGTTGCTTACAGAGAAGCAACCAAAGAGGCGTTGAAGAATGCAGAGATTGTTTAGATTTTAGAGATATGAAAAAAGCAATTTTTCCTGGGAGTTTTGATCCCTTTACAATAGGTCACCACGACATTGTGCTACGCGGCTTGCAATTATTCGATGAGATAATCATCGGCGTGGGACACAATATCAACAAACGTGAATCATTCCCTCTTGAAGAGCGTTTGTTAGCAATAAAGGATGTGTTCAAAAGTGAACCACGTGTTAAGGTATTGGCATACGATAACCTGACAGTAGACTTTGCCACAGAGCAACAAGCACAATTTATCTTGCGAGGTGTACGTAGCATACAAGACTTTGAATACGAGCGCAATATAGCCGAAGCTAATAAACTACTATCTGGCATCGAGACCGTATTACTCTACACCCGTCCCGAGTATGCACATATTTCCTCTACCCTACTCCGCGATTTACATTCACATAATAAAGACATAACATCTTATCTTCCTCCAAAGCAATGAAACGAATTTTTATCATACCCTTTTTGTGTCTGACTATCAATCTATTAGCTACCACTCAGACCACTCGTATTGACAAAAACTTGAATATCTACTCCGATGTTATGCGTCAATTGGATATCAATTATGTGGATACCCTCAACTACGATGACCTAATCGAAACGAGCATCAACTATATGCTCCATAAGGTAGATCCCTACACTATGTATATCCCCAAACGCGAGGATGATGAACTGCGCCGCATGACTCAAGGTAAATACGGCGGTGTGGGTAGCATCATAATGTACCGCGACAGCAATGTGTACGTTAGCGAGTTGTATGAAGGAATGCCTGCTCAACAATCTGGGTTACTACCTGGTGACCGATTTGTAAAAGTGGATGGTATGGACTGCGAAGGCAAAAATACTAAAGAGGTATCCGACAAACTACGTGGCAAACCAGGCACCACCATCGAGATTATCCTCGCGCGTGATAGTCAACTGATTACAAAACAAGTAACGCGCCGCGATATCCACATGCCTGCTGTAGGCTACGCTACTGTATTACAAGACTCTATCGGATATATCTTCTTTAATGAGTTTACGACCAACTCTGCACAAGAGCTGCTGACAGCCCTCGACGGTATGGTACAAAGCTATGGTATCAAATGTCTGATTATCGACCTACGCGGTAACGGAGGAGGATTGATTGATGAGGCAATCCAAATAGTAGGGTTCTTTGTACCCAAAGGCACTGAGGTAGTATCCACCAAAGGCAAAATTGAACGCAGTAATCAGACCTATACTACACAGACTTCTCCTATCTTCCCAAATATGCCACTCGTAGTGTTAGTAAATAGTCAGTCGGCTTCTGCCAGCGAGATTGTAGCAGGTGCATTGCAAGACCTCAAACGTGCTACAATCGTGGGCGAGCGTACTTTTGGCAAAGGATTGGTACAAAACATCCGACCTATCGCCTACGGCGGACACTTAAAAGTAACCACCTCCAAATACTATTTGCCTTCAGGCCGTTGCATCCAAGCTATTGACTATGCTGAGCGTCAACGTGGTCATCAACTATATCGTGACACCGCAGGAGGTATCCTACCCGATGTTGTTCTCACCGACTCGCAAAAGTTGGATATTACCTACAACCTCTATCGCGATCACCTCTTCTTCGATTATGCGAACCACTATTACCGCCAACACAAGTCTATTGCGCCAGCTAAGGATTTCCAACTGACGGAAAGCGACTTAGAGGATTTCTGCCGTTTCTTGGATGCAAAAGAATTTTCCTACGAAACAGAGACAGGACGCAATCTTGGCGAACTCATCAAGATGGCAAAGCAGGAAGATCTTGACTCCACTTTATTGGCGGAACTTGAGGCATTCAAGCCTCGTTTGACAGTAGATTATCGTGCGGCTATCCAACGCAACCGCAAAGAGGTCGAAGAATTGCTTGGCGGCGAAATTATTAAACGCTACTACTATCACCGTGGATACTATGCCTATATGCTGCGCTATGACGAACAGTTGCAACGTGCTTTAGAAGTGTTTTAATTAGATGGTAATCTTATCGTTCTTCGAACGTACCATCAGAGTAAAATATTAAAATTTTATCCACAGTACGTAAAGTAGCGGCATTGGTAGGTTCTCCCAATGCTTGATTCATGGTAGCACTTTCATGCTTATTCTCTTGAATAGGCATTTTCAGTTGTCCTTCACCCACATTTTTACCATCTTTGACTTCAATATCAAAAATGGTAGGGGCGTCTAGTGCATGACCTGCTATATACATGCTACCAACTCCCATAATTAACCAATCACAACTCACCGTACGAAATCGTCGTAATATCGCTTGCATGACATCCAAACTTGGTTTGTTACGCCCACCTGTGATATTCGACAATGTTCCTGGACTAATTCCCACTTCCTGACAAAATTGTTTGGCATTCATGCCCTCCGATTGCATAACCTGCAATACTCGATCGCGTTCATTCATATTGTCCTTTATCTAAAATCGGGTGCAAAGATATGAAAAATATTTTACATATGCAAATTTCACAATTCTTTTCTACACGCTGCACCGTGTTTTCCTTTGCAAATTTACCATATATCACACAGACTACATATATTTCCTTATATCATTGACTCACAAGCGCATACGCATTAGCACTATCTCTCCAAGTAAGCAACGTAACATCACTGACAACCAGCATATTATACACATAGACTATTGCATATTAATGTATTTCATATAAATCGGCAAACAAAAACCCACAACCTGCAGTTTAGTGATTAAAGTAAATCGAATAACATACTGATATACACTACATTGCAACATTATTACTCGTATATTATACGAGCAAGTTATCTAGATAGTTTGCATTTAAGTAATGATTTACATTTCTTATTTTTGCAATGCCGATTATAGACACATCTGTGAAGTGCAGCTTAATGACTGTGCCGCTTATTTAGAATTTTGCATATGTGCATTGTTTCTGTATAAAAAAATCACATCCCTACCCTTTTTAATCAAACAACTGGAAAACTAAAGGATGGTACGGAAATGATAACAGTATGGTAATGGAAGAAATAGGAGAAAAGATATACCTAAGCACAAAAAAACATTGTAGTTTATACAAATAAATAGTTTTATTTCCATAGTACATAAAAAACGCACTATCTCTTCGAGATAATGCGTTAGTAAGAGCATATTTATTCTACAACACTCTATTTTGTCCACCTCCAGCGGTTATGTGTCCAAAGCCATTGATCAGGTTGGAGATAAATATTCTTCTCTAATAATTCAGCATATTTTTTGGTTATCTCATCAGGTTGCATAGTAGATGGGTTATCCGTTATTAATTCACAACGAGCACGATAATATCCTCTTTTAAGCAAATCTATATGCAAGTATATTACAGCATAACCGAACTTACGAGCCAATTGTTCACCGCCATTAAGAAATGGGGTTTCTTGGTGTAAAAAGGTTGTCCATGCATATGCACTACGTTGGGAGGGCTTTTGATCCGCAATAAACCCTATCGTTATGGGATTTTCCGATCGACGCATTGCAACCAACTGTCTAAGTAATTGATTTTTCTCAATACACCCACCACCACGTTTGTTGCGTAGAGCTAACATAGTTTTATCCGCAGAAGTACTCTTTAATCTGCGATACACATTATATTCCGTAATATGAGAATCAGTATATCGTTTTCCTATATCTGCGACCCACTCCCAATTGCCCAAATGCCCTAACATCAAAAATACACCTTTGTTTTTGCGAGCTAACTCTTCTATCAATTCTATATTATCAAATATCATTCGCTCACGCATCTCCTCATCGCTGATACGATAACCATAGATTACTTCAGCTATCAAATCCGCAAAATGATGGTAAAACCTTTTCTCCAACTGCTTGAGCTCTTCATGCGATTTTTCAGGAAAAGAATAACGCATATTTTTCTCAACAATCCTTCTTCTGTAACGTACAATATAATACATCAAAGGATAGAGCAACACGTCCGCCATACAATATAATATAGAGAGCGGTAGTTTACTTAATATGCGAACCAATAAAAACATATTCAATTGATTGTATTCGCGCTTTTATTCGAAAATCAGGGGTGATTTACCAAATAAACGAATAGAAAAAAGACAACAGGTGTTACCAACAATAGACTATCAAAGCGGTCTAATACACCACCATGCCCTGGCATAAACTTACCAGAATCTTTTACGCCAAGTGTGCGTTTCATCTGACTTTCCATCAAATCACCCAATGTACTAAAAATCGAAACAACTAATGCTAGTAAAATACTATTCAACCATGGATAGACAGTTAGAGTTATCGAACTTACCCAACCTATCTTATGAAACAAACAAACTGCTGCTACAGAGAGAATTATACCTCCAGCAAATCCTTCCCACGATTTCTTAGGACTAATAGTTGGACACATCTTATGGTTTCCATTTTTACGACGTGCAGTAATTGATCCCAATAGATAAGCTCCAGAATCATTTGCCCATACCAATATAAACAATGCTAACAACAAGAATTTGTCATGCATCAATACAGCCGTCATCAGCGAGAATGGCAAAGCAATCATTAATTGACTCCCACACAGATGCCCCCAATTACTAATCGTTTGGTTATTAGGACGAATCACCTCTTGAAGCATTGCTATAATCATGACTACGAAATAGCCAAATAACAAAGGGTTAGCTAGACTAGTCTCAAGATATGAGAAAAACACAAAAGCAAATAGCAACACGCTCGCTGCCATTGCAGATGCAGTTTGTTTGAGAGAACTTTGCACCAAATTATGATACTCTTTTACTGCCAAAGCAGTCACAATCATAAATACAACACCAAAAAAACAAGCATCTATCAAGATGGAGCTAATTACAACTCCTGCGTATATGGCTCCAAATAGGGTTCGTGTTAAAAATTCTTTCATAAAACTCTATTTCTGACAATTATTTTTCAAATAATTTGCAAAGGTAAGAATAATTTTGTAATTTTGCAAGCGAAATCAAAAAAATCATATAAATTATGAATGCAAACATTGAATTAAGCCTTCTCGATCCAGAAGAGAAAGAGTTACTGAACTACATTTGGAACATGATTCCCGAATTAGATCGCCAAGGTATGACCCAAGCAGATGTACTACTAGTTTTAGATTTGATGGATGATTTTCTCGTAGAGCATGGTTTAATCGAAGAAGATGAGCAAGCAGGCGAGATGATCTATCTAGATGGGGAGATTGACGAAACTGAACAACTCGACTATCTCATCCACGCAACCAAAGAGCAAGGTCATACACTTAGTAGCACACAAATTCAACTCATCATGGATAGTGAATTGCAATATGGCATAGAAAAAGGCTACTACCAAGAAGAGGAGTAAAGAGGCGATAAGGCTATTAGGCGACAGGCTAAAGGCTGGAATAAAATAAAAGGTCACTGAAATTCAGTGACCTTGTATTATGATTATCAATCGTTTAATAATATTCTTCAGATTTTGAATTATTATTTCCTTTACCCACAATCCGTAGTTGTCTGTCCATCGTTGCGGGTGTGTAGTAATCATTATTCGAGGCGGCAGACTACCCTGTTCAGCCGCCTTTATTATATCATCGGTGACATGATAAACCAACCCCTGCATATTCCATTGATCTTGATAAACAGGTATCTTATCACGCACCGACACCTTATATCCATCCCAACAACGACCTGTATCTGTGAGATAGAATATACCTGAAAAATCTATATCAAAATATGGTTCACCAATAATGCCCAAAGTACAATAATCGTATTTATTCCAAAGTTCTTTACCATCCCACTGGCTAGTTGGCGCTCCGTGCATACAAATTGTACGAACAGGATAAAACTGGCGGAAATATTGTAACTGATTTTTGAAATGAGTATAAGCCTTCTCCAACTGACCATGCGCAATAGTCATATCTTCATAGTGATAACCTATCTCATGACCCAATGCTGCAATAGCACGGATGATTTCTGGCTTATTACTTTCTGGTACTACACGAAAATAGTAACTAGCGGCAATACCCAACGCTTGTTCCACTTGTGCTGTTGCTAAACTATTTTTTGCACGTAAATCCACATCATGACGAAGGATAATATAAGCCCCCTCCAACTCCCCCTGAAGGGGGCGAGATGTACAATATTGCTCAAAAGTGATGAATTGATAGCCATTTTTTCGCAAACTTAGGAGCAATTCTCGATATTTTTGTAAAGTAAAGTCCATTAGTAGGTTACAGATTGCGAATTATATATATAAATAAACCCACAAATACAATTCGCAGCTAAAACTCATTATTTATAAATAGCATTTAGGGCTTGAGCCAATTTGATACCTGCGATATATAGTTGCCACTCCATTTTGTCCATCCAATAGTAGGAATAATGATAGGCATTGCCTTTCCATGTTGTTTGATATTGATAGATAGCATCGGTCACATGATATGTCAAGAGGATTGTTTCCTCATCTGTCATTTTCATCACTACTTTCTTCTTAGCTCCGTACACATCGTGAAGATAATTAGCATATTCGGTATATGTGAATCCTTTGCTATCAATGATTTTTGCATCCCATACAGAATGTAGGTTAGTGTTTTGTCCAAACCATTTCATTTTAACCGCATTGCCCCCTTTATCATCCAAATGCGCTACATGCATGGGGCAAAAACGATCAGCGTAGATATGTATATAAAATGTCAGTGCATCATGATTATTGCCATCCTTGGTCAATACAACCTCCAAACTATCTAATACACGAAACATATTACCACCCTCTTGTGGATAATTAGTCACAGTTGCAACCACCATAGAATCAGTCATTCCGCCATCCAAATCTTGATAATGCCAATCGTAACTCTGCGGATAAATAGTGTCGCTCTTTATTTCATCAGCCCATGATGCTAAATAAATCATACCATGTTTTCCTAACACGGAATCTACCTGTTTACGAGTTTTGCATTTGAGGTTATCATACGCCACTTGGGCTATAAT
>JAFZGC010000110.1 GCA_017555595.1 Paludibacteraceae bacterium | reverse complement strand
TCTACCAACTGAGCTATGGTGGCAATTTGATTTTCAGCGATTTACATCGCAATTCAATCCATTTTGGCTCAATTTTCAGCTTCTAAACCGGCGACCCACGCATTACGAATGCGTTGCTCTACCAACTGAGCCATAGTGGCAGGAGCGGAGCGACTGGATGCACCAAAATCGCAAACGCGGCTGCAAAAGTACTGCTTTTTTGTGAAATATGCAAATAATTTTGCGTATTTGAGTAAATTTTTGTAATTTTGTCGGCGAAAAGGAGAAATTAGTACTATGAAACTGAATTTTAATGCCGTCAGAGAATTTCTCAAGACAACCCTCAATCTGACTAACGACGTGGATATTCCTGCTGCAAGCGAGAATATCCGAAAGAATATCCCATTTCGTGGTCCAAACGTATATATCCTCATTGTGGCCATCATTATTGCCAGCGTAGGACTCAACGTTAACTCTATACCCGTCATCATCGGCGCCATGCTGATCTCACCTCTCATGGGACCTATCACGGGACTTGGACTAGGACTAGGAACCAACGACCGCGAGTTGGTGCTATTCTCCATCAAGAACCTACTAATCATGGTGGGAATCAGTTTGTTGGCTGCCACCTTGTACTTTATGCTCACTCCGCTAGAAATAGATAATCCTACTGAATTATTAGCACGCACTCGACCTACGATTTACGATGTGTTTATTGCCCTGTTTGGCGGTTTAGCAGGTGTGCTGGAGACGGCTCGCAAGGAGAAAGGTACCGTGATCTCGGGTGTGGCGATTGCTACCGCCTTGATGCCACCACTATGTACGGTAGGTTACGGAATAGCCAATCTGAGTTGGCAATATACGATAGGTGCGTTGTTCCTCTTCAGCATCAACTGTATCTTTATCGCCATGGCGGCATACTTGATGGCGAAGTTCCTGAAGTTCCCTATGAAGACTGTGGAGCAACATCGCACGAGGTATTTTATCCTATCGTATGCATTGGTGATCTTGCTGGCAGCAACTAGTATCTTCACGGGATATCATGTGATTCGCGAGAATGATTTTACGAAGATGGCTAATCGATTTGTGAAGAAGAATCAGAATATCGGCAAGACCTATATTTATGATTATCAGGTGAATATCGATAACAAACCATATATGCTGGAGTTGCGATTGGCTGGTGAGACACTCAATGAGGACACCAAGGAGATGCTGATGCGTGATGCGGAGAACTACGGCATCATGCGCTCGCAAATCGTGATACACGAGGATGCGACGGTACAAGTGGACCGCTTCAATGAGACGGAGATCGTCAAGAACCTGATGGCTATCAATGCAAGTAATGTGCAGGTGCGCGATGATTCGATCAAAGTGCTGAATGCGCAGATTACCGCGTATAAACAACGAGAATTGCCCGCTAAGCAGCTGGCAGAGGAGCTGCAAGTGCAGCTGCCCAGCATCACGCGTTTAACATTGGCAAGGGGTACGGCGCTGGAGCAGAATGTGGTGATGAGTGAGGAGCAAGTGGTAGTGGTAGCACATTGTAGCGAGATGCCAAGCGAAGAGGAGAAGACAAGAGTATATGAATGGCTAAAAATACGACTACAGATAGACGGTCTAGAGATCATCTTTGATACGGAGACTTTATGAAAAAGACACTCTTTCGGACACTAGCATGCATCGCTGGAGCGGCTATCGTTGCTGCCATCGGAAGAGCATTCAATAACGATAATACCAATATGCCCAATCAACTAACATATCCCATGCAAGTAGATTGCACTGAGCTGCTCACCATCTACGATATTACCGATTGTCCACTTGATTTGGCCTGCGGACAAATGCCCGACACGACACAAGAAAATGTCCTACTTTGCGCCGCTGCCGCCTTCACAGGTCAATGCCTGGATCACTTCGAACATAGCAATATCCTGGGACCATATATTTCGGGCGGAAAACTATACGAAGGATATACTGAAAATAAAGGCGGTGTCCCATTCGCAGAGCGATATGCGCTATTCGTGTGGGAAGGTAAGGACTTGAATGGCAATATGTTACCCAAGAAGATATGTCCTCTGCCTGATGAGCAGGCGCTCGAAGATGCCGTAGCGCATGGCGGAATGGCATTTACACAGCATTGGGTGATCAAAAATGGGGTAGTATATGAGCATGAGATTCAGCCGATGGACAGGGTGGAGCACTTTCGTTCGTTTTGTCAAAAGGGTGAGCGATTCTATGTGATGGCCAACCGCGAGGAGATGGCATATCAGGACTATCTGCAAGCGCTCGTGGAGGCAGGCGTGGAGAATGCGCTGTACATGGATATGGGTGCGGGCTGGAACCATTCGTTCTATAGGGATGAGCAGGGGCAGGTGCATATTATTCACCCCAAAGGACATAGTTATCCGACGAACTGGTTGGTGGTGAATGCGGAATAGTTGAGAGACAAGGTTATATGAAAAGAAGATTGATATATGTACTATTGATGGTGCAGTTGGTTGTGCAGGCACAGCATCGGACAAGCGTGTTTGACGCCGAC
>JAFZGC010000109.1 GCA_017555595.1 Paludibacteraceae bacterium | reverse complement strand
TCATCTGCTGCTTTTCTGGTAATGAATAAATCTTTCTTCTGCGATTTGATAATAATTTTTCCTGGTTACACATAACACTAAATCTTAATATTTGACACATTTTTATTGTTTTATGTGTAAACCTTTTTCAGGATGGGACAGGATTGCTGTCTGTTCAGTAGCATACAAAACCTCGTCTTGTCGCACTCTTATTATCAATCTTCGTAACTCCGTTAAGGAGATTTTAGGTTTGTTGATTATAATCGTTAAGGCTGTTAGGTCTTTGTTCTTGGCTCCTTGCTCTTAGTTCTAAAAGCAACTACAAAGATAATAATAAAACCCTGAATTTCCAAATTTTTCTAAAGAAAAATGCAAAAAATCTCATTTTTGCCAATTCCACATATCAGTTTAGTACTCGGTGATTAGCGAAGTCCCCGATAAACTTCGTGAGTTTGTGGGGTGCATTTTTCCCGAGTAAAGTTCTGCCACCGGTTTTGCTTTTGCATTGGTCTGGCAAATATTTTCGCCTCTAACCTCTAAACAGTAGCACCATTGGCGCATCCACTAAACCGCACCCCCCTGCCTTTACACCCTACACTTTACACTCTACACAAAAAAATCGCATCCTCCTTGCTCATATGCGATTTTTTTACTACCTTTGCGGAGCAATTTACTCCATCGTATTTACTATAAGAACAACCATCACTATCCTTCCAGCAACTATGGAACACAAATCTTGTCCTCGCTGTGGTGCTATGTTTATTTGTCTGCACGAGAATCCCGCTAAATGCCAATGTGCAGGCGTGGAACTCTCTCCCGCTACTCGTGCGCATCTAGCAGCGCAATACCCCAACCAATGCCTCTGCCGCAAGTGCCTGTTGGACTTGTCTATCTAGACATTCTATCTTTGTTATCCCGAATGATTCGGGTATTCCCTGCCTCTAAACTCTAAACAGTAGCGCCATCGGCGCGTCCACTAAACAGGCACTCTGCGCCTCTACACTCTACACCCTACACCAGAAAAATCGCCCAAAAATCACTCTTTTCTTGCACATCTCGAAAAAAAAGTGTAACTTTGCAGGCAAAACAAAAAGCCCACCAAATTATGGCATCTACTAAGATATATATTCAAGATAGCCCTATCACTATCCTTACCATTGACAAAGAAGACTATATCTCTCTCACAGATATGGCACATAGCCAATTGCAAGAGCATATTATCTTCAAGTGGATGAGTCTGAAAAACACGATTGAGTATCTTGGAGAGTGGGAAGCGCTATACAATCCCAATTTTAATTATACCGAATTCGGTACAATTAGAAATATGGCTGGCAGCAACAACTTTGTTTTGTCTGTAAAACATTGGATTGAGCGTACAAATGCTATCGGTATTGTTGCTAAAGCGGGGCGTTATGGTGGAACATATGCTCATAAGGATATAGCGTATCATTTTGGCATGTGGATAAGTCCTCGCTTTCAATTACTGCTCGTTAAAGAATATCAACTCCTGCAATCAGAAAAGCAAAAAGCACTCGGCTGGTCTGCAAAACGTGAGTTGGCTAAGATTAACTACCATATCCATACTGATGCCATTAAGGAGAACCTTATTCCGCAGGAGATCGATGCTTATCATCGCTCTCTGATTTACGCAGAGGAGGCAGATGTGTTGAATGTAGCACTATTTGGTATGACCGCCAAAGAATGGCGAGAAGCTAATCCCGAACTCAAAGGCAATATGCGTGACTATGCTACTATCAATCAGTTGATTTGCCTCAGCAACATGGAGAATATCAATGCGGTGTTTATCAATGATGGGCTGCCTCAGTCCGATCGCCTACAAAAACTCAACCAGATTGCCATCCAACAAATGACCGTACTGGAAAATGTAGAAAACAAGAAAATACTTACAAAATAACTCATAACTCATCACTCATACTTCCTACTTAAAACAATGTTTATCACTCATAACTCATAACTTCATAACTAAAGCAATGCCTACTTACAACTCAATAAAAACTTTGATTTGCGCCACCCAAAATGGGGGGGGGGTATTTGCTTCGTTCAGATTGTAGTTCTCGCTGTATATCGAATATATAGTGTGCTGCTGTGGCTTTTAGTCATGGCAGTTGCTTTTTTGTATTGTAACAAAATAGGATTAGGTTGCCTTGGGCAATGTCAGCGTACAAATTATCCTTCATAAATCAAAAATGAACAACCCATTGGTCTGGTCGTATATACGCTGATATGGCTCGGTCAAGGGGACAAATTTAAAACAAGATGAAAAAAATCATTTTTTCTGTAGCATGCGCTCTCGCATTGACAAGCTGCGGTACTGTAGGTTTGGTAGGTGCTGTTTACACAGGCTACACTGAGCCAGCTGCTGTAACAAGCAACGAATTGGGTACTAAAGTAGGTCAAGCTAAGGCAGTTAGCGTATTGGGTATTGCTGCTGCTGGTGACGCTGGTATTGAGAAAGCTTCTAAGAAGGCTGGTATCACCAAGGTTAGCCACGTTGACAAGAAAGTTGTTAGCGTTCTTGGCTTGTTTACTAAAGTTACTTACACCGTTTACGGCGAGTAATCACAAATCTCTGGCAACGAGAGTCATGCTATGAAAATGGCTCTCGTTGCTATCCTCTAAACAATTATGAAAAAGATTCTTTTAACACTACTTATAGTATGTTTGCATATCTCTGTTTTTGCTGAGAAGACGGAGGATATGTACATCATGCGCCTTACTACTCAGGGGCAGTTGTTCTTCATCGCGGAGAATATATTCACCTCTACAGATCGAAAATTCGAATTACCATTTGACATTACTTACCTTAATACAACGGACTCCGTGTCTATCAAGATGACAGTACCTAGTCCCACGTTGACCCGTGTGGATTCGGTGGCGTTGGTGCTGGAGGATGAGGCGTATATGTGTCCAGTGGTGTACTCTATATATAAGGAAAAGGACAAGAAGCAATGGATCCATCGTACAGATTGTACTTTTCGATATGAGGCAGTTAAGAAAAGTATGATTCAGCCTACTGCACCGCAAATTGTGGTTTATACCGAAGCTGGAACACAATATTATACCATGCCTCAGGCGCAATGGCAAAAACTGCAGCCACATCTTGTGGAGATCTTTATGCTGATAGATGCATCAAAACGTTTATAATCAAACAAATATATGAAAAAAATCCTATTCTTTTTTATCGCATTAGCAGCTACGGCGTGTAGCGCTTTGAAACCAACTACTTGCAGCGTACAACCTAATTTTTACAAGTATCGCTATGTGTACATCATGCCTACGGGTTCAGTAACTGGTAGCACCGAAGTGCACACTTATAAGTTGGACAATACCACTTATGTGGGTGGCGGCGTGACCAAAACAACCAATCCTGCTGACTTGATGTCTGGCTATCTCATGCAAAAGGGCTTTACCGTTTTGCCACAATTGGATCAAAACAAACTCGCTGAAACATTGGTACTTAGCTATGGCGAGACAGGACAGCGCAGCGTGGGATTCCTTTGGCTCTTTGATGCAACAAGTATCATCGTTCAGTTCCGTGACGCACAAACCAATGACCTGATTGCTACAGCCGAATCTGAGGACTATGGTTCTACCGAGGCTGATAACATCCGCTACGCTATTCGCAATGCATTGGATGCCATCTTTGCACAACCAAGATATTAATGTAAAATTTATACAACAATGAAAAAGATTCTATTTGTAATGATGCTCGTGATGGCTGCGGCAGCTATCCAAGCGCAAACAACCATTATTGTTAACAGCAATAATGCTACCCTTCTACAACCAGTAGGTAGCTATATCTATTATGGCGATCAAGTAATGGATAAGAAGCAATGTGCAGAGTTCCTCTCAACTCGCCATCAACCAGCTTATGAGAAATTCCAAAGCGGTTTGAAATGTACACAAGCGGGCTGGTGGACATTTGGTGCTGGTCTGGCTGTGGACTTGGCAGGCTCTATCATGTTAGCTTATGGTCCTAAGTTGGATAATGATGCTATGTTCTGGTCTGGAGCAAGTTGTATCATCGCTGGCGGTTTGGCTGTATTAGCTGCTATACCAACTATTTACATTGGATATGACCGTATGGATGATGCAGTTGATATGTTCAATGTATCACAAGCTACTTCGCCACGTGCTTACTGGACTATCCAAGGTAGCCAAAATGGTATTGGTTTGGCACTGAACTTCTAATTATTATAGATATATTAACTCATTAAAATACTGAGAGGATTTATCCCAAGCATTAGATAAAACCCCAATCGCACATTTAGCAAACAAAACTTGCAAATGTGCGATTTTTTTATTACCTTTGCAGCCGTAAACAAAAAAACATATACAGTATGAAAAAGTTTGGATTATTTCTTCTGAAAAACAATGTTCAATGGATGACATTCTGTTTTCTTGGCTGGCTGTTCACCTAATTAAGAAAGCCAATTTCACCCATTGTGGCATCATCTACACCCGCGACAACTCACCTCGAATTGCATATCAGAAGCGATAAGGGATAAAACACCCCTATAGTTCACTCTCTTTCATGCGTTCTGCATTTTCTGCCACTTGCAATGCATCAATCACACCTTGAATCTCGCCATCCATAAAGGCAGTAAGGTTGTATATCGTATAGCCAATACGGTGGTCCGTGATACGCCCTTGCGGATAGTTGTAAGTACGAATCTTTGCTGAACGGTCACCCGTGCTAACCATCGTCTTACGGCGCGCAGCGATATCGTCGATGTATTTTTGATGTTCTTTATCGTATATCTGTGTTCGCAAGCGCGCGAGCGCGCGTTCCTTGTTCTTCGGCTGATCACGAGTCTCAGTACATTCAATCAATATCTCTTGCACCTCACCCGTGTTAGGATTCTTCCAGTTGTAACGCAAACGCACGCCCGACTCCACCTTGTTCACGTTCTGACCACCAGCACCACCGCTGCGGAAGGTCTCCCATTTGATCTCGCCTTCGTTGATATGCACTTCAAACTCGTCTGCCTCTGGTAAGACAGCCACCGTTGCAGCCGATGTATGCACACGACCTTGCGTCTCGGTCACAGGCACGCGCTGTACGCGGTGTACACCCGATTCATACTTCAACGTACCATAAACGTTCTCGCCCGACACATTGAAGATAATCTCCTTGTATCCACCCACAGCACCTTCGGAAAAGCTGCTGACGGTCATCTTCATGCCGTGAGTCTCAAAATACTTACTGTACATACGAAATAAATCGCCTGCAAAAATTGATGCCTCATCACCACCCGTTCCTGCACGTATCTCCATTACAACGTTTTTACCATCCTCTGGATCTTGAGGCAGCAACATTAGTTTCACCTCCTCTTCTAAGGCAGGTATCTGTGGCTCCAACTCATCAATCATTTCGCGTGCCATCTCGCGCAAATCAGCATCTGACTCATTGTGAAACAGGAACTTAGCTTCCTCCAAATCAGTCACGGCTTTCTTGTATCTCTCTGCGGAAGCCAACACACGCTCCAAATCACGATATTCGCGATTCAAACGCACATACCGCGCCTGATCGGCGATTACAGAGGGGTCTGTAATCAACAAACTCACCTCGTGAAACTTTGCCTCCAGTCCGTCTATTCTATCTAGTATATCCATAATTTCTTGCCTATAACCTATCACCTATAGCCGCAATGCGGCGTCCTATAACCTACGGTTGAGTAGCAACCGCTTCCCAATACGCATCATCTACCACAATACCTTCAGACCTCAATCTCAAGTTCTCCACAAAGCGAACCAATCGCCAATCAATCGTTTCGCTATACACTTTGCGCGAGATAAAGATACGGAAAAACCAGCCGAACTTCACATGCACATCCATGCCTATCTTCGCAGTATTTTCGCCCGTTGGCATTATATGAAATAATCCGTAAGCCTCTTTAATCAGCGTTCCCGCATAGTGTATATCCACACGTATATCGCGCCTATCGCCCGAAAGGCTATCTGTCACCATGGCCTCTATCACCACATCCCTCAAAAATGGTTTCTCGTTCACCAACACATCCAGAACCAACCTACTATACTGCTTTTCAGGCACATACGTTGATTCCTTCCATTCTAGATAAAAGGCATTTTTGTCTGTATCCTCTTGCATACCCAATCCAGCAAAATACTGCTCTGATAGCAGTTCGGGATTGGTTTGCAGACAATATATCATATCATCGACAACCGCATTGCACGAATCTGCCGTAGCAGTCACCTCTGTTTCGTAAGTGGTATGAAACATACCATTCGAAAGTGAAGTCAATACCGAAAACAATATCGCAAATACAACCATGCTCTAAACACTAAACAGTAGCGCAGCGTCCACTAAACAACACTAATCTTTCGCATTGAGCACGCGCTCTATATTCTGCTCACGGTGAATGAGTTGCACCTCCACACCAAACTTGTCATTGATATGCTGTGCCATCTTCTCCGCCGAATATACCGAACGGTGCTGTCCGCCAGTACAACCAAACGATACCATCAAGTTTTGGAAGCCACGATCCATATATCGTTTCACTGAGAAATCCACCAACTGATAGGCTTGCTCCAAGAATGGCAACATCTCGCCATCCTCCTCCAAGAATGTTATCACAGGCTCGTCCATACCCGTAAAATGGGTATAACGCTCGTACTTACCCGGATTGTTCACTGCACGGCAGTCAAACACAAATCCACCACCATTGCCCGATGGGTCAGCAGGAATACCTTTCTTATATGAGAAGCTCATCACTCTCACCACCAGCGGTTTGCGTACACCCACATCCTTAAACTGCTTCATCTCAGTCATCTTCTGCAGCACCTCAATCAGGTAAGGATAATCCTCGCTTGCATGCTTGAGCAGATGGCGCAAGTTGTCGATTGCAAATGGTATAGATTGCAAGAAGTGTGGTTTCTTCTCGAAGTATCCTCTAAATCCATATGCACCCAGCACTTGCATCGTGCGGAACAGTACAAAATGCTTTAGGGTTTCATAGAACAATTCGCGATCTACAGGCATATACTTCTGCAACTCCTCCAAATACACCTCCACCAACTCCTCGCGCAAATCTGGATGATAGTTGGCCTTCGCTTGCCACAAGAATGATGCTACATCATAGAACACAGGACCTTTTCTACCACCTTGAAAATCGATAAAGTACGGAACCTCTGTACCATCTTCCTCCCTACGCACCATCACATTACGCGACTGAAAATCGCGGTACATAAACGCATTCATCCTATTTTGCAGCAGGATATATGCCAAACGCTCAAACTCGTTCTCCAATTTATCTTCCTGGAAGTCAAGCCCAGTTGCCTTCAAGAAGCAATACTTAAAGTAGTTCAGGTCCCACAAAATAGAGCGCAAATTAAACTCTGGCTGCGGATAACATTGATTAAAGTCAAATTCCTCAGCGCCAATCACTTGGAATCGCGCCAAGGCACGCATCGTCTCGCGCAACATATTCTTTTCCTTCGCGCTAAACACGCCCGTCTTTCTTCCCTCTGCGATATAATCAAACAGCAATACATTGCCCAAATCTTGCTGTACATAATTCATCTCATCATCGCTCACAGCCAGCACCTTAGGCACATTGAGCCCCTTCTGAATAAAATGCTCCGCCATATAGAGAAACGCATGATTCTCATCACGCGATGTACCCTGCACACCAATCAGCGAAGCAGTTTTATCTTCACTTTCGATACGATAATACCTGCGATTACTACCCGAAGCAGTCAAAGCGTTTTGCTCCCCCGCTTTCTTGCCTGTTGCTTCAAAAAATAATAGACTTAATGATTGCGCCATAATTATCCAATCTAAAATAGGCTACAAAGATACTACTTTTTTACGAAATATGCAAAAAAAAGCGTTTTTTTGTAAAAATATTTGGTCATATCAAAAAAAAGCAGTACCTTTGTACCCGATTTCAAAATCAGCGATCTTATAAAGATTAATTTATAATACTAAATCGAAAGTTACTTTCGATTTAAGAGGAGGAATCGCGGTCGCCCAGTGCCACATAGTGGCAATCATCGCGACAAGCGAATTCCGACGAGTCTTCCTAGCTCAGTTGGTAGAGCAACTGACTCTTAATCAGTGGGTCCAGGGTTCGAGTCCCTGGGAGGACACAAAACAGCAAAGTGCTGAAAATGTGTAATTTACATGGTAATGTATTGCACATTTTTCTTTGTATATATACAGTTTATCAGTTAGTAACCTCAAAAAAGGAATATCACAAAAAACGCGCATGTTAAATATGCGCGTTTTTTGTATATAGTAAACTATTTATATTGTAAATACCAACTGAAAAGTAGTCCATTTTGAAGAAAAACAAAACATTATCCATTGGCACATGTCGGGTATGAGTCAACGTTCGATAGCCCGTCAAGCCAAAGTTAGTCGCAGGACAGTCCAGAAGGTTCTGCGTGTAATTACCAATTGAAAAATGCGCCAGATTGCAATTGAAAAGTGCGCCACTTATAGAAGAGATTGCAAAGGTAGTTATTTTCGGGGGTCCCCACGAAATAATCGTTCGACCGAAGGGAGATAAGAACTTCGTGAGTGAGTGGGGAGAGCGGAGGCATTGAGCGCTTTAATGATGCCAAGTATCAGTCTGTGCGCTTCAATTGCCGAACGCGAGCTAAAAGTTGTCAGTGGATAGAGAAAAATGCAAATAAATTGGTTTTTATGGGGTATTGAGGGATTATTTCTTATATTTATGGTGCAATGCTAACCATGTCGCTCTATAATTCTCCCAGGCTGATGCAGCATCGCCTCCTGTTTCGGCAACTATTAGATACTCAAACAATGCCTTGCCAGCTTCGTCGCCATTCACTCCAAACTGTGCCAAATCATGATTCATCTTCAAGCGGTCGATTATGAAGCCTCGATCACAAGCGTGATAATGCGCTTTGAAGGCACACATTCCCGTCCAACTGCGATAGTAGCGTATATACTCGTCGTCGCAGTACATAAACCAATGGTCTTCCATTCCTTCTGGAACATGCCCCATACGAAGGATATCCATCTGATAGTCGGATAACTGCATGCCGAATGGTGTATCGGTCATGTCTTCTGGATCGTCAGGCATAGGTAGTATATCCCAATCACTAGCCGTGGCTTTTTTGCTCTTCTCAGGTATCAAGTCGCGTCCATTCAATAGGTTATTTAGGTTGCCAAGTCCTAGTTTCCAATGCATGATAGCCATGAACTCATCTATATTCAGCGCTTCATTCTCTTCTGCTCTTGCTTGTTTTGCTCTCGGCTTATATGTTTCTCTGCTTTCGCATGCTGCATAAAACGCATCCACCACTTGTAGCATTTCATCGGGCAGATAGGAGAGTGCTTTCTCTTTTATCCAATCAGGTATACCCCAAATATGTTCTGCGATACTACCTACAATAGCACCGAGAGTGTCTGCATCTGCTCCAAGGGATACGGCACGACGGATAGCATCTTCAAAACTATCGCTATTAAAAATTATTTCTATGGCTACTGGTACTGTGCCTTGGCATGTCTCATCAAACTTATTGCGGTAATCCTCCAAATTGATTTCTGTGTCATAATCGCCATCGCACAGAGCTGCAACAACTAGTTCTATTAGTTCATCCTTGAATTTATCAGGAGGTAATGGGCAGTCAAATGAAACTACGGCGTTATGTATAGCATACGCTATTATTTGCGCTCCTTTGATGCCTTCTGGATGGTTATGGCTGCACGCAGCACATTTCTCTGCTTCAGGATATATTTCTTTCCAATCGTCAAACCACATTCCTATAGGGCTGACGCGCATGGCTGCTCCGTTGCCATAGCTATTGTAGGGTTGAGGATTGTCGCTCATCACCCATTTGCGGAAGGATATGCCATATCCGCCCATTGGATTGGGATAGCGACGGCACCATGTGTGTATGCTTTTGCCATAGTCAATACCTTTGAGTAGGGCATCAGCCACAGCAATGGTGCAGATGGTGTCATCTGTAAAACTGCACTCATCTGTAAACAGTTCAAAATCAAAGTCGTTGGTAGGATTAAATTCGAAACGACTTCCTACAATATCTCCAATTATTGCTCCTAACATAGATTTTTCGGTTAATAATTTCTGGAATCTCCCCTCCCCACCACATCACACTACCACATGTAATTGTGTGTCGAATTTGGGGATTATTCGCCTAGTCTTTCCTTCAGCGTTTCGCCGTTTTCTTTTTTCCATTCGGTTAAGCCGTTGGATGAGCGACCAAGGACAAATTTTGAGGCTGCACTAGGTGATGGGAAGACTATATCCTTGGTGAGCGTTAACTTGCCATTCTTCATCTCTGCTAGTTGTGCTAGCATTTGCATACGCTTCTCTTTTCCTCTAAATGAAGGTGCGCATTTTGGATTGACCACACTATCTTTCAACACTTTCACCTCACCCGTTGATGCAATATATTCTCCCTTTGCAGCTACACCCTTCATAGGTGCATTGATGTAGTATACAGCCCCTTCATGAATCTCCGCTTTGACAAACACACCACAACCAGCAAACTCAAGGAGCATTTTTGCCTCCTCGTAGTAATGCTTGATAGTCGCCTCTTGGTCTTTTGATAAATGCGGAATAGTTGGAGAATTTGCATTATCGAAAGTTACATTATTACCCACATCCTTTGCATCTGCTATATTTTTTGCCTCTAAATACTGAATTGTGGTCGCATCCAACTCTCCTATCGTTTTTGATACATACACATACGCCGTATCCCACCAAGAAATTTTCTTATCGTGTTGAGAAATTCTGTGTTTGCATTTGTTAGATTGCCCGATATACGCTTTGGGATTTCCATTTTCAGTTCCTGTAAGGATGTAAAAGCCTGATGTTGCATACTCAGGAAAATCATCTTGCGCCGTCGAGAGTTTAGTAGCCATTTCTCGTGGCAAGATATACAAATAATGACTCGTCTCATTA
>JAFZGC010000108.1 GCA_017555595.1 Paludibacteraceae bacterium | reverse complement strand
TTGGTGCGAATCTGCCCCGCGAAATCGTATAATCCACCAAAGAGATAAGCGTGTATCTGCTGCAGCGATTGGATTGTGCCCGCTTGCATATCATCCAATATGCCACTTTCAAACAATGTATATGCCTTTTTGCGGCTCTGTCCGTCGATAGAGTTATCGGAGAAAGTGAACCAATCAAGAAAAGCGGTGGCACGCGTATTCGGAAAGTTTTTTGCCACCATCTCAACGCCTTCGAAATCCAACACATCCGACTTACGCATTTTGCCATCAGGAGCTTGGAATTTGAAGTCGTGAGTGGCACTCACGGGTTTAATACCTTGTGATGCAAGTTTCTTTTTCAACCAACGCCAATAGTTACCTGCTTTCACATAGTCCTGCTCGTCGTTGATAGCACCAATAATATCTGTAGCAGAGAAATACCACTTGTTTTCTTCCTCGCTCCAGATTGCGCGTACCTTATGGTCGTTGTAGAATCGTATGGACTTCTTGTTAATCATGTGCACTGATACCATCTCTCGATGATTGACCTTTGCGGCGCAAAGGTACACTTTTTTTTTGAGTTGTGCAAGAAAAATCGCTTTTTAGGGCGATTTTTTGTTTGGAGGATAGGCAACTATTTTAGGAAATGAGTCAACCTTTTTAGGAACAGAGTCTACTTTTTCAGGAAATGAGTCAATCTGTTAGGAAGCCCAATCTTAACAAAACGCACTTTTTGTGGGCAAGGAGTTGAGTTGCTCTTCTCTTGGTCGTCTCTCGGTCGTCGGTCGGTGAAATAGGGGAAGGTATAAGAGAGGGGAAAGAGATGGTAATCTTAATAAACAGCACTTTTTGTAATTTTTAACAGAATACCCAATACTTCATACAATTGGCGGTCGTGCCTACCCTGTACGGCACTACCCTATAGCCATATGGCTGCGTACCCGCAAGGGGTACGCCATTCTATGTATTGCGCTTAATCCTCAGAGTGGGGACTCTTCGGGCGCAATACTCGAAGTGCCATTCAAGGCACTTCTTCACCTTGGTTTTTAGCCCGAGAGGGATTGGTAAGGTACAAAGGGAAGGAATATTAAGAAAAGTACTTTTTGAGTTATAAACTATATGTGGTAAGTGATAAAAATCGCCATCTATGCGTAGGCATAAATGGCGATTATTTGTATAAGTGTATTAAGATCTTTTGACTGCCGTCGATTAGTCTTTCTTCACTGGGGTTTTAGGGAAGATTACCCAGAATGCCAAGGCCACTACCAAAGCGAAACCAGCGAAGATATACCAGCTAGTTTGCCAACCAGCCCACATTTGTTGCGCATATTCTTGGATGGCACCCAACTTATCTGAATCAATATTTTCCCATAAAATCTTTCTTGTATCGTCACGAACTACACCCAACTCTACATCTAGATTTTTATTCGTAAGACCTGGTACTATACGATTAACAATGGCTTGTGCTGACAGCGTACCGATAGTAGCACCAAAACCGTTGGTCATCATCACGAACAAACCTTGTGCACTAGAACGTTGGCTTGGGTCGGTCTCTTGATCTACATACAACGAACCAGAGATGTTGAAGAAGTCGAACGCAAAGCCATATACAATACAGCTTAATACGAATAATATTACCCCAGGCATACCTGGATTACCTGCACCAAACAATGCAAAACGAAGTACCCAAGCAAACATTGCCATCAACATAACTGATTTAATACCAAAACGTTTCAAGAAGAATGGAATAAACAAGATGCATAATGCTTCACAAATCTGCGAAATGGATATTAGGATATTAGAATGTTGTACTCCAAAAGTCGTAGTCCACTCCTTGAAATACTCGAAACTTCCCAAAAACATATTTGCATATCCATTGGTAATTTGCAAACACATACCGAGCAGCATAGAGAAGACGAAGAACACCGCCATCTTCTTTTGTTTGAACAAGGCAAATGATTCCAATCCAAGTGCTTCAACGAGCGACTTATTCTCTATATGTCCTTTCACTGGGCAAGCAGGCAATGTCAATGAGTAGAGCGCCAGTACGAGGCTCAAACCACCGCTAACAACGAATTGCTTTGGATTGGCTTGGAAGCCGCACAGGTCCACAATCCACATCGTCACGATAAAGCCCACTGTTCCCAACACACGGATAGGTGGGAAAGCCTTGACGGTGTCGAGGTTGGCTTGTGTCAAAGCGGTATAAGCCACAGAGTTGCTGAGCGCAAGGGTAGGCATAAAGAATGCCACCGAAGCGGTATAAAGCGAGAATAAGGTAGCAAACAGCACCCCCTCACCAGCCATAAGTGCGTATGCACCTGTAGCGATCATGAAGGCTCCCGCTAGCCCATGGCAGAGGCTCAATGCCTTTTGCGCAGGAATCCATCGGTCAGCCACAATACCCATCAGTGCAGGCATAAAGAGGCTCACAATACCCTGAATGGAATAGAACCAACCAATGTTGTCTGCCATTCCAAAAGACGCCAAATAGCGTCCCATCGAAGTTAAATACGCTCCCCAAACGGCAAATTCGAGGAAGTTCATGACGGTCAATCGAAGTTTAATGTTCTTCATATCTGTTTATTTTTAAGTTTATAGTTTATAGTGTAAAGTTTAAAGGCTGGGCGGCAATGCCGCATATTCTCGCCTTTAACCTTTTGCCTCTCGCCTAATATCAAAATTCACTAGTGAAGTGGAACTTAATGTTCTTGTAGTCGCTTTGCGCCATTTGGAGGACATAGCCGCTATCTGCCATAAACACATCGCGTCCCTCTTTGTCCTTTGCCATATACTGGGCTTTGCGTTTCTTGAACATCTCCAGCTCGGCTTCGTTGTCGCTCTCTATCCAGCATGCCTTGAACATCTGCAATGGTTCCCAACGGCATTTGGCTTGGTACTCATGCTCCAAGCGGTGTTGGATCACTTCAAACTGCAATTGTCCCACTGTACCGACAATCTTGCGGCCATTGAACTGGCTGACAAACAGCTGTGCCACACCTTCGTCCATGAGTTGGCTAACACCCTTGTCGAGCTGTTTCTGCTTCATAGGGTCGGCATTTTCGATATACTTAAACATCTCAGGCGAGAACGATGGCAAGCCCTTGAAATGGAGGTTTTCGCCAGCGGTGAGGGTGTCGCCAATCTTGAAGTTGCCTGTATCTGGCAAACCGACTATATCGCCTGCAAAAGCTTCATCCACCGTCTCTTTGCGTTGCGCCATGAAGCAGGTCGGAGCAGAGAAACGCATCTGGCGGTTCTCGCGCACGTGTTTATAATAGGTGTTACGCACGAATTTACCCGAGCAGATCTTGAAGAACGCGATACATGAGCGGTGGTTAGGATCCATATTCGCGTGAATCTTGAAGCAGAACGCTGTGAAGCCATTCTCCATAGGCTCTACCTTGCGCTCTACCGCCTCTACTGGGCGTGGCGATGGAGCGATCTGAACGAAACACTCCAGCAACTCCTTTACACCGAAGGTATTGAGTGCCGAACCGAAGAACACAGGAGCTAGGTCGCCTGCGAGGTAATCCTCACGAGAGAAAGGATTATACACGCCCTCAATCATCTCTAAATCCTCTTGCAGTTTGAGCGCGTCTTGCTCGCCTACGAGTTGCGCAATCTGTGGATCGGTAACATCATCAAAACGAAGAGACTCAGTGACTTGCGTTTTGTTTGGGGTATAGAGGTCGAGGGTCGATTGGAAGATATTATACACGCCCTTGAATCGCTCGCCGCTGTTGATTGGCCACGAGAGTGGGCGCACATGTATGCCAAGTTCGTTCTCCACCTCGTCCATGAGGTCAAATGGGTCTTTACCCTCGCGGTCCATCTTATTGACAAAGACCATTACAGGCGTCTTGCGCATACGGCAGACTTGCATGAGACGGCGGGTCTGTGTCTCCACACCCTTGGCAGAGTCAATCACGATGACTACGGAGTCCACAGCGGTTAGTGTGCGGAAGGTATCTTCGGCAAAGTCTTGGTGACCAGGGGTGTCGAGGATGTTAATATGATAGTTGTTGTAGTCAAATCCCATGACAGATGTTGCCACAGAGATACCACGCTGCTTCTCGATCTCCATCCAGTCGGATGTGGCAGTCTTGCGGATTTTGTTCGATTTTACCGCTCCAGCCACGTGGATAGCACCTCCGTAGAGCAGCAGTTTCTCGGTGAGAGTAGTCTTACCTGCGTCAGGGTGCGAGATGATCGCAAAAGTTCTGCGACGGAGGATTTCTTGTTGTTCTGTATTACTTAGCATTGTTCAATAGTTGTTCTATAGTCTGTGGTAGGAGTTTCTTCTCCTCCTGTTGTACGCGTTGTGAGAGCGTTTCGGGTGTATCGTTGGCGAGTACCTCAACGGTGGCTTGCGCGATGATATGACCTCCATCGACTTCGGCACTGACGTAGTGTACGGTGCAACCGGCCACTGTGTCACCCGCCGCCAAAACGGCCTCTTGCACGTGTACGCCGTACATGCCTTTGCCACCATGTTTTGGCAGCAGCGAAGGGTGGATATTGATGATGCGCTTCTCCCACTTATGGCATATCCATTCGGGGATGATGGTAAGGAAACCAGCTAGCACAATGAGCTGTATGCTGTGCTGCGTGAGAGCGTGGCCGATTTTCGTCCAATCACAAGATTGTAGGGTAGGGATATGTGCTGTCTGAGCACGCTCAAGGGCGGTGCATGTGCGATTAGCCACCACCAATGCCACATGATAGCCATACTCTGTCTGGTTATCAATCAATGCTTGCAGTGTGGTGCCTGTGCCCGATGCAAAAACTGCTATGTTCCTTGTATCACTCATCTAATGTCCTCGTACAAATACGCCTTCCGCTTGATTCTCAACGAAACAACATTCGTCCGAATGTTCTTCGGCGAATGCTGTCTCTTGTGCTTGTATATATTCCTCGTAAGTCATCAACGCAGTTTCGCACCAAACTTCTCTTCGAATAGCTTTTGCAGTTTGGCCATGATGGCTTCGATCTGCTTGTCTTTCAGAGTGTTCTCTGCATCTTGCAAGATGAATGAGAGTGCGTAACTCTTCTTGCCTGTCTCGAGGTTCTTACCCTCGTAAACGTCGAAGAGGTTTACTGCCTTCAAGAGCTTCTTCTCGGTTGCCAAAGCTGCTTTCGTCAGATCAGCGAACTTCACAGATTTGTCCACGAGGAGCGCGAAGTCGCGTTTTACCTCTGGGAACTTAGGCAGGTCATTGATCACAGGCTTGTATTGCTTATTGAGCTTGAGTAGCATGTTCCAATCCAAGTCAGCATAATATACAGGATTATCGATGTCGAATGCCTTGAGCAGTTTGCCGCTGACTACACCCATCCAACCGATCTGCTTGCCGTTAGGTGCTTTAATTGCCATAGCATCGGAGCATAGCTCGTTCTCTACTACCTCCAATGTACAGTTGGCGATGTTCACGCCCAAACGACGGAGCACATTGTTCACATATGCGGTCAGGGTGTAGAACGATACTTTCTCCTCCTTCATAACCCATGATTGTGCAGTCTTGTTTCCAGTCAACCACAATGCCAAGTGTGGCTCCTCGCTATAGGCGTAGAGTGGGTCATACTCCCAACGTGGGTCTTTGGCTTGACGGTCCGCAATCTTCTGTGTGTTATAGTGGTAACAGTTGCCGAACTCGTAGAACTTGAGGTCCGCATTCTTGCGGTTGGCATTGCGTTGGATACTCTCCAGTCCGCCAAAGAGCAAGGTCTGACGCATCACGCCGAGGTCTTGGCTCAGTGGGTTCATGATCTTCACGCAGGTTGCCAAACTAAGTTGCTCCAATGGCTCGTAGTACGATACCTTGGTGAGTGAGTTGTTGAGTATCTCGTTGAAGCCTTGTGCAGTCAATTGCTCCGAGATACGGATTTGCAATGCCACTGGGTTTGGCTTTGGATTGTAGCTCAGCGAGGTGTTCAATTTCTCAGGGAACTCTACGTTGTTGTAGCCATAGATACGGAGGATATCTTCTACTACGTCGCACTCGCGTTGTACGTCCACGCGGTAGCGAGGTACGCCAATCTGCCATGTGTCGCCATTCTTGCTAACGACCTCCATCTCCAATGCGCCCAAGATACGCTCGATCAACTCTTCGCCCAATTCCTTACCGATCAACGCATTCACACGTGGGATATTCAACTCTACTGGGAATGGAGCAAATGGCTTACTACCATCTACAGAGCAGCGATCTACCACCTCCATCGCAATCTCTCCACCTGCTACCTCTTGGATAAGGAGTGCGCAGCGCTTCAAAACGTACAAGGTGTTATTTGGATCGCAACCACGCTCATAGCGGAAACTGGCGTCGGTAGAGAGTTGGTGACGGCGAGCGGTCTTGCGGATGCTCACTGGGTCAAAGTATGCGCTCTCGAGGAAGACGTTGGTGGTTGTCTCTGTGATACCTGAGTCTTGTCCGCCAAACACACCTGCGATACACATTGGCTCCTCGGCATTGCAGATCATCAGGTCAGCAGCCGACAATGTGCGCTCTACGCCGTCGAGGGTCACGAATTTCTGACCTTCGGTAGCGTTCTTCACGATCACCTTGTTGCCTTTGATCTTATCCGCATCGAAGGAGTGGAGTGCTTGTCCCATCTCGTGGAGCACGAAGTTGGTCACGTCCACCACGTTGTTGATAGGACGGATGCCCACGGTATTGAGGGCTTTCTTCAGCCAGTCAGGTGACTCTTTGATGGTCACACCCTTGATGCTCACGCCTGTGTAGCGAGGGCACGCTTGTGCGTTCTCCACCACTACCTCGATAGGCAATGCTTGGCTATCTACTTTGAAATCCTCTACGCTTGGTTTGGTCAATGCAATATCCATGCCTTTCGCTTGGTAATACGCATACAAGTCGCGTGCAACACCGTAGTGACTAGCGCCGTCAGCACGGTTAGGAGTGATATCCACCTCGATGAGGGTATCATCCTCTACACCGAAATACTCCTTCGCAGGCATACCTACTGGGGTGTCAGCAGGGAGTACCATGATACCGTCGTGCGCTGTACCTACGCCAATCTCGTCCTCAGCGCAGATCATACCCAATGACTCCTCGCCACGGATCTTGCCTTTCTTGATGGTGAACTTCTCGTCGCCGTCGTAGAGCACAGTGCCTACGGTTGCCACGATCACTTTTTGTCCAGCAGCCACGTTAGGCGCACCACAAACGATTTGCAGAGGCTCTGTATCGGGAGCCACGCGGGTGGTAGTAATATGCAAGTGGTCAGAGTTAGGGTGATCAACGCAGGTGATTACTTCACCTACGACGAGTCCTTCCAATCCACCTTTGATGGTTTGTACTTTCTCTACTTTGCCTACTTCCAAACCGATGGAAGTCAGAATCTTTGCTACTTCTTCTGCGCTATCGGTGAGCGTCAAGTAGCGTTTGAGCCAATTATATGATATGTTCATTGTTTTGGTGCGCTGAGCGCGATTAATTTAGTCGAATTAATAGTGCATACAAAATGCGGTGCAAAGTTACAACTTTTTTTTGATAATTGCAAACAAAACAATGGAAATTTTGTTTGAAAATAAATTTCATCAAGAATGCTTGCGTATGTGAGAAAAATATTGTATCTTTGCACGATAATTGTAACGATGTAATTAATTCAACGAAATAATTAACTAACATACCATACAAAACAAACTACCATCATAGCAAAGAAAGAAATTCAATTCTCCCTTGTCTATCGTGACATGTGGCAGAGTAGTGGCAAGTATGTGCCACGCAAAGATCAGTTGGCAAAGATTGCACCTGTGATTATTGACATGGGCTGTTTCGACCGCGTAGAGACCAATGGCGGTGCCAGCGAACAAGTGAATCTACTCTACGGTGAGAATCCTAATATAGCAGTACGTACCTTTACCAAGCCTTTCAACGAGGTAGGTATCAAGACCCACATGCTCGACCGTGGTCTTAACGCCTTGCGTATGAACCCTGTACCAGCAGATGTGCGTAAACTGATGTATAAGGTAAAGCATGCGCAAGGTGTGGATATCACCCGTATCTTCTGCGGCTTGAACGACCCTCGCAATATCATTCCATCTATCAAGTGGGCAAAAGAGGCTGGCATGACCGCACAAGCGACTATGTGTATCACTTACTCGCAAGTGCATAACGCAGAGTACTATATCAACCTCGCGGAGGAACTTATCGCCAATGGCGCACAAGAGATCTGCCTCAAGGATATGGCAGGTATCGGTCGTCCAGCTATGCTGGGTACTATCGTGGCGGCTATCAAGGAGAAACACCCAGATATCATCATCCAATACCACGGTCATAGTGGTCCTGGCTTCTCTGTAGCTAGTATGCTGGAGGTCGCTAAGGCAGGTGGCGACGTGCTTGACGTTGCTATGGAGCCACTCAGCTGGGGTATGGTGCACCCAGATGTGATCACCATCCAATCTATGCTCAAAGACGCTGGCTTCCTTGTGAAGGATATCAACATGAAGGCGTATATGGAGGCACGTTCGCTCACTCAAGAGTTTATCGACGACTTCCTTGGCTATTGGATTGACCCTCGCAACTCTAAGATGACTTCGTTGCTCGTTGGCAGTGGTCTTCCTGGCGGTATGATGGGTTCGCTGATGGCTGACCTCAAGGGTATGCATGCAGCTATCAACGCCAACCTTGTGAAGCGCGGACAAGCGGCCCTCAGCGAAGATGAACTCCTCGTAGAGCTCTTCGACGAGGTACAACGTATCTGGCCTATGCTCGGTACGCCATGTCTTGTAACTCCATTCTCGCAATATGTGAAGAACGCAGCGCTCATGAACCTTTATAGCAAGTCTATGGGCGAGAAGCCATTCACTCGCATGGACCCTGCTATGTGGGGTATGATTCTCGGTAAGTCGGGTAAGTTGCCTGGCACATTGGCTCCAGAGATCGTAGAACTCGCTAAGGAGAAGAATATGGAGTTCTATACCGATGACCCACAAGCCCTTTATCCAGATGTATTGCCACAATTCATCGCCGAGATGGAGAAGAATGGTTGGGATCGTGGTCAAGACGATGAGGAACTCTTTGAGTTCGCTATGCACGAGAAGCAATACCGCGAGTATAAGTCTGGTCAAGCTAAGGAGCAGTTCAACAAGGACTTGCTTGAGCGCATGGAGAAAGCGGCTGCAGGCGGTCAGCCAGTTAAGTTCATCTCTGCGGCTGACAAACGCGCTATCTTGCACCCTAATGCTGAGCCATTGGAGGCTACCTTGTCTGGTAAAGTGATGTGGGAACTTGATTTCAACGAAGATAGCAAAGCGCCAGCATTGGGTACATTCTACAAGCAAGGCGATGTAGTTTGCTACTTGCAAACGCCTCATGGTATCGAACCAATCCGTGCATTTGACCACTGCCGCGTGGTGTCTATTGAGAAAGAGCAAGGCGCTACTGCTGTCAAGGGCGATGCACTCTGCTGGGTAGAGAAAGCCGACGCACCAGCAGAACAACCCGGAACTTCCGTAAAAACTGGAACTCCCGACTCTGAAATCATCGAAGGCACCAAAAGCAATTGGAAAATGACGAAAAACCATAAATAAATCCATGAAAAAATACAATTTTAACGCAGGACCAAGTATCCTGCCACAAGAAGTGATTAAGCAAACAGCAGAGGCTGTTATCGATTTTCAAGGCGAGGGTTTGAGTATCTTGGAGATCTCTCACCGTGCTAAGTATTTCCAACCCGTAGTGGACGAGGCAGAAGCCCTGATGAAGGAACTGCTGAATATCCCAGAGGGCTACCGCGTGATCTTCGTGGGTGGTGGTGCAAGTTTGCAATTCTGCATGGTGCCATTCAACTGCCTTGAGAAGAAAGCTGCTTACCTCAATACAGGTGTGTGGTCTAAGAAAGCCATCAAAGAGGCAAAAGCCTTTGGCGAAGTAGTAGAAGTGGCTACATCAGCGGCGGAGAACTTCAATAATATCCCTATGGACTTCGAAGTGCCACAAGATGCTGATTACTTGCATATTACCACCAATAACACCATATATGGTACTGAGATTTCAGACGAGAAACTCCAAGCTATCTACGAGAAGAAGGGCAATGTACCTTTGATTGCTGATATGTCTTCGGATATCTTGGCTCGTCCAATTGATGTAAGCAAATACGATATCATCTATGGTGGTGCACAAAAGAACTTGGCACCTGCTGGTGTGACCTTCGTGATTGTGAAAGAGGAGTTCCTCGGTAAGGTGACTCGCCATATCCCAACAATGTTGGACTACCGCACTCATGTGGAGAACGGCAGTATGTTCAACACTCCTCCTGTATTGCCAATTTATACCGCTATGCTGACACTGCGTTGGTTGAAGGCTAATGGTGGTTTGGAGGCTGCTTTGGAGCGCAATGTGGCTAAGGCAGAGCTACTTTACAAGGCTATTGACGAGAGCAAGATTTTCGAGGGTACTGCTAAGGCAGAGGATCGCTCTATGATGAATATCTGCTTTGTCTTGAAACCAGAGTATGCACACTTGCAAGACGACTTCTTCAAGTTTGCTACAGCAAAAGGTATGGTGGGTATCAAGGGACACCGCTTGGTAGGTGGCTTCCGTGCAAGTACCTATAATGCCATGACCCTCGAAGGCGTTCAAGCCCTCGTGGACTGCATGAAGGAGTACGAACTATCGCTCTAAAATGCCTAGCTTCTTAGGCAACCTGAAGGAGTGCGACGGAACGCACTCCGAGCGAAATGCCCGAAGAGTCCCCACTCTGAGGAATTAGCATGAGCATAGAACAAAACTAAGACATCTATAGGACATCGGTAGGACTTCTGTATCCTATCGATGTCTTTTATCTCCCTTGCCTCTCTTCTTATAACATCATGGGGCATGAATTGTAGTTATCCTGCTGAATAATCTATACAATAAAAAAGCAGTGTCTGAAACACTGCTTTTTTATTGTATAGTTTCAAGGATTTACTTGGCTAAGATGATGTGTTGCCAAGGCTTGAGAGTGAGGGTTTGAGTAGCCTCAACAACCATAGTCTTACCGCAGAGGCAGTTGTACTCGCCAGCATATTGGTCAACAACTACATTCACTACTTGCTCCTCACCTGACATGTTCATCACAGCGATTACGGTGTTCTCCTTGTTGTCTTTTGGGCAAACAGCGCTGCGTACACATGCAAACACCTTATCGTTGTCAGCAGCGAGGCGAAGCATAGGAGCACCAATCTCATTGCTCCACAAAGCAAAGTTGTTTGCGCGGAGGTCATTGAGTTTCTTATACATATCGTGTTGTGGTGCGTTCTCTACACGGTCGATGAGGTCCTTCTCGAAGAATGCCAAACGATGGTGGTTGCCACTTGGTTGACCAGTGTAGATCATAGGCATACCTGGCACTACATAGGTGAACGCAGCGAAGAGATTAGCAGCATCGCCCATGCGCTCGAACTCAGTACCGTTCCATGAGTTCTCATCGTGGTTAGAGGTGAAGTTCATGCGGATAGCCTCTTTGCGGATGGTAGTGTCTGCTTTAGCAAAATAGCCCCAGAGATCCTCTACGGTCTTGGTGCCTTGAGCTGCGCCGTTCATGAGGTGGTGGAGCTCCCAACCATAGTACATATCGAAGGCAGTCTCTGTGAGGTCTTGTGCCTCTGCCTCGTCCTCAGCCAAAGTGAACATGTTAGGGTGTTTCACGCGAAGCTCAGCCATCACGTCGTTCCAGAAGTCAGTTGGTACCTCGCCAGCTACGTCGCAACGGAAACCATCGATACCGATAGTATCCATCCACCAGTGCATAGCCTCTTTCATAGCAGCGCGCATGTCTTGGTTGTCGTAGTTGAGTTTAGAAATGTCGGTCCAGTCGTATTGTACCATCAAGTTACCCAAACTATCGCGGTAGTGCCATCCGTCGTTCTTGGTCCACTCGCTATCAGGAGCGGTGTGGTTAGCTACCCAATCCAGAATAACTTTCAAGCCCAACTTGTGTGCCTCTGCGAGGAAGTGCTCAAAGTCAGCACGAGTACCAAACTCTGGGTTGAATTGGCAGTAGTCAGTGATAGCGTAGTAGCTACCTAATGAACCCTTGCGCTCAAGTTCGCCAATCTTTTGGAGAGGCATGATCCAGATAATGTCCACACCAATCTCTTTCAATGCAGGAAGCACTGCCTCTGCAGCTTTGAAGGTTCCTTCCTCTGTGAGTTGGCGGGTGTTGAGTTCGTAGATAGTAGCATCATACGAATAGCATGGATGCTCCAATTGGCAGCAAGGCTGCTTTGCGCAGGATGCTAAACAGAGCAATCCCAACGCTGCGAAAAATAGTTTCTTCATGTTATTATAAAAATTATTGGTTGTTGTTAATGTCGTTTAATGTCCAGCTGCCGGCTGCCGGTTGCCGTTGTTGTTAGTTTCCAGTTACCGGCTACCGGTTGCCTAATTAAATGCTCCAAACCTTGTCGCCGTTCACGGTGATGCTGCTCTCGCCATTGAGGTCAATGACTACATCTACTACATCGCCCATATATACGCGTTGGAAGTGGAGTAGGGTGTCTGTCACCTCTACAGGGATATACTCGCCATAGAGCAATGCCATATTGTTGCGGCGGAGTTGAGCCAACTCTTGTACTTTAGCACGGAAAGCAGCTTGCTCCTTGTTCAGTCCGTCGAACTTCATCATATGGCGGTTGTCTGGGTCGTTAGCTCCTGCCTCACCATACTCATCGCCTTGATATACGCAAGGCACACCAGGGATAGTGAAGTTGATAACCTCCAAGAGCATAGCCATACGGTATGCGTGTGCTTCTAATTCTTTGTCACCATCGGCTGTCACACCAATCTCGCGCTCCCAACCTGCGGCCTTATCGCTTTCGTTCCAACTAACAGCTTTACCTGCCAATGAGATGAAACGACATTTATCGTGGTTGCCAGAGATGTTACCCATAGTGTGGTGGCTACCATAAGCAGAGAGTGATTCGAGGATGGTATTATTCATGCGCTCAAGCGATTGATTCTCTTTGCCTAACACATCGATAGCGGTGTGGTAAATATTGAAGTCGAACTGTGCATTGAGCATACCGCTCTTTACATACGAGCCAATCAATGCTGGGTCACCGTATGTCTCGCCAATCATCCAAATATGGCGATCAGGGTAGCGTTGTTTCATTTTCTTGCCCAGTTCGCGCCAGTAGTTGAGTGGGATATGCTTGCAAGCGTCGTGGCGGAAGCCGTCAAAAGCAAATTTCTCCAGCCATACCAATGCAGAGTCGGTCATTGGCGAGCAAACTTCTGGACGCTCCAAGTCAAGGGTAGGGATATGTACGTCAAACCATGTGGTGAGGCGTGCTTCGTCCCACAATTCGAAGTTACGTCTTCCGTCTGGCAAAATGCTATCGGTGTGCCAGTCTGGGTGTGCTTGTAGAGTAGGAGAGTTGATGTGCATGTGGTTAGCCACATAGTCGAGAATGACATTCATGCCATGCTTGTGTGCGGTAGCCAACATGTCGTGCAACTCTTGCTCGGTGGTGAAACGCTTCTCCACTTCGGTGGCAAAGATTGGCCAATAGCCGTGATAACCAGAGAACTTGGTGTAGGTCTTGGTGCTGTCGTACTTGTTGCCGTTAGCGAATGGATACATACCCCATGCATCCCATGGGTTTTGTGTGATAGGAGAAATCCAAATGGTAGTGATACCCAATTCCTCGAAGAAGCCTTCTTTGATTTTCTTTGTGATACCAGCAATATCGCCACCTTGATAGTCCACGATGTCCAATACCTCTGGGCTATTCATTTTCCAGTCGTTCTTTTTGTTGCCATTGTGGAAACGGTCGATCATGAGTGAGTAGAGCACTTGTGCTTGGTCGTCAAAACGAGTGAGTTGAGCCACATCATTGACTACTTTGCCGTCCTGCAATGGTACCAAGATGTCGTTCAGCTGTTTGCCGTCGCCATAGGCATATACGCGAATGAAACTACGACCTTTGCTTTCGCGCCATGCTGGTTCGATAGTGATGGTGGCTTCAGTTCCATATTGCTCGTATTCTACATACTCTTTTGCGCGTGTGTCTTGCCAGAGTACGCGGAATTGCAGGTGCTCATATTCGTTGAGTACTCCGAGAGTAATAGTAGAATCGCTAAAAGATTTGGTAATCAAACCTACCTCGTATTGCGATTGTGGTACGATAGGAATATCGTAGTGCAATCCTTTGGCTGGTACATCCACGCTGAGAACAGAGAGCGTGTGGTCGCCATTGAGGGTGAAAGCATCAGCCGTCACATTGCTCACTTGGTACGATGGCTCGGTGGAGAATACCACTTCGTCCTCTTCGGTGAGTGCAGGCAAGTAATCGGTGATGATAACTTCTGTGTTTTCGCCTACGAATACGATAGGCATAATTGGATTTTGTGTGTTCGCGTTCGCTTCATTCTGAGCATTTTGCGCTGTATTGCCACAGGAAATAAGTCCGATAATGGCAAGCAGAATAAAAAAGATGTGCTTCATATTTATTTGGTTAATGATAATGTATTTCGTAAAAAGCGTACAAAGGTACTGAAAATCTTTGAATTGAGCAAATGTTTTTTTGCAAAAATGTTGTGTATGCCGACAATTCGCGTGTAATCAAGCCTCAAATCACTCACTTCCTACGCGACCATTTCGCGACCACTATAGCCTATCTATATCTTTTTCGTATCCTATGTATAATCTTTCGAAACCACTCGGTTACCACTCTGATGTTCACGGGTGGCGGTGGGATGAAAGTCGGCTTGCCGTTTTCAGTTTTCAAAGGGATACCGAATCCTTGCCGAGAGTGTGCTTGAATACGAGCAATAAGAATAATATCTTATAAAAACTCATCCCCTGCCACGAGAATTGGCAAGGGATGAGTTAGAATTAAAGGTCAGAATTTTCCATTTGGAGAATTTGTCGTGGCTTCGCCTGCGAACAAAATCGGGATGCTTACTATAAATCCTTGACAAGACGCACAGAGAGACCGGTGTCGCGAGTGACGCTGTTTATGATCGCTTCGGTCGAGTAGAAGTAGAGGACGTACGCGTAGTGGCTAAAGTCCACAGTGGCGGACCAATAGTAGCCGCTGCCCTGCACACTGATCATATTCGAGCCGTAGCGGTAGCCCGCAGCAGGGAGAAAGACCGCACCTGCGGCTTCGAGCTTTGACCATTGATCTGCAGTGAAGGTTTGATACGCTGCGTAATAACCAACACCATAACTACTATGGAAACCTGACTTAAAGGTAACACCTGCGGGACAGATCCAGTTATCAGGCAAGAACACCAAACCATTCACACCATTCACACCATTCACCTGAGCGACACCTACTAAATCATTAGCATTAGTACGATAATGTCGGAGATATACCCACTCATCATAAGTCAATGTTCGCCATGTATTAGGAGCATCATTACCAATCTTATTCGTACCCCAATCTACGAAAGAACCACTATAATCGCTTTCGGAAGTAGAAGTACTTACACCAAAATTAGTAGCACTCGTACTCCAACCGAATAAATCCAACCAACCGTTGTAAGTAGAAGAGCATTTGTTATTTGCAGCACCAATATAATCTGTTTGGTTCTCAGCAAAACGCCATTTATTATTTGCTGGGTGGTACTGCAAATTGCCAGAAGAGAAGACTACTTGCTTTGAAGAAGAAACAGAGAATATTCCTACTTTTTTAGTCATAAAAGCCTGTTGTTCGCCATATGCCGTTCCCTTTTGGTTGACCGCATAAGCACGAATATAGTAAGTGGTGCCCATTTGCAAATGATTCAAATTACAAGTAAACGATCCTTTACCACTTCCACTAACTACTTTGCTGTTGGATGTGGTAGGATTAGGAGTAGTGCTATACACTACACCAC
>JAFZGC010000001.1 GCA_017555595.1 Paludibacteraceae bacterium | reverse complement strand
GGTACATCACGTTACATTACAACAAAGAACCGCAAGAATACTCCTGAGCGTTTGGAACTCAAAAAGTACAACCCAATTCTCAAGAAGTACACTATCCACAAAGAAATTAAGTAATTAACCATTTTAATTAGAAAGGCTTAGAACTATGGCAAAGAAAGCTGTCGCAACCCTTCACACTGGTAACGCTGGTCGCAACCACACCAAGTGTATCAAGATGGTTAAGAGCCCTAAAACAGGTGCTTACATCTTCCAAGAAGAAATTGTTGAGAACGAAAAAGTTGCTGCTTATTTCAAATAATCGAAAAAAACAGCATAAAATAATTAAAAATGCACACTTTTTTGGTAGTGTGCATTTTTTTTTGTATCTTTGCACACTGAATGGAAGATAATAGGGGAGATTTGTTTAATAAAATTGTGTAAGACACTGTGGAGTATTATGTTAGGAATCATTATTAATCCAAAATCTGGTAAACGTGCATTTCGTATGCAGCGACTATATTTGTGGAAATTGTTGAAAGAACGTCGTCAGCCATTTATATACCGCGTAACGAAATATGCTAACCATGCCATAGAATTGGCACGCGAGTTGGTGGAGGAGAAAGGTTGCACGCAAATCTTGATATTAGGTGGCGATGGTACGCTCAGTGAGGTAATCAATGGTATTATGCGTGCAGATATTACGCCAGAGCAACGTGCGAGTATTCAGTTTGGATTGATGCCACGCGGTACTGGTAACGACTTTGCTCGTCACTGGGGGCTGAATAAAGATTTCAAACGTTCGTTAGATATATTTTTTCAGGGATATAGTAAGCCTATTGATGTAGGTTGTGTAACGTATTGGCGCAATAATATTCCTCATCATCGCTATTTTATCAACTCCTTAGGTTTTGGTATTGAACCTATGACATGTCGCTACGCCGAGAGTTTGAAGTACTATATCGGGAGCCACCATGTGAACTACTTGTTTGCTCTCATTTGGTCGTTGATGAAATATAAGAACCCCCATCTTCGTCTGGATGTAGATGGTGAGACTGTAGTTGAGGGTAAAATGTTTGTCACAAGCATTGCCAATGGCTCATATGTTGGTGGTGGCATGAAACTCAACCCTGACGCTGATCCATGTGATGGCGTTTTGCATGCAATGTTTATTACGCCACCAAGTTTCAAGCAAATTATGCAAGCCGTACCACGTTTGTTCAATGGTCAGTTGCAAGAACTATCATTTGTGCATCCTATCATATCGGATAACTTATTATTGCACACAAAAAAGCATCAATCTTTTGAAGCAGATGGCATCGTAATGGATGTGAGTGGTCCATGTCAAGTCACATGTATGAAAAGTGCTTTGCAGATGATTGTACCAAAGGAGTTTGTGTAGATTTGACTCGCTCGCACCACACAATAACCACACAATAACCATACAATAACCACACAATTTGAGACGGAAACAGAACCTCGATATTGCGGATTGATAAAAGATAAGTCCGCTTTATTGTAGATTTTGTGCAAATTGTTCTGCTTCGGATAGTTGGTTGATTTTTCCTACATCCATCATACGATAATTCTCGGGGATAAATGCCCTGAGAATTTCTTTTTCTGCGATACTCAAGTATAGGTCAATCAGTGAGAACTTATCGCCTTTGGCTTGTACCGCAGCATCCATGCATTCGAAGATGCGTGGATTCAACACTTGCATGCCAGAGAAGGCGAGTAATCCTCCCCCCGCCCCCTCCCTAAGAGGAAGGGAGTTGGTGCGAGAGGCGATTGAGGCAGGGCGGACTTCGCCTGTGGCGATATTGGTCCAACCGAAAAGCCGATTTTCTTTGTCGAAGAGCAAATAGCGTTGGGTTTCTCGCTTGCTGACTACCACCACGCCCATCTCATCTGGATTATATGCTTTGCATAGCGTAGGAATATCAATATTGGATAGTATATCTACATTACAGATTAATATAGGCTCATCGTTTTTGCTGGATTCTGGTTTTCCGACTTCTAAGAGCATGGCTTTTGCTTTGCGCAGACCACCGCCTGTCTCAAGGAGCATGTCTCGCTCGTCGCTAACCTGAATGTTGCAGCCGAAATGATTATTCTCCTTTAGATAATTGATAATCATATCGGGGAAGTGGTGCACGTTTACCACAATATCCGTGATGCCTGCTGCTTTTAGGCGTTCGATTTGCCATTGGAGTAAGGTCTTGCCTGCGAGTGGTACAAGAGCCTTTGGCATATTGTCGGTTAGCGGTTTGAGGCGTGTACCCAGTCCCGCTGCAAAGATCATAGCTTTCATGTTGCAAAGTTAGTGTATTTTTTTGAATTGTGCAAGAAAATAATGAAAAATACCAGGGCAACTTGATCAAAATCTGTAAAATACATTCATTTTTTTATTTCAAGTTGCAAATGGTTGTTAAACTATAGGGAAACTAAAGGATGGTAATGGAATGGTACAGAATGGTAACGGTAGAAACAGGAGAAAAGATATATCTAACTGAAAAATATCTTCTACGTATTGAATCCAGTTGAATTGTCGCAACATCGTACGCCGCCTTGGTTGTGTCAATTCCTCCGAAGCTACTGCCTTCCTACGCAGCCAAAATGTAAGAAAAACGAGCCCCAAAGTGTAACTTTTGCTCGTTTTTCTTGCATTTATGCGTATTTTTCTGTACCTTTGTACCCAAATTGGTAAATCGAAACTAATAGGCGAAAACTAACAATATATGATAACGATTGAACAACTGAAAGAAATTCAACAACGCGCGGACAAGCTCAAGCAATACTTGGCTATTGATGAGAAGCGCGTGCAATTAGAGGAAGAAGAACTCCGCACCCAAGATCCCGGCTTCTGGGAGGATGCCAAGGCTGCGGAGGCACAGATGCGAAAGGTGAAAGGTATCAAGGCTTGGATCGAGGGCTATGAAGGTGTGCGTGCTGCCACTGAGGAATTGCAACTCGCTTTTGACTACTGTAAAGAAGAACTTGTTACCGAAGACGAGGTGGATGCTGCATACGCACATGCCGTGAAAGAGGTGGAAGCTCTCGAGATGAAGAACATGCTCTCCCACGAGGAAGACCAGATGCCTGCTGTGCTGAAGATTGTTTCTGGTGCAGGTGGTACCGAGGCACAAGACTGGGCAGAGCAACTTATGCGTCTCTACCAACGCTATTGCGAGAAGCACGATTACAAGGTTACCATCGCCAACTTGCAAGAGGGCGATGAGGCAGGTATCAAGACAGTCACCTTCAATATCGAAGGCGATATGGCATACGGCTACCTCAAGTCGGAGAACGGTGTTCACCGTCTTGTGCGCGTGAGTCCATACAACGCGCAAGGCAAGCGTATGACATCGTTTGCTTCGGTATTCGTGGTGCCATTGATTGATGATACGATTGATATTCAAGTAGATCCATCGGCTATCTCATGGGATACATTCCGCTCTTCGGGTGCTGGTGGTCAGAACGTCAACAAGGTGGAGTCAGGTGTGCGTCTGCACTATAAGTTCATCAACCCACTCACCAACCAACCTGATGAGATTGTGATTGAGAACACCGAGACGCGTGACCAGCCTAAGAACCGCGAGAATGCACTCCGTCACTTGCGTAGTCAACTCTATGAGTTGGAATTGGAGAAACGCCGTCAAGCAGCAGCCAAAGTGGAAGCGGGTAAAAAGAAGATTGAATGGGGAAGCCAGATCCGCTCATACGTCTTTGACGACCGCCGCGTAAAAGACCACCGTACCAATTATCAGACCAGCAATGTCAATGCCGTGATGGATGGGGATATTGACGAGTTTATCAAGGCATATTTGATGGAGTTTCCAGATTAGTCAAAACTATAAACTACAAACTATAAGTTATGAACAAGTTTCTATTTTCTCTCGTGCTTGGCGCAATGAGCGTCAGCATGATGGCACAAGAAGCAACAGCCGACACTACAGAGGGTTTTCGCTTTACTACTGTAGATAGCATCGCTATCACGCCAGTCAAGAACCAAAACCGCAGCAGCACATGCTGGAGTTTCTCTACCATCGGTTTCCTCGAGAGTGAGCTCCTTCGTATGGGTAAGGGCGAGTTGGATTTGAGCGAGATGTTTGTCGTTCACCACACTATGCTCGACCGCGCTGAGTACAGCGTGCGTATGTATGGAACAGCCGAGTTTGCACCTGGCGGTTCAGCATACGACGTGATTTACTGCTTGAAGAACTACGGTCTTGTTCCACAAGAGGCGATGCCTGGTATTCAATATGCAAGTACACCAGCAGATACATTGCCTGTGCATGCAGAGTTGGATGCGATTGCAGGCGGCGTAGTGAAAGCAGTCACCAATAGCGGCTTGAAGAAACTCACCCCAGTATGGAAGAAGGCGCTTAGCGCGGTGTACGACACCTATCTTGGCGAGTGCCCAGAGACTTTCGAGTATAATGGTAAGGAATATACGCCTAAAACTTTTGCTGAGGAGTTGGGCTTGAATGCAGATAACTATGTAAGCATTACCAGCTATACCCACCACCCATTCTACACCACTTTCGCATTGGAGGTACCTGACAACTGGCGTATGGATCAGATGTACAACGTGCCTATGGACGAGATGATGGAGATTATTGACAACGCTTTAGCCAATGGTTATACCTTGGCTTGGGGAGCGGACGTGAGCGAGATTTGCTTCACCCGTAAGGGTTTGGGCGTAGTACCTGAAGAGGAGAAAGCAGTGGATTTAACAGGCAGTGATGCTGCTCGTTGGCTTGGTCTATCGGCTACCGATAAACGTGAGGAATTGACCAAGAAACCTCTTCCAGAGAAGGTTATTACCCAAGAGATGCGACAAGCAGCTTACGACAGTTGGGAGAATACAGACGACCACGGTATGCAAATTTTTGGTACAGCCAAAGACCAAAATGGAACATTGTACTACATGGTTAAGAACTCTTGGGGTACACAAAAAAGCGAATACAAAGGTATCTGGTATGTATCAAAAGCATATATGCAGTACAAAACCAATGATATATTGGTGCACAAGAATGCAATCCCTAAAAATATTCGTAAGAAATTAGGTATCAAATAAGCAATATCCATTCTAATAAAAAAGCAGTCATACGACTGCTTTTTTATTAGTGGGAAATAGAGTTCCCTACTAAGTATGCTCATTCAAATGACGTGTCCAATAGATATACCCGTATATACAATTAGCACACCAAAAGACATATTGAACAGCCATGCAATAGTTTTCTGCACGCAACCACATAAGTATAGCCAATACATCGACAATAAGCCATAGGTACCATTGTTCACGATATGCCAATATCATCAACAATTGTGCGACAATAGCGGGTACTGTAGTAAAAGAATCTAAATAAGGTTGTGGATCATCGGTATAACGCGATAATAGCCAACCGACCAATAAT
>JAFZGC010000014.1 GCA_017555595.1 Paludibacteraceae bacterium | reverse complement strand
GGGTGAGGGTAGGCTTCTCACTCAAATCGGGCATTACGATTTGAGCGCCTAGATGCCCGTTAGGCACAATCACTACGCGATACTTATGCCACTCTGCTTCATCTGCGGTATAACCCACTTGTTGGGTGGCATCGCTATTTCCATACAATAGGAAGGTGATAATGTATTGAATAATCTCGTTCATATAGGCACACAAATAACGCTGCAAAGGTACAAAAAAAAATACATATATGCAAATAAAACCGCAGAATTTGTTTCCTGCGGTTTTAGCTATCGTTTTTTTGTGTTTATTTCACTCTTCTTCGCTCAGTATTTCCCATTCATAGAGTCGTTGCTCCATTTCACGTTTGATATGCTCGTAGCGTTGGAAGTTCTCGGCAGTCTGCTGTGCCACATCTGCCAGCAGTGTCTCCAACTCTTGTTGCTCCTGCTCTAGTTTAGCGATAGCCGCTTCCACATCCGCAATCTGTTTCTCCTTCTTGCGGCGTGCTGCGGCAGCTGCTTTCTGTGCGGCGTAATCCAACTTTGCAGCAGTCTTCTCGCCTTTCGCCTCTCGCCTTTTTGCCTCCTCGCCTTTCCTCTCTAACTCCTGCAAGGAATCAATGCGCTTGCTGCGCAAGAAATCGTAGATACCGCCCAAGTGTTCTTTCACTTTTCCACCGCCGAACTCATATACCTTATCCACCAGCCCATCCAAGAAATCACGGTCGTGGCTCACGCAAATCACTGTACCATTAAACTCCTTCAGTGCGGCTTTCAGCACGTCTTTCGACTGCATATCGAGGTGGTTGGTAGGCTCATCAAGTATCAACAGGTTACATGGCTCCAGCAGCAAACGAATCATAGCCAGACGGCTGCGCTCGCCACCAGACAAGACCTTGACTTTCTTCTCAGACGCCTCGCCGCCGAACATAAATGCACCCAAAATATTGCGAATCTGTGTGCGAATATCGCCTACGGCTACATGGTCAATCGTATCGAAGACGGTCATCTCGCCGTCCAATAGTGCCGCTTGGTTCTGCGCGAAATAGCCAATCTTGACATTGTGACCGATCTTCAGAGTACCCATATAATCCAACTGCCCCATGATACAACGCACCAGGGTAGTTTTACCCTCGCCGTTCTTGCCCACAAACGCCACTTTCTCGCCACGGCGGATAGTGAAGGTGGCATCTTGGAAGACCATATGCTCGCCAAAATCCTTGCGCAGTTCTTCTACGATGACAGGGAAATCGCCGCTGCGTGGCGCAGGTGGAAAACGCAAACTCAGTCGTGAGTTGTCCTCAATATCTACCTCCAGACGCTCCAGCTTCTCCATCTGTTTGATGCGCGACTGCACTTGTACCGCCTTGGTGGCTTTGTAGCGAAAACGCTCGATGAACTCCTCGGTCTCCTGAATCATCTTCTGTTGATTCTGATAAGCGCGCACCTGTTGTTCGTGGCGCTCTTGGCGAAGAACCTTGAATTGGGAGTAAGGTACATTGTAGTCGTATATTCGTCCGAGGGTGATCTCGATGGTGCGCGTGGTGACATTGTCCAAGAAAGCGCGGTCGTGGCTCACAAGCACGAGTGCGCTGCCATTGGTCTTGAGAAAGTCCTCCAGCCACTGGATAGATTCGATATCGAGGTGGTTGGTAGGCTCGTCAAGCAGCAGCAGATCTGGGTGTTGCAAGAGTATCTTGGCCAGCTCGATGCGCATGCGCCATCCGCCTGAGAACTCCGAGCATGGGCGGTCAAAGTCCTTGCGCTCAAAGCCCAGACCGATGATAGTGCGATCCATCTCAGCGATGAAACGTGCCTCCTCGCCTCTCGCCTCAGCGGGGTCCCCGAAAACGCTCGTGGCGTTTTGGGGTGCTCTTTCGCCTCTCGCCTTATCGCCTAATACACTCATCACATCCTCACGCAGCGTCTTGCCGTCCACATGCATCATCACCTGTGGCAGGTAGCCGATGGCGATGTTACCCATCTTGGAGATGCGACCAGAGGTGGGTGTCTCTACGCCTGCCAGGAGGCGGAGTAGGGTGGTCTTGCCTGCGCCGTTCTTACCTACGAGGGCAATGCGGTCGCGGGGATTAACCAAAAAGGTAATATCGTCCAGGATAGGACGCGATGAAAATTCTATGCTGAGATGTTCAATGCTAACCATGCGAGATGTTCAATTTGTTGCAAAATGTAACTAATAACGAACCATGCAAAGAAAATTGTACATGGTAAATCGTTTCGTTGTAAATCTCTTTACAAGACGTTTAGCACTTGTTCTTTGATTTGCTCAAGGATGTCCTTCATCTTAACTACGATAATCTGCATCTCGCTTTGGTTACTTTTACTACCGAGGGTGTTGATTTCGCGTCCCATCTCTTGCGCAATAAAACCGAGTTTTTTGCCCACACCTTCTTGCCTTTTCGCCTCATCCTCCATCGTCCCGCGGAAGTACTTCAGGTGGTTGGTCAAGCGCACCTTCTCCTCGTTAATGTCCAGTTTCTCAATGTAATAGATCATCTCTTGCTCCAAACGGTTGCGGTCAATGGCTTGCTGAGTGGCAGCACTCAGTTGATCCAGATTAGCCTCGATACGCGCTTTGATTTTCTCTACACGACTTTGCTCGTATGGTTCTACCTCTGCCAGCAACCCTTTGATAGCATCCAACTTCTCGCAGAACATCTGATAGAGCGAAACACCCTCTTGTGCACGGAAAGCATTGAACTGCTCCATCGCCGCCTCTATGGTTTGCAGTACCACGGTCCATTCTTCGTCGGTTATTTCGCTATTGTCTTGCACTTTTGTGACATCGGGCATGCGTAGGATTGTAGCCATCAGGTCGCCAGTAGCAATGCCTAATTCGGCTTGCAGGCTACTCAACTCCTTATAATAATACGCAAACGCCTCGCGGTTGATAGGGGAATAAGTGCTTGCGTTCTCACCTTGGGCTGCGTCTTGGTAGTAAACACTCAAGTCTATTTTACCGCGTTCAAGGCGTTGTGCTATCAATGTTCGAATCTCCAACTCTTTGCTACGCAACTGGGGTGCAATGCGCACGCTCAAATCCATAGATTTGGAGTTCAAACTACGGATTTCTACTACTATTTTTTTGTTATTGGCTACTTGGCTTTCTGCTTTGCCATAGCCCGTCATGGAGTATATCATAATTATAAATTAAGAATTATGAATTTTGAGTTTGTTCTATGTTGTTTTGTATTGTGTCGTTAGGCTGTGCTTGTTGTTGAAAATATGCAGGTGGACCATACATCACCATGATTCTGTTCTCTTGCGCTGCAGGTATCTGCTGTGTCTTACACCCACTCAACAGAGCAATCAATGCACCTAATATCCAGTTTATTTTTTTTCTCATATCCTTGCCTTTAACCTCTAACCTTACTTTCCGATACAGAACTTACCAAAAATATTGTTTAGCACCTCTTGCGAAGTGATTTGTCCTGTTATCTCTCCCAAGGCAGAAAGGCAGTCTTGCAGATCCATGCTTAGGAACTCGCCGCTGATTTGCATTTGCAGTCCCTCTTGCACGCGACGGATGGCCTCTTGTGCGTGCACCAATGACTCATAATGGCGTGTGCTGCTGATAGTTACGGCATTGCGCATATTGCATTGTTCTTCTGCAAAAGCAATCAACTGTTGTCGCAGTGCCTCTATGTCGCCGCTCTTGGCAGATATGAATATTTGCTCCTCTTGCCTCTCGCCTAATTGCCTAATCGTCTCGTCGCCTATCAGATCCACCTTATTATATATAGGTATGATTTTCTTATCTGTTAAATCGTCTAACCAATCTAGTGTGTTTATAGGGCAAGTGGCGTCTTGCAGGTGGATAATCACTGCTGCTTTTTGTGCTGCTTGACGGCTACGCTCAATGCCCAAACTCTCTATCGTGTCGTCGGTCTGGCGCATACCTGCTGTGTCAATAAAACGGAAGAGCATACCGCCCAACACCAGCGTATCTTCCACCGTGTCGCGTGTCGTCCCCTGAATATCACTCACAATGGCGCGCTCTTCGCCGAGCAAGGCATTGAGCAAGGTGGACTTACCCACATTGGGCGCACCAATGATTGCCACAGGAATGCCTTGCTTGATAGCATTCCCAGTCTTAAATGAGCCAACTAAACTGCCTATTTTGGTGTCTATCTCTTGTGCTAGGGCAAATAGTTCGCTGCGGTCGGCAAACTCCAGTTCCTCGTGGTCGGCAAAGTCCAATTCCAACTCTACGAGCGAAGTGAAAGTTAGCAATCGCTCGCGCAATGCCGCTAATTCATTGGATATACCTCCGCGCAACTGACTGAGTGCTAGGTCTTTCTCTGCTTTCGTCTGTGCGGCAATCAAGTCGGCTACTGCTTCGGCTTCGGTAAGATCCATCTTGCCATTGAGGAAAGCGCGCTGAGTAAACTCGCCTGCTTTTGCTAACTGGCAACCTGCGTCCACCAACCATTGCAATAATGTTTGTTGGATATACATGCTGCCGTGGCATGCTATTTCTACCACATCCTCGCCCGTGAATGAGTGAGGCGCACGGAACACGCTCGCCAACACTTGATCTAATATCTCCTCGTCTTTCGCCTCTTCGCCTCTTCTTGCCTTTTGCCTAATTTCTCCATAATGCACAGTATATGCATTGGCTTCCGTAAGCGATTTTCGCCCACGAAACAAAGTGTCAACAATCTGTATTGCGGACTCTCCACTCACGCGTACCACGGCTATTCCACCGCTGCCGTAGGGGGTTGATATGGCACAAATAGTACTCATTTCTTCAATCTTAGCCATTGCCATTCGTTCGTATTGCGTGTTTCAGTGTGGTGTAGTCCCACGGCTTCTGCAGCTTGAGTCAAATAGGCTATATCTTCGGCGTAAAATCCACTCAGCCATAGTTCGCCGCCGTTGGTCAACTGTTTGGCATACATAGGCATGTGCTCTACCAATATGTTACGGTGGATATTGGCAAGTATCAAATCGTATTTGCCAGCGGGTGGGGTACTGCCCAAACGCACATCCAAGACCACATTATTGGCTTCGGCGTTCTCCAGCGTGTTTACCACGCTCTTATCATCGAGATCCACTGCCACGACGGAGGTCGCTCCGCATCTCTTAGCCATAATACCTAACACACCTGTGCCACACCCCATGTCTAGTACATATCGTTCTTGTGCAAAATATCTCTCCTCTTGTGCCTCTATGAGTGCCTCTATCATCATACTGGTTGTCTCATGGTGACCTGCTCCAAAGGCACAGTGTGGCGTAATACGCACGCCCAACGGTAGTTCTTCTATCTCGTGCTCTGCCTCCCAAGCTGCATTCCAATTGATGTCTTCGCATTGCTCTATGCCGAGCAACATTACACCTTCGGTATCGGCAATCAGTGCCTGCAATGCCTCTTGGCTGTCCTCTAAAATGGCTGTTTGGATATAGGCGTTGGCTTGGTCAAAGACCTCAAAACCAATGTCACACATTGCTTGTTCGAACAAGTCCTGTTCCCATTCCTCAGCAAAGGAGTATGTCAAATGTACTACGGAATATTGCATAATCGGCTGCAAAGATACTGCTTTTTTTTTAAATATACAAATGTTTTTTTGGTAAGTGGATTACAAGAAGTCTTCTATAATGCGATTGAGGATATGGAAACCTTTGGTTGTTGCAGTCAAGCGTCCTGCTTTTTCGGCAAGTAGTCCTTGTTGTATATATGTTTTCGCAACATCGATATTGACCAACTCTTGGCTTATGCCTTGTTGGGTTCGTAGCCCGAGCATTATGCGTTCCATGTGTTTCTGTTCTTCAGTTAATTGCTCTATTTCTGGTTGCAGTTGGTGGTCATTGGCTTGCTGGATGTAGGTGTCCAAATTACTGATGTTCCACTGGCGCTGCTCCCCGTTATAGCTGTGTGCGCTTGCTCCTAAACCAATATAAGGCGTGTTGCTCCAATAGCTAGAGTTGTGTATAGATTGGCAGTTGGGTAGTGCAAAATTGCTGACTTCGTAGTGCTCAAAACCATTGGTCGTTAGTTGCTCTACGAGGTAGTCATACATCTGCATCTCGGTGTCTTCATCTACTGCTTCTATCACACCATGATCCAATAGGGTCATCAATACGGTGCCCTCCTCATAGATAAGCCCATAGGTTGAGATATGCTGTACGCCTAGTTGCAATGCCTCTGTCACATCTTTTTTCCACATCTCCATCGTCTGTGAAGGTAGGGCATACATCAAGTCAATGGATATGTTCTCAAACCCTGATGCTTGGGCTATTGTCACAGC
>JAFZGC010000107.1 GCA_017555595.1 Paludibacteraceae bacterium | reverse complement strand
GTTGAGAATCTTGTTGCGCGATGCCACTACATTCATATCCCAACGCAGCCAATCTGTGATCTTTACGCCTGCTGTGATCTCTGCTCCTATGCGGTAGGAGTCTTTGACATTCTTCGTCTTGTAGGCACCCACATCGTTGTACTCGCCAGTAAGCACAAGTTGGTTGTCGTAGTCCATCAAATAGAGATTTGCTCCGACTGCAAAACGTGGATGGGAATAGGTGTATCCTAGTTCGTAGTCATACAATCTCTCTGCATGTGGCAATCCCGCATAAGTATTTGTAGATGAATCAAATACCACATTCTCTTTGTAGTTATTTCGACTAGGTTCTCGATTGGCGATGGCGAAGGAAGCAGAGAGCAAGTGTCCACGATTTTGATAGGTCAATCCCGCTTTAGGATTGAAGAAATGAAAGTCCACTTTGAGTGGCCATTCGGTCATATCTTCATCGTTCATACCATTACGTTCGTAACGCACATAGCGGTATTGCAGGTCGGCATAGAGTGAAAGTTTCTCCTGTGCGCGGTTGATAATGCGCCAATTGGCTTTGGCATAGATGTTTGCATCCGTCTTGTGGGCATCGTTGCGGTAGTACTCATGATTGATTGGCAAAACGAGTGTATCTTCGAGGTAATTGAGCGTACCAAAGTGGTCACCTAGATAGTGGTTGGCAGCGCCACCAAACTGCATATCTATCGCCTCTGACACATATTTCGCCGACAACACACCACCAAAGAAATGATTATCCAAGTGCTTGCGATACATACCATAAGCTTTGTATGAGTAAGGCAATCCCCAATACGATAGTTTCTTGCGCTTGTATTGCTCATAATAGCCTGCACCATGGGTGTAATGCGCTATAGCCGACAATGACCAATGCGGTGTAAAACGATGATTGATAGACAATTGTGCATGTTGTTGGGCGTAGTTGTCTGTTTGGTTATGGTAGTAGGCGGTGGAGTCCGAACCGTCGGCTGCGGTAGTGGTATATTCGCCTGCAGGATTGTAGCGGCGGTCTGCCCCATTAATACCGTAAGCGGTGTTGTAGTCCACACCATCCCAACCCATGCCAGTCTTCTCGCTACCGCCAAAGAAACGTGCAACAACCTGTGTACGATTGCCATACCAACCCAAATCACCATAATAGGAATACAGATCTGAGTTGGTGCGGTAGAGGAATCCATCGGTATTGACCTTCGAGAATCGGGCATTGGCTTGCCAACAATTAGGCAGAGCGATATGCGCACTAATCATCTCGCGGAAGGTGTTGTACATACCGCCGTTGAAAGCAATAGTGTAATGACTAAGTGTGTCTTTTTCGCCCGTCTTCATATTTACACTTGCTCCAAAAGAAGAGGTACCATTAATGGATGTACCTACACCACGTTGCACGTTGATGGATGACATGCTGCTTGCCATATCGGTCATATTCACCCAAAAGACCGTCTGACTCTCGCTGTCGTTCAGTGGTACATCATTCAGCGTCATGTTGATACGCGTATGATCCGTACCACGAACACGGAAGTAGGTGTAACCAATACCCAATCCGTCATCGCTGGTGGCAATCAGAGCAGGTGTAGAAGAGAGCAAGAACGGCAAGTTCTGTCCCGTGTTGCTCTGATTCAACTGCTCGTTGTTGAGCGTAGTGTGGTTGTTAGTAACTTGCGCTACAGGCGCGTTAACGACTACTTCGTCCAGTTCGCGAACGAAGGTAAGTGTGTCGGTGTTAGCTAATACAACACCTGAAGCGGCTATGTAAGCCGCCAAAAAGATTGATTTTTTCATTTGTTCCCTCTACAGAATTACCTGTGCAGGTTCTATGGGTATGAATCTCAGCCGAATTATCAATTGTCAATCTCCAACTGGCAATTGACAACGTGAGGCACCCCAAATGTGTTAATAATTATGTTAGCATGCTTCTCCCTCTCGGAAAAGCGCTACAAAGGTACAAAAAAAATAGACAACCAGCAAAAAAAATGTTATTTTTTATTAGTATATTGTATAATTCGGAAATTTTGTGTAATTTTGCAGAGCAAAATGAAGAAATACTAACATCGAATAATTGAATCTATGTTTGCAATCAATCATTGTACAGTCACTCCTGTGCGCCAAGAACCATCTGAATGCAGCGAGCAATTGACCCAATTACTCTTTGGCGAAGTATGCGAAGTCCTTGATTGTCTCCCTCGGTGGACTAAGATTCGTTCCGCTTTGGATGGGCAGGAAGGCTGGGTGGATTTCAAGATGCTAACACAAGCCTCTAACCTCTCATCTCCAACTTATCACCTACCAGCCACAGTTGTGGCTATTCCTATGGCTATTGCCACAGCCATGGAAACTGGCGATGAAATAATGCTCACACTCGGCACTCGATTATCTAACTACGCACACGGTTGTTTCGAAGTCTTAGGGAAACAATATCTGATCAATCCCGCCTATGTGAACAATGCTACACAACTTACGAACAATGGCATAACCCATGCTGAACTTCAAAGCAATGTTTGCGCTGTTGCGCAAACACTATTGAACACCCCCTACCTCTGGGGCGGGAAGAATATGATGGGTATGGATTGCTCAGGTTTTACGCAAGTGGTGTATAGCGTGTTTGGCGTCAACCTCCTACGCAATGCGCGCGAACAAATGACACAAGGCGAAATCGTCTTTTCCTTAACAGAAGCACAACCTGGTGACTTGGCATTCTTTGACCATGCCGACCGTGATTCAACGGCAACCAATATCTCGCATGTTGGTTTGCTGCTCAGCCCTACGGAAATTATCCATTGCTCGGGGTGCGTACATATCGACACTATTGATGAACAAGGTATACACCTGCCTGATGGCGAATTGACCCATCACCTCGTAGAAATTAAACGCTATTTGTAACTCTAGCAATAAAATGTTGCACATTTATACATTAGAACAATCTATTGATACAAGGAACTATATGAAGAATTATATTTTGATTGCCGAAGCTGGCGATTTTATAGGCGAAACCAAACTAATAGCTCAACACCTAAATGGCCATTGGGAGGGCGAAATGTGGCGTATGGCAGATGGTACGCTTTGGGAAGTCATCGTTACAGGAGTCGGTGCACTAAATGTCATGCAAGCACTGCGTAATATTCCAATAAATGCACGATTAATCAATATTGGTTATGCGGGTAGTGCCAACTACGATATTGGTAGTGTGGTTATGGTAAATGAGGTGCGACTCAATCACCCCTGCGTGAATTATCCAGAACCTACACTATACATTTCTCCTTTGCCAATTGAGTATTTGGTAGTTTTTGAGCAAGTACTATCTTCTGTGTGTTACAGCAATACCGATTTCGTATTGCAATCTAATTACAAGGATTGTGTATTTGATATGGAGTTGGCATATATAGCAGGATTAGGTTTCACACATTTGTCAGCTTTGAAGATTGTGAGCGACAATCTAAGTTTGCACACTTATCGTGAAGTAGCCGCTGGCGTAGAAAAAGCATAATGGCACGAACTATAGATAGCTTATTTTTATTCGATGATAAAGTGCCGTTTGCTGATTATATCATTTTTTTTCGTATGTATTTATTGTCATGCTCAATGGATAGATTCGGTATTGTTACAAGTAAGTAGTACCGACACTTTCTATCTTGCGCGTATGCAAGATGTGTATGTCTATCCCAACATGGTATTCCAAAACAAAAAGCAAGAGCAATTCTATTGGCGTACTGTGCGGGATGTAAAGAAAACGCTTCCCTTCGCCAAAGAAATCGCTAAAGAGATGCAAGTCGCCGATCAACAATTAGTTTTGCTACCCGACGACAAAGCACGCCGCAAATGGTGGCGACAGTACGAGAAATACCTATTCCACAAATACGAAAATAACCTCCGACACATGACGGCATCACAAGGACAGATGCTCATGAAACTCATGGACCGCGAGAGCGAACGTACCAGTTACGAAATCATCCTACACTATCGCGGCAAAGCAAGTGCCAACTTCTGGCAGTTCGTTGCTAAACTATTCAAAAACGACCTCAAAGAAGGCTACGACGCAGCCGACAAAGACCGCATCGTAGAGCGCGTGATTAACCTTGTAGAGGCTGGGCAACTTTGAACTTGCGAATATCGCGATTGACAATAACCGCCGCTAAGATAGCTGCCAACGCATCGCAAAGCGGCAGACTCCACCATACACCCCATATAGGCATAATGCCCAGCGCTTGAAACAACAATGGCAAGCACAATATACTTGGAATCAAGAAAATCACTTGGCGTGTCAAACTCAAGAAGATGGCCTTGGATGCCATGCCTATGGACGTGTAGAAATTACCCGTAATCATCGGAAAACCCACAATACACATCACACAAAGCATAACACGCGCAGGCGCAATAGACTGCGCTATCAGCACCTCATCGTGGGTGAACAGTCGGATAAAGCCTTCGGGCCATATTACGCCAAAGAGCCATAATGTACCCATCACACAGGTGGCACAATAGACCGATAACTTATATGCACGCAACATACGCGCGTACAAATTGGCACCGTAGTTATATCCCACAATAGGTTGCATACCCTGCTGTATTCCCATCACGATCATGGCAAAGAAGAACATAAAGCGGTTGGTCATACCAAACGTAGCGATAGACATGTCGCTACCATAACGCTTGAGCTGATTGTTGAGCACAATCACCACAAAGCATGCCGCCATGTGCATCAAGAAAGGTGCTGCGCCGATGCCCAAAGCACGCATGGTAATGTCGCGCCTCAGTCGCCATATACCGCGATGGAAGTGAATAACCTCCTTAGGATTGAGGAAGATAATCAGCTCCACTATCACCGACACAATCTGCGAGATGACCGTGGCTAAAGCTGCACCACGCACACCCATATCCATCACAAAAATAAAGATAGGGTCTAATATCACATTCAGCACTACCGCCAATATCGTAGCATACATGGAGATACGCGGATGTCCTATCGAACGCAACATACCGTTGAGACCAAAGTAGATATGTGTGACGATATTACCAACTAGGATAATCTGCATATACTCGCGTGCATATTGGATAGTCACATCGCTGGCGCCAAAAGCATAGAGGATAGGATCCAGCCAAAAGAGTCCTACCACCATCACCAATGTACCCAACAGCACATTGAGAATCACTACATTCGCCAGCACATCGTTAGCTGAACGGTAATCTTTCTCGCCCAACTTGATCGCCACCAGTGAACTAGCACCTACTCCTACCAATGTACCAAAAGCGGCACAGATATCCATAAAAGGTTTGGCTACCGTCAATCCTGACAACGCCATCGCACCTACTCCATGACCAATAAATATAGAGTCCACCATGTTGTAGAGCGACATGGCAGTCATGGCAATAATACCTGGCGTAGCGTACTTGAGTAGCAGGCTACGGATAGAGGCTGTGCCTAATTCAGTTATCTTAGTTGCTGACATATAGATTCAAACATTAGTGTTGCAGGGTGTCCGTCTTGCAAGGCAATAGGTGTACCTTCGTCGCCACCCTCACGAATAGATTGTACGAGTGGTACTTGTCCGAGCAGTGGGATATGGAGTTCTTTGGCGAGTTGCTTGCCGCCGTCTTTACCGAATATATAATAGCGGTTGTTGGGCAATTCAGCAGGAGTAAACCATGCCATGTTCTCCACCAGACCCAATACAGGTACATTGATCTTCTCGTTAAGGAACATGTCCACACCCTTGCGTGCGTCCACCAGTGCTACAGGTTGAGGGGTCGTCACGACGATGGCGCCTGTGAGGTGGAGGTGCTGCACCAAAGTGAGGTGAATATCGCTGGTGCCAGGAGGGAGGTCGATAAGGAAGTAGTCCAACTCGCCCCAGTTAGCGTCCTGAATCAGCTGCTTGATGGCGTTGCTGGCCATGCCGCCACGCCAAACTACAGCTTGCTCAGGATCGACAAAGAAGCCGATGGAGAGCATCTTCACTCCATATTGCTTGATGGGTTCAATAAGATTGCGGCCATTAACGGGTGTAGAAATAGGGCGGCAACCCTCGGTGTGGAACATCTTTGGGATAGAAGGACCATGAATATCAGCATCCAACAGACCCACTTTGTAACCCATCTTAGCCAAAGTGATAGCCAAGTTAGCGGAGATAGTGGATTTGCCTACGCCACCCTTACCGGAGTGAATAGCAATCACTTGCGCTGCGCGCAGGTTCTCCACGGAGTCGGCTTTGGGAGCCATGTTCTGCTTGATAAACTTGGTGTGGATATGCACGGCAGCATTCTCATCCACGTAGGTATGAATAGCCGTTTCCGCAGCTTTGACTACGGATTTGCGGAAAGGGTCGTTGTCTTTTTCGAAAATCAAGGAGAACGATACTTCTAAGCCCGAAATACGAATATCGTCTTCGAGCATACCGCTCTCTACGAGGTTCTTACCCGTGCCTGGATAGCGAACATGTTGTAGTGCGTCAATTATTTGTTGAGGATACATATTTACAGTTGATAGTTGACAGTTTACAATGTACTATTTTGCGGCGTATAGTTTCTTCCGTATGAACGATAGGTGTCTTTTTCGATTTCTATTTCGGGTTCGATGAGCGATGGCTCTGCAGGCAGTTGCCAAACGATATACTTGATAGTCAAACCACGGTCAAGCCATTGGTGCTCATAATGTGTTTGGAGGGCTCGTGCTTCGTCCATATTGGTTTCCAGCATCTGGTGTCCGGCATCCTGTGTCTGATTATACAGATTATCCGTATCCACCAGCAGCGGATATTGGTTCTCCTTCACCATGGCTTGCGTATAGGTATAGAGGAATGGGCTGTCCGTCTTGAGATGGATGATACCATTGGGCTTAAGCAACTGGCGATAGCGTGCCATGAAGTAGGTCGAAGTCAGTCGCTTGGTGGCTTTCTTCATCTGTGGGTCGGGGAAGGTGATCCATATCTCTGCCACCTCATCGGAAGCAAAGAACTGGCTAATCATCTCGATGTTCGTGCGCAGGAATGCCACATTCTTGGTGCCTGCCAGTTCGGCTTGCTTGGCACCTGCCCACATACGCGCACCCTTGATGTCTATACCAATATAATTTTTGTTAGGGTTACGCTCAGCCAGTCCAACGGTGTATTCGCCACGTCCGCAACCTAACTCCAATACGATAGGGTTATCGTTATGGAAGTACTCCGCATGCCATTTGCCGCGCATAGCCACTACAGGACTCTCCTCCACGCAATCGCGTGCTCCACATTGGAACACGTTGTGGAAGGTCTCCATCTCTGCAAATTTCTTTAGTTTATTCTTTCCCATTATGTTTTATAATTTGCAATCCTACGTCTGTGATTCCTTGTAAATATTCTGTACGCATACCTTGCTGAATGGTAAATTGTAGTGCAACCGTATCAGAGCGAAATGCTTCAAGGTATGATAACGACAACTCATAATATTTGATTCCTCTCCCGAACCAACGACCATAGTTGTCTGCCATAGTAGCTTCAATGGTATCTCGTTGTTGCACAGATGATTTGCTTGCGTATGTATTGACAAAGAGCCAAAGGTTCTGGTAAGGATATTGATCTGTATGGCGTACAACAATAACGACATCGTATATGCCCGCACTATCTGGCATATTGGCATTATATGTCAACACCGAATCTTGATGCCAGCCAACTAAAGGCATCGTACGAAAATCATTGTAAACCTTAGATTGTTGACAACTGCTAAAGCCTAAAAGAATGGTTAATATCCATATTATTTTTCTCATGAACGATTGCGATTTGGTTTGTTTCTGCGGCGAGATGAATTTGTTTTATGATTCGCGTGCTGTTCGTGCTTTTTTTTATCAAATCTTGTCAAATCATCTTGTCCTACTACATTTTGGTAATCAACTGCCGTTGTCTCTACGGATGATTGTTTACCACCCAGTGAAAGAGGCTTTTCACCTCTTCTATTCATATCAATGATGTCTTTTGCCTGCTTAACTGATATGGTTTGCAAATTGGCAGGGTAATGCGAATCAGTAGAATAGGTAACTTCCTCTTTTAGGGGATCTGAAGAGAAGAAATAATAGGTGGCATCTTTTGTTTCCAAGTGTTGGTGTCTTGATGGCAGTTTCTTAATAGCCTCTTCATAGGTTGGTATTTCGTAGTTGAGACAACATTTAAGTTTAGCACATTGTCCTGCCAATTTTTGTGGGTTTAATGCTATATTCTGCAATCGGGCAGCATTCGTACCAACGGAAGAAAACTGTGTCATCCAAGTAGAACAGCATAATTCCCGACCACAAGGTCCTGTTCCTCCTATTCGACCAGCCTCTTGTCGTGCACCAATCTGCTTCATCTCAATGCGGATACGAAACGTCTCAGCATAAACTTTAATAAGCTGGCGAAAATCAACACGTCCGTCGGCAATATAATAAAAGATTGCTTTTGTACCATCGCCTTGATATTCCACATCGCCAATCTTCATATCTAGCCCTAGTGACTTAGCCAATTGACGAGCTTGAATCATAGTCGCTTGTTCTTTAGCATGAGCATCTGCAGCACGCTGTATATCCTCTTCCTGAGCGATACGCAGGATATTACGAATTTCATAGCGTTCTGTATTGATGTGTGCTTTTTTCATTTGCACTTCCACCAATCGGCCAACTAATGTGACCTCTCCCATGTCATAACCTGAATTAGCTTCTACGATAACAATTGTACCTTTCTCTAATGGTAGTTGGTTATTATTGCAATAATAACCTTTACGTGTATTCTTAAATTGCACTTCTACCAGAGATTCCACCGTGGTTTTTGGTATATCACTCAGCCAATCTACTACTGGTAACATATGATGCGAATTACGATTACATGACTTCTTCGTAATTTGACACGAACCATTATTTATCACAAATGTTTCTTCCATAAAATTATTTTTTTATCATTACTATCATCTGCAGACACAAATCAAAAAATATGATTTTAGCATTACCATTTTGACCTATTTGTTGTTCGGCTCTACTTAACTCATCCATTATTCGTTCTACATTATTTTCATGAATAAATGGAGCAAACTTGGCTGAGAACTGACTCTCAGCTTCTGTTTGATAATTGATATCTGCACAATGGAAATTATATATATAGTTTTCGCGTATTTGTCGTTGTGCGTATTGCAAAAAAGCTTTTTGTTTCTCTCTACCCTCCTTCGAATCAGCCATCTCCAGGCTCCATTTGCGCAGATTGAGCAGTGCACTATAATCTTTCTTTTGTCCCACTAACCAAGCATTGCGCATTAATGCTACAAAATCATCGAAATAGCGATTATTTTCTGCCGTTTGGTTGAGTATTTTAACAGCGGCCAAATAACTACCATTGGCATTGTGTGCTATGTTCTTTGCTGTGATACTGGGTAATTCGTAATTTTGTTGCATGAGTGCTTGCGCTATTGCCCACTCGCTCAAGCGGGGAATATTTACCTCTTGGGTACGAGATATAATGGTAGAAAGCAATTGCTCAGGATGCTCTGTAACAAGTAAAAATAGGGTTTTAGTAGGGGGTTCTTCTAATAATTTCAACAATTTATTTGAACAAGAAACATGCATCTTTTCTGGCATCCAAATAATCAACACTTTGTAGCCATTGCTAAAACTCTTGAGTGATAATTTACGAAGAATCTCTGCACTTTCTTTTTCATAAATCATTCCTTGTTTGTTTTCTACACCCAATTCAGCATACCAATCGTCTAAATCAAAATAAGGAGTAGATAAAACTAAACTGCGAAACTTATCTATAAAATCGTTACATACATCTCCTATATCACCTTTCACAATAGGGAAAGCAAAATGCAAGTCTGGATGCTGTAATTTTTGGTACTGCAAACAACTAGCACACACACCACAAGAATCTTCTTCCGAGCGATTCGGACAAGCAAGATATTGAGCATATGCCAAAGCAAGAGCAAACTTGCCAACACCCGAAATGCCAGTAAAGAGTTGCGCGTGTGCCACACGTCCATCACGAACGGATTGACGCAATTGATTTTTCACATCTTCTTGACCTATGATATCCACAAAACGCATGGCACAATATCAGTTATCATGTTAATTTTATATGTACTCTTTCATTGCACGTTGTAGTTCGCGCTTATCATCGGCGGCACGTAATGCTTGCCGTTTATCGTAGGAGTGTTTACCTTGACAGAGCGCGATCTCCATTTTGACTAACCCTTGGTCATTGATAAACAAACAAAGAGGAATAATAGTTTTGCCCGTATCTTGTACTTGACGTTGCAATTTGCGTAATTCTTTACGATTTAAGAGTAATTTACGATCACGCTTAACGTCGTGATTAGCATAACTACCAAATCGATATTCAGCAATATGCATCTGCTTCACCCATAACTCTGTTCCAATAAACTGACAATAAGTATCAACGAGCGAAGCTTTGCTCTCGCGGATAGATTTAATCTCTGTCCCAAAGAGTTGAATACCTGCCGTATATCGTTCCAGTATCTCGTAGTCAAATGTAGCTCGACGATTTTTAATATTTACATTACTTTTTAACCGCATACGCAATAACGCAATAATCGGCTGCAAAGTTACTACTTTTTTCTCACATATGCAACCATTCTGGATTTTTTTACTAAAGCGACCACATTAAAATGACTCTAAAATTAGATACTGAATAGATATTCAATGGCTTCGTGGATAGCTGATAAAGGTAGAAACTGATTAATAATAGGTTTCCCCACATCATTTATCAAGGTAAAATTGATTTGTATTGAACAGGATGATTGAGTGTTCTTCTTATCATGTATCATCCACTCTATCAATTGTTCACGTTGTTTACAGTTACATTCTGGCCTACCATAGTATTGCAACATCACTTGTGTTAGTTGCTGCAACACCTCGCGCGGACAACCTGCATGCACCATACTCAGATACACCTCTGCCACCATTCCCCAGAGAACACAATAGCCATGGGATGGACTCAATTCAAAATTCTTAATTCCTAATTCAATATTCTCCAATGCAGCCGATTCTATCGCATGCCCAATAGTGTGTCCGAAGTTCAGTATCTTGCGCTTGCCTGCCTCAAGAGGGTCTTCTGCCACCACCTGCTCCTTAATAGCAATACTATTGCGCAGTAGTTCCCACTCAGATAGTACTGCTACAAACTGCTCTTGAGACGGTTCCTCCTCAGCCAATTGCAACAATTTCACCCACTCCTCTTGACTCGCAATTAATGCATGCTTCAGCATCTCAGCAAAGCCATTCAGCAGTTCTCTCGCAGGTAAGGTACGCAGAAAAATAGGATCAATTAGCGTAGCCATAGGCTGGGTGAAAGCGCCAATCACATTCTTCACTCCTTGATAATCAAAGCCTGTCTTTCCACCAGACGAAGCATCTACCATAGCAAGCAAGGTGGTGGGTATATTTACAAAACGAATACCACGCATATAGGTTGCCGCAGCGAAGCCACCCAAGTCGGTAATCATACCACCACCTAAGTTAATCAACACCGCCTCGCGGGTGGCACAATGCTGGAGCAAAAAATCCCAAACGAGCTGCACAGATGCCAAATTCTTATTCTTCTCGCCTTCCTCTATGGTGAGTAAATGATAAGGAGTTTCTCCGATGGATTCGGCGAAAAGTGGCAAACAATGCTCGGCGGAATTGGTATCCGTCAGCACAAATAACTGCCCTTGTGGTACATTTTGCAAAAGCGAAGATAATTCAAAAATCATAATTCTTATTTTGCCCATAGGGCTCAAACGATTATTACATAATTAAAAATTACCAATAAAGTTTGCAAAGTTACGATTTTTTTGTAATTTCGGACTCCGCCTGCTACGTATTCCCCCGAAATTCTTGTAAAAAAATGTAGCCTATGGCAATAAAAAAGATTTTTCTTGCACATATACATTTTTTTTTGTAATTTTGCACCCAAATATCTTTAATTATGCGAAAAAGACTCTTTTTTACCGTTTTAATGGCGATTTTTGCGCTGTCCACCTATTCAGAGGGGCTTACATACCTCTCTACCGAAGACTTCAAAAAGAAAGTATGCTACTATGATCTCGCTTCTGGTCAACAACCTCAATGGAAATACATAGGTGACAAACCTTGTCTGATTGATTTCTCCACCACTTGGTGCGGTTGGTGCAAGAAGCTGCACCCTATCATCGAGCTGGTGGCCAAGCAATACGAGGGCAAAGTGTATGTCTATACCTTGGATGCGGAGAAGGAACCTGAGGTAGCTGCATTATTCGGTGTCCGCAGTTATCCAACCGTGGTGTTCTGCCCTATGGAAGGCGGTCCACGTGTTGCTCAAGGCTACCACGAACTTGACTACTGGCAAGAAGCCATCAAGCAACTCCTTGGCGTAGAGTAACCCTTAAAACTTTTAGAACCTTTAGAACTCCTAACGCATGCAAGTAGAACTCATCCTCCTCGTACTCTCGCTCCTATTCTTTGCGAGCATTTTCACCGATAAAATCGGCTATAAGTTCGGCGTACCTGCCCTGCTCTTGTTCTTGGCAGTGGGTATGCTGTTTGGTCCCGACGGACTGGGTAAGATTGTCAATGAAGAAGGTGTCGGCTACATGCTAAACGTAGATTCCGCCCAAGCCATCGGCACCATTGCCCTGTGTATCATCCTGTTTTCGGGTGGTTTAGACACCAAACTCTCGGACATTCGCCCTGTCATCGCTCCTGGTTTGACCTTGGCAACCATCGGCGTACTGCTGACCATGCTCATCACGGGCGGTATTATCTATGTAGTTTTTGGCTGGTTTAGCGCCATTGCTGCGGTATCCCTACCCGTAGCACTGCTGATGGCATCCACTATGTCTTCCACCGACTCGGCATCGGTCTTCTCTATTCTTCGCACCAACGGAATAGGCTTGAAACACAACCTCCGTCCACTCCTCGAGTTGGAGTCTGGAGCTAACGACCCTATGGCATATGTGTTGACCACCACCCTCATCGGTGTAGTGACCGCCACAAGCGGCAATGTCACCGCCCTAACCGTAGTGCAAGATATTGTCGTACAATTGGTTATGGGTGCTGTCATGGGCTTTATCTTTGGTAAGGTCATTGTCAACCTCATGCGCAAATCCAAACTCAGCAACGAGTCGCTCTACCCTATCATGGTGCTCACGGCATGTATCTTCATCTTCTCCGCTACATACTACCTCAAGGGCAACACCTATCTCGCCGTGTATATCGGCGGTTTGGTGATTGGCAATAGCAAGTTCACCCGCAAGCGCCAAACGCGTAGTTTCTTCGACGGACTGACATGGCTTAGCCAGTTGGTTATCTTCCTCGTCTTAGGTCTGATGGTGCGTCCGCATGAGCTTTTCCAACTCGAAGTTATCCTCGCGGGCTTGATTATCAGCGTGGTGATGATGCTCATATCGCGTCCGTTGTCCGTCTTCCTTTGTATGCTGCCCTTCAAGGAGTATCGCACCAATGACAAAATGATGCTCAGCTGGGTCGGACTCAAAGGTGCTGTACCTATCATCTTCGCCATCCTCTGCAAGGCGAACGAAGTGCCTCACGCAGACCTTATATTTAATGTAGTCTTCCTCTGCACCTTGCTCTCACTTATCGTACAAGGTACTTCGCTCTCGGCGATGGCAAGGAAGCTCCGCCTGACCATGCCACCTCAAGAGCAAAAGAAACTCAAGCACTTCGAGATTGACCTACCCGAGGAGGTAGAGTCTGTGGCAACAGAGAAAGAGGTGACTGCTGAAATGCTTACCAATGGTGCGCGTCTAAGAGATATTAAGTTCGATACTAAACTGCTGATTATCATGGTGCGCCGTGGTGAGGAGTTCTTTGTGCCTACAGGCGATTCAGAGTTGGAGGCAGGCGATCAACTGCTTATCATTTCCGACAGCGCAGCCAACGCCACCGAGCAGTATATTGAGGATTCAGATGCTGAGATATACGATCATTGGGGCATGTATCTCATCAACCACACTATGGACTTCGCTAAAAAGAAGTGGCAGCAGATGGTTGCAGGCAAGAAGAAGTAAAGAGTTCTCGGCGGTGTTCCGCCGAGGCATCTTGTGCCATATCTAAACTAAAAATCGCGAATAATTTCATATTCGCGATTTTTTTCTTGCTCAATCCAAAATAATTCACTACCTTTGCACCGTGAACCTGCGCCGAGGGATGTCTGACATCATTGGCGGAGGGTAGCAGACATATTAAAAAGGCGTTTATTAGCGCTCTGTTCTGACCTTTAGAAATGTCGCAAGTTTCAGGAATTTCAGGACTTAGCAACGATAGATGCCCTACGGGATATAGATTATCCCTCTTGTGCCTATTTGGTACGTCTTTCGCGTATATACATGTGCGCACCGCGTACCTTAACTATTGTAGCACGAGAGTGTATTTTATATTCGGCGTGGGCTTCGCGTTGTCGGTTCTAAATTCCAAGGCAATGCGACAGCCTCTAAAGGTGGAACTGGCAAAGGCAAGTTTCACGCTTTTTTTGTATGCCTCTACAATTGTTAAACAATCAACTAAATAACAAACGGAAGCAGCCGAAAATCCGATGAAGAGTAGGCAATAAATAAAATTATCATTATGAATAAAATCAATTATTTATGGTTACTATTAAGTATCACTGTGTCTTTTGGATTTCTATCATGCAACAACGAATCTAACAATCCAGATTTACCAACAGGTAAAAAAGATGTATATGTTGGTGTTGTAGCATTTAATCAGGATATTCGTGAGTTAGCATTAACCAACAATCTAAAAGATGTTAAATCATTCATTGGAGATCAAAAGAATGATAAGGACTTCACTTCTTTTGCCTATGCCGTAAGTAAAGGAAATATGCAATTTGATGCAGCGGGACTACCTACTTTTGATCATATATTTATGCTAAATTTCTCTGATGGTACAGACAACTATTCTAATATGAAATGGGGTGAAGAAGGACGAAGTGTAGCACCTAATATGGTATATGATGAAGCTCGCAAAGATCTATTGAAACGTACAGGATTAAATTCATATGCAATTGGATTTGGTGACGATATGGGATTTGGTAAACAGATGAAGAAAGTAGTGACTGGTTCAGGAAATTATTACAATGCAACATCTGCTTGGAATTTGCAACCAACTTTTGAAGATATAGCAAAAGCAATGTTAGCTTCTGCCAAAAATGTTGTAATTAAAACGAATCCTGGTTATTATACAGATTACTACAAATATTTTCGTTTAAAGTTCTGGGGTGAAGATGGATCATCTGATGTTATTTATGCAAAAATGTCTGGAAATCCTACTACTGGTTATTCTTTAGACTATGATAATACAGAATATGGGCGAGCTAGTTTTGATCACCCAGCTAGTGGTGTGGTGAATTCGGAAACAGGCAAAGTACATATTCCATTGAACAATCTAAAATATGTGCGTAATGGTAAAGAGATGCAATTTACATATTCAATAGAAGTTTCTATGGATGGTGAGATGTATTATACTGATGTAGAAGAAGCATCTACAGAAGAGGAAATCAGCAAACGAATAGCGGTAGTATTAGTATTGGATTGTTCTACCTCTATGGGGGATGCATTTAAACCGATGAAAGATGCTGCAATTCAGTTTATAGAAACAATAGAGTAATGATAAAGTTTCCATAATGGTTATTGTCTCTCTCACCCTGCAAGTCGTTGGATTTGCAGGGTGAGTTTTTCACTTCTCTATCAAACTTCACTGCTCCGACACGGAAGTGAAAGGAATAGTGTGGTTATTGTCTGGTAATAGTGTGGTTATTGTGTGGTGCGAGTGGAGAAGTTATAGTCAAATCGCCACCACTAAAAGCCCATAGAAAGCCCCCAGGACTCCCATAGATCTCCTTCTTTCTTCTATTCTATGTATCGCGTTAATTCCTCACTATGGGAATAGTTCGGACGCAATACTCGAAGTGCCATTCAAGGCACTTCTTCATCTATGCTCGTGCCTCTCTATGGTCGGAGTTACGCTCCCCGCTACTCCTTCAGGTCGCCTAATCTTCAGATAGCTTAAAAATAGGCAAAATGTGCTATTGATAGTGACACTTTTTCAAAAAAATGCATGTTTATTTGTATATATGCTTTTTTTATTGTAACTTTGCACCCAAATTGGGCAAAAGTAGTACAACACTAAACAACACTACACCACACTACCCAACTTTGAACAATATTAAACAATTAAATTATACACGATTATGACAATTAATGATTACAAATTCGCTGGTAAGAAAGCGATTGTTCGCGTGGACTTTAATGTGCCATTGAACGAGAACGGACAAATCACTGACGACACCCGTATCCGCGGTGCGTTGCCAACCCTCAAACACATCCTCGAAGAGGGTGGTGCGCTCATCATCATGAGCCACATGGGTAAACCAAAAGGCAAAGTGGTTGCTAAATATAGCTTGAAGCAAATCGTTGACGCTGTTAGCGCTGCTTTGGGTACTCCAGTACAATTCGCTGAGGACTGTGCTAAGGCTGCTGAGCAAGCTGCTGCCCTCAAGGCTGGCGAGGTACTTCTTCTCGAGAACCTCCGTTTCTACGGCGAAGAGGAAGGCAAACCAGTAGGTATCGACAAAGAGGATCCTGCATACGAAGAGGCTAAGAAAGCGATGAAGGCAAGCCAAAAAGAGTTCGCTAAGACTCTCGCTAGCTACGCTGACTGCTATGTAAACGACGCATTCGGTACCGCTCACCGCAAGCACGCTTCTACAGCTGTGATCGCTGACTACTTCGATGCTGACAACAAGATGCTCGGCTACCTCATGGAGAAAGAGGTAGAGGCTGTAGATAACATCCTCAAAAACATCAAGCGTCCTTTCACCGCTATCATGGGTGGTTCTAAGGTATCTACCAAGATCGGTATCATCGAGAACCTCATGGACAAGGTGGACAACCTCATCCTCTGCGGTGGTATGACTTATACTTTCGCTAAGGCTAACGGTGGTGAGATTGGTAAATCTATCTGCGAGAACGACAAACTCGAGCTCGCTCTTGATATCATCGCTCAAGCTAAAGCAAAAGGTGTTAACCTCGTATTGGCAACCGACTGCGTAGCAGCAGACGATTTCTGCAACGAGGCAAATACTCAAGTATGCCCAAGCAACGCTATCCCAGAGGGTTGGGAAGGTGTAGACGCTGGTCCAGAGAGCCGCAAAGCATTTGCTGCTGCTATCGAAGGTGCTAAGACTATCCTTTGGAATGGTCCTGCAGGTGTGTTTGAGTTTGACAACTTCGCTGCTGGTTCTAAGGCCATCGCTGAAGCAATCGCTACTGCAACCGACAATGGTGCATACAGCTTGATTGGTGGTGGCGACAGCGTAGCATGCGTGAACAAGTTCGGCATGGCTGACCGTGTAAGTTATATCTCTACTGGTGGTGGTGCATTGCTCGAGGCTATCGAGGGTAAAGTACTCCCAGGTGTAGCAGCAATCAAAGGATAATTCTTAATTCAAAATTCGAATTATGGAAGTATCTGGAAAGATTATACAAGTATTGCCAGAGCAAGGTGGCGTAAGCAAAACATCTGGCAAGGAGTGGAAACTCCAAGCTTATGTACTTGAGACTCAAGAGCAATACCCTCGTAAGGTGCACTTTGAGGTGTTTGGCGAAGATCGAATCAAAGCTAATCCTTGCCAATTAGACGACATCGTGACTGTGTCTTTCGATATCGAGAGCCGTGAGTTCAATGGTCGTTGGTACACCTCTATCCGTGCATGGAAGATTCAACAAGGTGTAGTAGATGCTACTGCTGCTCCTGCTGCGGTTGCTGCGCCAGCCCCTGTGGCTGCTCCACAAGCTAATGTAGCAACATTCGATGCTGCTGCAGGTGTGGACGAAACAACTGACTTGCCATTCTAATGAAACGCTGGGTTGGGCTAATCATTGCGCTTGTCCTGCTGACCGCTACGACTATCGTATGCTCATTGCGTTGGCAAGCATGGTTTGGTAATCCTGCTGAACCAGAGTGGACAGAGCCAGAGATTGACCACCGTTTCGTTACATTCAATAATGATAGTGTGTTGCACGCGTTGCAGTGCGACACACTATCGTTTCTTCTATTGGGCGATATACATAACTCGCTCAGCAATAGCGATATGTCGCTTCTATCGGAGCGTCATCCCCATATTCAGTTTTGGGCACAGATGGGCGATTGGATGGAGCGACCATATCTCTACTACGAGCAGTTGATGTACCAATCTTTGCTTGGCACACGCCTCGATTCGCTGCCTATTGTGGCTATTCCAGGCAACCATGAGTACCTCAAAGGCGTGGTAAAAACGCTGCCCGAGCATTGGAAAGAGATTTTCCCTAATCCACAAAATGGTCCTGCTCGCTTCTTAGGCACTAGTTACTATATAGACTTCCCACACTTGCGACTGATTGCTATTGACACCGACGGTTTGCATCGCGTTTCAGACTATACACAAGTAGCGTTTTGGTTAACGAAAACCTTGCGCGAGGCAGGTAAGAAATTCACGATTGTGATAATGCACCATCCTGTGTATAGTACTGCAGAAGGAAGAAGTAATCCGATGATGTGGGCAGCTTTTCATAGCGCCATGCGCGAGGCAGATGTGGTATTCTCTGGTCACGACCACAACTATGCTCGCCGTACCGAGTACTACAAAGCCCGCTTCTGGAAGAAAGAGGAGCCCACAGTGTTTATTAGCACCAATGCTTCTACAAAGAAGTATCCTGTAAAAGCGAATAATACATACGAGGCATCACTATCAGGTAAGCCTGTATATGAACATATATTTATTACTCCAACTTCATTATCTATTAAGACGTATAATCTTCATTCTTATGAGATAATTGATAAAGTGGAGATTATTCGTTAGTTATACGCGTATTACTTAGATATACAATAAGGTATATTATTTTCCAACTTTATTGTTATAAAATTTGCATATTTTAAAAAAAAGCAGTACCTTTGCAGCGCTTTCGGCAGAGCCTTAAATGATGTAGCCGCATAGCAAAGAAACTAAATCGAAAGTTGCTTTCGATTTAAGAGGAGGAATGGCGGCAAGCCAAACTCGCATCGCGAGTTTCTTCTTGCAAACTCATTCCGATGACGCGGGATGTGGCGCAGCCCGGTAGCGCAACGGTCTGGGGGACCGGAGGTCGCAAGTTCAAATCTTGTCATCCCGACAAAACTGAGAAATAACCACTTCTTTTTGAGGTGGTTATTTAGATTAACTATGGCACTTCAAGGAAAATACGAACAATCACATGTGGCACTGAAAGTCATCCAATGGTTAGGATGCATACTATTCTTGAACATACTCGCCGCAGGAAGCATATTCTTTTTTGAACAACCACTATCCATAAACGCGCTGAAGTGGGTACAATTCTTTCAGTCATCTGCCATGTTTTTGCTGCCCCCACTGTGTATGGCATACTTATGGGCTCAAGAGCCCCTGAAATGGTTAAAGGTTTCAAAGTTTCAAAGTTTCAAAGTTTATGGAGCAGCGATATTACTAATGCTTGTTGCATTACCTGCGATTAATCTATTAGGATATCTTAACCAACAGATGACATTACCTGCGTTCCTCAAAACATTGGAGCAATGGATGAAGACGTCGGAAGAGAGCGCAAAACTACTGACTGAACAATTCCTCGGTGTAACTACCATTGGCGGATTGATTATCAATATTTTACTGATGGCACTGCTACCTGCAGTAGCTGAAGAACTCACCTTCCGAGGTGTACTGATAAAGTTGTTTCAGGCGAAAGGTGAAAGGATAAAGACTAAAAGCGAGAGTATTCCTCACATGGCTATCTGGTGTAGCGCGATACTCTTCTCGGCGATACATATGCAGTTTTATGGTTTCTTACCTCGCATGCTGATGGGTGCGTTGTTTGGCTATATGCTGGTATGGACAGGCAGTCTGTGGACACCTATCCTGATGCACTTTACCAATAACGCTACTGCTGTCATCCTCTATTTCGTAGCACTACGTAAGGGATGGAATATTGAAGAGATAGACGCTATAGGTACAAACGACACCCTATGGTTGGGTGTCGTCAGTATGGTGATAACAATCGTAGGAATCTATGCTTTTCGTCGTTCTACCACGATGAGCAATGCCTCTTCGCGGATGTCAAGCGGCAACTGAATATTGCGCAGTTGAATGCTACGTACCCATCCTGGTACATCTTTTGCCTGTAAGGTATCAAACACTTCGCGGATCATTTGATATTGCTCTGCTGTATAGTTTTCTGCGGCTATACCAATCAGTGCATCTAACTCTTCGTCGTCATAATACTCTACTTTCGCATTGGTTTGCAACAAGGTTTCACGTTCGCAAACCAAGTGCTCACCACAGCAGCCGTCGTCATTATTTTGGTTATCGGACGTATCGCTGTTCGTCATGGGTTGTTCGCTCTGATCGCTATTGACTTGCTGCTCTTTGCGCGCGCGTACCTCAAATATAATAAGTATCGCTATACCGAGGCAAACGAATAATATCAATGGCAGTATACTACTCCACATCTTCTTCTACAACCAAGTTGTTGATAATAAAGTTTTGGCGCTCGGTAGTGTTCTTGCCCATATAGAAGTTCAGCAGATCCTTCACCGCATCCTCCTTGCGCAATGTCACTTGATCCAAGCGAATACCCGTACCGATAAAGCCCTTAAACTCATCTGGACTAATCTCTCCCAAACCTTTGAATCGGGTGATTTCTGGGTTTGGTTTCAAATCCTCAATGGCCTTCAATCGTTCTTCCTCGGAGTAGCAATAGCGTGTCTCTTTTTTATTCTTTACGCGGAAGAGTGGCGTTTGCAGGATATATACGTGTCCTTTCTTCACGAGATCTGGGAAGAATTGCAAGAAGAAGGTCAGCATCAGCAATCTGATGTGCATACCATCCACATCGGCATCGGTTGCGATGATTACTTTGTTATAGCGCAATTCATCCAAACCATCCTCGATGTTCAACGCCGATTGCAGACAATTAAATTCCTCGTTCTCATACACCACCGACTTGCTCAATCCGAAGCTATTTAGCGGCTTTCCACGCAACGAGAACACAGCTTGTGTACGTACATCGCGGCTTTTGGTGATAGAGCCCGAAGCAGAAAGACCCTCCGTAATGAAGATACTACTCTCTTGGCGCAAATCGTCATCCGCATCTTTAGCTGACTTGGTTGGCTTAGCGTCGTTGTAGTGCACCTGACAGTCGCGCAACTTAGGGTTATTCAAGAGGTTTTTCTTCGCACGTTCACGCGCTGCCTTGGTGACACCAGCGATAGCTTTGCGCTCTTTCTCCGACTCTTGAATCTTCTGCAGCATTACCTCCACCGTGTTTTGATTCTTATGAAGATAGTTATCGAGCTGCTGCTTGATAAAGTCGCCAACGAACTTATTTACCGACAATCCACCTTCGGGTGACATGTCTTTCGAGCCCAACTTTACTTTCGTTTGGCTCTCAAACACAGGTTCGGAGACATTGATGGCGATGGCGCCTACTACGCCGTTGCGGATGTCGCTGTACTCTTGGTTTTTGCTAAAAAACTCTTTGATTGTGCGGGCTATTGCCTCGCGGTAGGCCACTTGGTGAGTACCGCCTTGGATCGTGTGCTGACCATTGACGAAGGAGTGATACTCCTCGCCCGATTGATTGGTATGGGTGAGCGCAATCTCGATGTCTTCGCCTTGCAGGTGAATGATTGGATAGAGTGGCTCGACAGTCATGTTATCGGTCAGGAGGTCAAACAATCCGTTCTTCGACATATACTTCTTGCCGTTGTAAACGAGTGTGAGCCCGGTGTTGAGATACGCATAATTGCGCATCATGGTCTCGATAAACTCATCACGGAAGTGGTAGTTCTCGAAGAGACCGCGGCTATTATCAGGCACAAACTCGATGCATGTACCGCGTTTCTCGTTGCCGTTGTAATCTTGCACGTCGGTATCCGATACGAGGTGTCCTTGCTTAAACTCCGCACGACGGGTCTTGCCGTCGCGGAAGCTTTGCACCACAAATTTCCAACTCAGCGCATTCACGGCTTTGGTACCCACACCATTCAGACCTACGGATTTTTTAAAGGCCTTGGTGTCATACTTACCACCTGTATTCAGCAGCGATACGGCCTCCACCATCTTACCCAATGGAATGCCTCGACCATAGTCGCGCACGCACACCACTTCGCCCGCATAACCCGCTTCATCGGTATACGGACGCACACTCACCTCGATCACCTTGCCTTCGTTCATGCGGAACTCGTCGATCGAATTGTCGATAGTCTCTTTGATGAGCACGTAGATACCATCATCGTCGTGCTTACCATCGCCCAACTTACCGATATACATACCCGGACGACGGCGAATATGTTCGCGGTCGTCGAGGTGGACGATGTTATCGTCGTTATAGGTGCTTATAGGTTGGAGGTCTTCAGCCATAGCAGATTATTTCTTCTTTGCGTCGATTTCGGTATCTACCAAGATACGTCCGCAGAACTCGCAAACGATGATTTTCTTGTGCAAGCGAATATCTAATTGACGTTGTGCTGGAATCTTGCTGTGGCAACCGCCGCAGCTATCACGCTCTACTTTTACAACAGCTAAACCATTGCGAGCGTTTTTGCGGATACGGTGAAACGCTGTAATAAGACGTTCATCAATATGCTTTTCAAGATCTGCTGCGCGAACCATATACTTTTCTGTTTGCTCTTTCGTTTCTGCCAAAATCAAATCTAATTCGTTGCGTTTTTGGTTAAGATCAACAGTTTTGTCTTCTATATCCGAAATTGTTTTAGCTTTATCTGCTTGACGCATCTCAAGATCTGCTGTAAAGTTGCGAATCTTGCGTTGTGAAGCTTCGATTTCCAACTCTTGATATTCAATCTCTTTGGTCAAGTTGTCATATTCGCGATTGTTGCGAACATTGTTTTGTTGTTCCTTATAGCGTGAAATAGCAGCATTAGCATTTTCAATGCGAACGCGGTGCTCTGAGATTCCCATTTCACACTCTTTAATGCCATTCTCAATATTAGTCAAACGGGTTTTCAAACCTTCTACCTCGTCACCCATATCTTTTACTTCCTGGGGCAACTCGCCTGCCAAAATACGCAGACTATCAATTTTAGAATTTACTGTTTGCAATTCATACAGAGCACGTAGTTTCTCTTCTACGGTCAACTCTTGTTCTACTTTTTCTTTTGCCATAATTGTATGTTGTTTAATGTTAATATTCTTTTTAGGTTAAAGATTAGAGATTAAAGGTTAGAAATACCTTATAGGACTCTTGTCCGCGTGCGCTATGCGCGTGGAGATATAAGGAGACAATAACTCTTGAAATATCTCTCTCGTGAAGTGTTCGCTTGCCCAATGGTCCATATCCACAACAGTGATACGTTGATACGCACTTTGTAGTTCGTGATACTTGAAGTCAGCCGACACAAAGGCATCTGCTCCTTGTGCGATAGCTTGCTCCATGAACTCCGATCCCGCACCACCACATAGTGCTACTTTCTTCACCTTTCGTCTCGCTCCTTCTACCCAACGCAAGGCTGCATTTGGCATAGCGAATACTTTTGCTACATGCGCCACAAATGCCTCATCATCCATTTCCTTTGTTATTTCGCCTATTACGCCCAGCCCCACTTCCGAATCGTTTGACGAAGGAATTAATACGCGATAATTGGCTATGCCCAATTTCTCTGCCATGCGCCCGCTTACTCCATGCAGATAACTATCCATTGAGGTGTGAGCCGAATAGATGGCTATGCCATGACGGATCGCTTTCTCCACGCAACGTTCTTGTGGTGTGCTACCAGTTAGTTGCTTCAGCCCTCGAAACAATAGTGGATGGTGCGATACAATTAAATCGCAACCCAAAGAAACAGCCTCATTGACCACGGATTCTGTTACATCCACGGTCAACAATGCCTCATGTGCCTCTGCATTGCGGTCACCCACCTGCAGTCCCGAATTATCCCAAGACTCTTGGTAACTCAAGGGAACTACAGATTCTATGATATTAATGATATCCTGAAGAATCAACCTTTTTTAGCACCTACGCCTGTACGAACCGATGAAGCTGCTGCTTTTTGGGTCTTCACTTGTGCTTGTGGAGCAGGTTTCTTTGTTTCAATTTTCTTCTCTTCCAAGGAAATTTCTTCACCCTCCTCATCTACTGTGAAATCAGTGATTCCTGCGTTGACAAGGATGTTATACCATTGGATGAGTTTGCGGATATCGCTTGGATATACGCGGTCGCGGTCAAAGTCAGGCAATACTTCGCCGAAAAAGTTGCGTAACTCATCATTGTCCGCTTTCTTAGGATCAATTGTAGTTTCTTTCAACCCTTCTTTCTCGCCCAGCTTGGTCAGCACTTCACTGAGTGCAATATCTTCGCCCATGGTGTACATAGAGATTTCTCCCAACGACACGATTTTATCGCGCGCATAAGTAGGGGTGCGCTTACCATCGAGGAGTGACTCAACGATGAGCATATTATTTCCACGATTAACCAATTTGTAAAGTCCAGGTTTACCTGTGATTGATAAAATATCTCTTAACATAGTACTAATAAATTTCGCGTTATAAATAAAAGAGTTCGCAAAGGTACTATAAAAAATGCAAATATGCAAGAAAAGCTATTAAAAAGTTATTTTAACTTCAATTATACCCTCTTACGATACCGCGTGGTGAGCCTTTTACAAAGTCAAGAATAATGTCTCTTTCTAGGCTTTTTGGTAATGTATCCTCGATTTGTGCTACCGCTTGACTTACGTTGAGACCAGATAAATACATTAAGCGATACACATTTTGGATAGCAGTAATCTGCTCTTGTGTAAAACTACGTCGATTAAGCCCAACAGAGTTAATGCCGCAATAGGATATTGGTTCGCGTGCTGCTATGATATACGGAGGAACATCTTTGTTAACTTTTGATCCTCCTTGTATCATCGCGTGCGCACCTATATGACTAAACTGGTGTACAAGACTACCACCACCAATGATAGCCCAATCATCTACAACTACCTCGCCTGCGAGTTGGGTAGCATTCGACATTATGATATGGTCATGCAAGAGGCAATCGTGTGCCACATGGCAATACGCCATGATAAGACAGTAGTTGCCAACTATGGTTTTTCCTTTACTAGCGGTACCACGGTGGATTGTAACGAACTCGCGTATAGTAGTATTATCGCCAATGATGGCATATGTTTTTTCGCCTTTGTACTTTAAGTCTTGTGGATCACCACCGATAACTGCACCTGCGTGGATATGGCAGTTTTTTCCAATACGTACACCATCATGAATAGTTACGTTACTATCAATTATTGTACCTTCTCCAATCTCTACATCGCCATGAATGCATGTAAATGGTCCTACTTGTACTGAAGGGTGAAGCTTTGCTTCTGGATGAATATATTTCATTTTTTTTACATATTACAACGGAAAATTAAAAATACTTTTCTAATTCCGTTATTATTGTTTAGCATTTTCTTTTTCTTAAAACTTAATTTATCAAAAGAGTCAATTCGGCTGCAAAGTTACTACAAATTTAGCATACATGCAAGTATTTATGTGGAATTTATTTTTTAACATTACTTTTCCCAACTATCAAACACTTCTGGACCATATACATTATCCTCGTTTTCATCGTGCAATGGTGCCCACAATTGTGCAAAGAATGGGTTCTTCTTAGCCACCCTATCCCATTGCCATGGGCGAACGTTAGGGTCATCCTTATACGGATAAGGCATGCACTCTGGGCACCAGTGACCACCCAGCAATACAAGGCGTGGAGTAGCGGTGAAACGATGACCTTCGGCACATTCCCACTCCAGAGGAGTATCCCAAATAGGCGATGAGGCGATAAGGCAATCAGGCGTGGTAAGGCATTTGCCACCGCGGAAAGCTGCGGCTTTTTGCATGTCCTCGAGGGTGAAGTCGGCGAGTGGTTTGTTCTCGTCGTAGCCATGGTCGAGCAAGACATACTCCTCACTGTTATGCGAGAGGTCGGTATGTTTCCAGTCGGGGATAGCCTTGTATGCCTCCAATGTGCCATAATAGGCGCTGATGCGTTGAGTCTTATTGTGCTTGATCCACCATTGGGTGCCGTGCTCTTTGGACATCGCCATGGCGTACATCGCGAGTTTCACGCAACGAGGGAAGAACTTGGCAATCTTGGTCTTCGCTGCAAAACGAATACCTGCAGGCACAGACTTATCCTTCGCCATCTTCTTGAAATAATCCTTCACGGGTATGTTCTCGCGGAAGTGGAGGTAGTTCTCGAGGCGGTCGCCGTCGATATACCACATACCGTGGAAATTGCGAGTAGTGAACCAATTGGCGTTGAAGATCTTCTCTGGGCGAGGGCAACCTATGGCATCCAGCAGGAGGCACTCAAACTCGTAGTTGTTGATGCGATACTCGGCACCCGAACCGATATTGTAGTAGTTCTTCCAGAACTCCTCTGGCACCTCGTCGCGGCAGACGCGCTCAAGAAGGCGTCCGCTATCTTCCACGGTCGCCCACTCCAGCACGCCACGGATAGGCACATGGAACATGATAGGGTCGTAGTTCTTGAGGATAGCAGGGTAGAGGATACCCGATTGGCGAAGGGATACCCATTGCTTGATAGGGGAGTTGGTGATGATTCGCTCTGCCTCGGCTTTGGTCAGACCGTAGTGGTCATATGCCGATACGCAGATTGGGTCGCCAGCGCGACCCCAGTGGAGCGGTTCGCGGCGGTCGCCCATCTGTGCTACACTGCCGACATAGACGACTTTGGGTTGTTTGTCCTCAGGTTGAGCGAGGACAGCGTTACGGATATAAGTAGCGGCAGAGATGTTGGTACGGAGAGTGGCTTTTGGACGGTAGTCCGCTTGTGGCGACACCATGCCGCCAACGTGGAGGACGATATCAGCACCTGTAACACCACGAAGGATATCATCGTAGTTGGTGAGATCACCCCAGATGACTTCTAACTTATCTAATAGGGGAGCAAGAAACGCTTTGTTCTTCTTGCTTGGACGCGCAAGGATGCGCAAGTGATATTGCTCTGGGTAGCATAGGATCTCCTGCATACCCGAATAACCCATGGTGCCTGTAGCACCGGTGAGGAAGATCGTTTTTTTCATCATGAAAGTTGATTTATTTCTCAATAGAGAGTGCAAAGGTAGTACTTTTTTGCGAGATATGCAAATTCTCTTTTAAATTCTCCCGTAATTATGGGTTTGTGATGGTTTGGTAAGTATCTGTATGACTGAATTTTAAAGTAGTTTAGGTGCCCTTAGTGATAATACTTTGCAGTAAGGTCGGTATCTATGAAGGATCCTTTAATACGACCTACCCACCATAAACCTATAATTGACAAGGAACCAATAGAGCATTGTCACAGATAGAGGATACCACCACTTCTGGCATGGATTTTGCAGATTATCTTGCAAAACCAATATGCCTCACTATGAAAATTCTTATCTTATCCTGCAACACTGGAGAGGGACACAACTCCTGCGCCAAAGCCCTGAAGAAAGCGATGGATAGACGAGGTATCGCATGCGAGATACAAGATACCTTAGCCCTCATCAGCGCAACGCTCTCCTATCGCGTCAGCAATGCCTATGTCTATTCTACCCGCGGGTCGCTATTTGAGATGGTGTATAAGCTTGGCGGATTTGTGAGCAACAATACCGACTCGCGTCAGTCGCTCATCTATAGCGCCAACAAACTCTACGCCGAGAGACTCCACCACTTCATCATCGACAACGGCTTCGATATTGTGGTATGCGTTCACCTCTTCCCTGCAGAAGCGCTTACTGCCCTCAAACGCAACGCTCAACTGCAAATCCCGACCTATTTCGTGATGACGGATTACACCTGCATCCCGTTCTTGCCAGAAACGGACTTGGATTACTATATCATCCCCCACGAGCATTTGATTGAGGAGTTTGCTGAGCGCGGTATCCCACGCGAGAAGATTATCCCTATTGGTATTCCCGTGGACGAACAACTCTTCACCACGCGTCAACCGCAACTTCGTGCTCGCCACAAGATCGCCCAACAGATGGGGTGGAAGATCTCCGATGCCACGGGGCATTGGTACCTACTGATGTCTGGCTCTATGGGCTTTGGCAATCTAAGTGAACTAGTAGAGCAACTACTTCAAGCAATCCGCCCCGAGGATCGAGTAATATGCATTTGTGGTCGCAATGAGGAAATGCACCACTCGTTGCAAGAGGTGTTCGCCGATAATCCACAACTATTGGTGTTGGGCTTTACTGATCAAGTATCGCTTCTGATGGATGCCTCGAATGTCATCTTCACCAAACCAGGCGGTGTTACTTCCACCGAAGCCATTGTCAAGCATATTCCTCTGATTCACACCGTTCCTATTCCTGGATTGGAAGACCGCAATGCGCATTTCTTCCATCAGCACGGCTTGTCTTACTACACCAACGATGTAGCACAACAAGTGGCAGTAGCCATGCGCCTTTGCCAAGATAAGGCATATCGTCAGCAGATGTTGCGCCAACAACGAGAACATGCCAACACTCGCAGTTCGGATGATTTCATCGACTTGATACTCAGCAACTATGAAGCAAGCGCAACCCAATAGCCCCATCAATCAGAGTCTCCGTCGCCTCTATTTTGCCCTCTTTGTGCTGACCATTGGCATAGGTACAGGCAATGTCGTCTATCTCTGCTACCAGCCCAACACCACCGTCAATGCGCTGATATTCTGCGCATTGCAGTATATGGTAATATTGGCAATCCTAACTTTGCCAATTTTCTTACGCAAGCGGTTTATGATACATATTCCGCTGATGATCACGGTGATGTGTGCCATGTTTGGCTTCGTAACTATGGTAATGGGCGACGGATTGAACTTCTACGGCAAGTACTCATGGTGGGATTCGGTACTGCACCTCTTCTCTAGTTGCGTGCTGGCGTTTGTCGGGCTATGGATTATCACGATTATCTTCGAAAAGCGAGATCAATTGGTATTGAGCAACAAACTCTTTCTCGCACTCTATGTATTAATCTTCGGTTTGAGTTGTGGAGCCGTGTGGGAAATTTGCGAGTATGCGTATGATGCTTTTTGCGGAACGAATACGCAGCAGTTTATGGCTACCACTACCGCCTCTATCACGACTGCGGAGGACATTCCCCTTTGCGGACACGAAGCATTGCGTGACACCATGACCGACCTCATACTTGACCTTGTCGGTAGCCTATTGATGTCAATCTATGTGTTTTTACGTTACAATAAACTCATCGCCATGCACCACACAGCGACCACAAATAAAGAATAAACAAATAGGATTACTCTTTCAATAATTTCTCTAAGCAAACTTGCAAAGAATCCGTCCAATGAGGGATAGAGATTCCAAAAGTTTGTTTTATCTTAGACTTATTCAGCACGCTATAATGAGGACGCTGTGTCTGGTATTGGTACTCGCTACTAAGGATTGATCGAAGTTGGCAAGATGCAATCTTCTCTGCAGCCTCCCTATCCAATAAGGTTTGCGCGAGAGAGAAGATCTCATGTGTAAAGTCATACCATGAGCATACACCTTCGTTGGTAAAGTGATATACGCCTGCGTGCCAAACAGGAGCGTTGATGGCTGCAAAAATTGCCACCGCCAAGTCTTCCGCATAAGTGGGCGAACCAATCTGATCAAAGACAACCCCCAACGACTCACGATCTTGACCCAAACGCAACATCGTCTTCACGAAATTATTACCAAAAGTGGAATACAACCACGCTGTACGAATGATGATTGACTCAGGACAAACAGCCTGCAACAATACTTCGCCCTCTCTCTTGGTGCGACCATAAGCAGTGCGTGGAGCGACAGAATCCGTTTCTGAATAGGGTACACATGCTTCGCCCGAAAAAATATAATCCGTACTTATATGAATCACTCGTGCGCCTGACAAACCTAGATTTTCTACAGCCAAAGCATTAATCTCATGGGCCAACGCCTCGTCGGTCTCAGCTTTGTCCACATTGGTATAGGCTGCGCAGTTTACGATAATATCAATAGCATTATCTACTACAAACTGAGTTACCGCCTCACGCGAAGTAATATCTAGTTCTGCAATGTCGGTGAAGAAGTAGGTATGTTGTGTATGTTGCACCGAGAGGACACGCATCTCGTTGCCCAATTGACCATTGGCGCCTGTAATGAGAATATTCATATTATTACTTAGTTTAAAAAGGATTATCCAATTCCGCGAGCAATGGATGACGTTTGTCTTTCTCGCTAAGTATCATCTGGCTCTTGGGTATTTGCCAGTCGATATTCAACGCTGGGTCGGTAAGCGAGATACCTCCATCAGCTTCAGGGTGATAGAGATTATCGCACTTATAGGTAAATACCGCACGCTCGCTCAGCACGGAGAAACCATGTGCAAAACCGCGAGGGATATAGAACTGACGATGGCTATCAGCATCCAGTTCCACAGCGAAATGTTGCCCATAGGTAGGGCTACCCTTGCGCAAGTCCACAGCTACATCTAGCACACGCCCTTCTGCACAACTCACCAGTTTGGCTTGGGTGTAAGGCGGGCGTTGGAAATGCAAACCACGTACTACGCCAAACGAAGAGCACGACTTGTTGTCTTGTACAAAAGTAGCATCCACGCCTGCTTCGCGGTAACGTTGCTCATTGTACGTCTCCACAAAATAACCGCGCGCATCACGAAAAACAGTTGGTTCGATGACCAGCAAACCCTCTATCGGTGTTTTGAAAACTTCCATATTCTTCCAATTAGCGTGCAAAAGTACACATTTTTTTGCATATTTGCAAATAAAATAGTACCTTTGCGCAATTTTTAATGAATTATGATTATGAAACAGCGTTTTAGATATTCTATTGCTTGCCTCATATTTGGGCTAGCCAACATCGTCAGCACATGGGCAGTTGCTCCGTTACCTGGGCTAAACATCGAGGAACCAGTACGCCAACCTATTCCGCATGGCATAGTGTCCCAACAACGTGCTAAACGCACAGCAGCAAACGAGGCACAGGCATCCGACCTAGTATCGCGCGGACTGCTGATTATAGTAGAGTTTGATGATACTCCTTTGGCTGCGGGTAATACTGTGCAGTCGTTTGACTCGTTAGCTAATAGTGATAACTACACTTATAATGGTGCCATAGGTTCGTGTAAAAAATACTACCAAGACCAATCTAATGGTCGTTACACACCCCACTTTGATGTGATAGGTCCTGTGAAACTGCCTCAAACATTAGCTTTCTATGGTACTGATGCTGCATATGAAGGTGATGACCGCTATGTGGCAGATTTTGTCATTGATGCTTGCAAAGGTGCGCAGGTTATGGGCGTTGATTTTTCGAATTATGACCAAGATAATGATGGCAATGTGGATCTAGTGTATGTTCTATATGCTGGTTATAGTCAAGCAGAAGGTGCTCCTGCAACAACTATATGGCCACATGCATGGGACATGCAGTCGGCATTGTACTTTGGCAATACTTATCAACAAGAATACTATGTCAGATACAATAGTCAGGGCGCTATTACTGACCAAAACTTACCTGTACTCGATGGTAAGACGATTCTGCGCTATGCCTGCTCCAACGAGTTGATCTATCACTCAAGCGCTCGTACCAGTATCGGTACTATCTGCCACGAGTTTGGTCATGTACTGGGGTTGGCGGATCTGTATGTCACAGACAATACGGCACCGGGCAATACGAAGCTGGTGCCTGGTTCATGGGCATTGATGAGCAATGGCAACTACCTCAATAATGGCAACACACCGCCCAACTTGTCGGTGTGGGAGAAGTACTACTTGGGTTGGGTAGAGCCTCAGATATTATATACCAATGAGCATGTAGTAATGCCTGCGGATGGTATGACTTATCGCCAACTCAATCGCACGGGTGTCCTCTCGGCGGATGGTCCACTGACTACCGACACTACCTATTACCTGGAGAACCGCCAGATGACGGGCTGGGATGCGTATCTGCCTGGACATGGTATGCTGGTATGGCGCGTGGTGTATGATGCGGACGACTGGTACTACAATAGGCCGAACAACAATACGACCCGTTTTCAACTGATAACCGCCAATGGCTCAACACCATATACCGATAACCGCAACGGCGGTGCGCGTCAGGATGTGCCTTTCCCTGGCGATGCAGAATACACCGAATATGCGCCCTACGCGCATACGCAACTCACCAATATCCAAGAGCTAGATGGCGTTATCTCCTTCGACTTTACCAACACCACTTATACCGATGTGCAGTCACCTTCTGTGGAGATGGACATGACCGAAGGCGTATGGTATAACCTCTTGGGGCAGCCTGTAGATATACGTTCGTACAAGGGCGTTGTGATTAGCAAACTGGGCAAAGCGCTGCTGCGTTAATCGACACACATATATATAATAAGGAAACGAGGGTCAAAAGCCCTCGTTTCTTG
>JAFZGC010000106.1 GCA_017555595.1 Paludibacteraceae bacterium | reverse complement strand
GTGGCACGTGCGTTGCCCGATGTGCGCGACGGTTTCAAACCAGTACACCGCCGTGTGCTCTTCGGAATGAACGAGTTGGGTAATACCAGCGACAAACCTACCAAGAAATCCGCACGTATCGTGGGTGAGGTAATGGGTAAGTACCACCCTCACGGCGATAGCAGTATCTATGGCACATTAGTGCGTATGGCACAGCCATGGAACATGCGTAACGTGTTGGTGGACGGACAAGGTAACTTCGGCTCAATCGACGGCGACGGTGCAGCGGCTATGCGTTATACCGAGGCGCGCCTCTCGAAACTTGCAGAGGAGATGCTCCGCGATATCGAGAAAGATACCGTGGATATGCAATTGAACTTCGACGACTCGCTCCGCGAGCCAGTGGTATTGCCATGTCGCTTCCCTAACCTCTTGGTGAATGGTGCCAGCGGTATCGCAGTAGGTATGGCTACGAATATGCCAACCCACAACTTGGGCGAAGTGATTGACGGCTGCGTAGCATACGTGAAGAACGCTGTGGCACGTGTGGAGAATCCAGAGGTGGAGCCTATCACCGTGGCAGAACTCATGGAGCATATCAAGGCGCCTGATTTCCCAACAGGTGGTACTATATATGGTTATCAAGGCGTGCGCGACGCGTACGAGACGGGTCGCGGTCGCGTGATTATTCGCTCGAAGGCAGAGATTGAGACCGAGGACAATGGTCGCGAGCGTATCGTGATTGGCGAGTTGCCATACGGCGTAGTGAAGTCCGACCTTGTGAAGAATATCGCTGACCTTGTGAACGACAAGAAGATTGAAGGTATCTCAGGTATCAGCGATCAATCCAAACGCGATGTGCGTATTATTATCGAGATTAAGCGCGATGCGAATGCACAGGTAGTGCTCAACAAGCTCTATAAGTACACCGCATTGCAATCCAGCTTCTCTGTGAATAGCATCGCCCTCGTGAAGGGTCGTCCACAGCTCTTGAACCTCCACGATATGGTAGCAAACTTCATCGAGCACCGTATGGACGTAGTCGTACGCCGTACCCGCTTCGAACTCAAGAAAGCAGAGGAGCGTGCGCATATCTTGGAGGGATTGATCATTGCCGTGGATAATATCGACGAGGTGGTGAAGATCATCCGTGCTAGCCGCACTCCTGCTGATGCACAAGCGAACTTGGAAGCACGTTTCTATCTTGATAACCTGCAATCCAAAGCGATTGTGGATATGCGTCTCTCGCAACTCACAGGCTTGCGTATCGACGAGTTGAAAGAAGAGTATGCGAAGTTGCAAGAGCTTATCCAACACCTCAACGCTCTGCTCGCAAGCGAGGTGATGCGCTATGAAGTAATCGAGAACGAACTCGTTGAAATCAAAGAGAAATATGCCGACGAGCGTCGCACACGTATCATTAAGATGGCTACCGAGTTCAATCCAGAGGATATGTATGCCGACGACGATATGGTCATCACCATCTCTCACCTCGGCTATATCAAGCGTACCCCATTGGCTGACTTCCGTCAGCAAGGTCGTGGTGGCGTAGGTGCGAAAGCTAGTGCCGCTCGCGATGAGGACTTCATTGAGTACGTTCACCAAGCGAATATGCACTCTACCATGATGTTCTTCACCGAGCAAGGTCGCCTCTATTGGACCAAGGTATATGAGTTGCCAGAGGGCAACCGCCAATCGAAGGGACGTGCATTGCAGAATATGATCAACATCCAGAAGGGCGACAAGGTTTGCGCGTTTATCCACGTGAAGAATCTCAACGATATGGAGTATGTGCAAAACCACTACCTCATCTTCGCTACCAAGGACGGTTTGATGAAGAAGACTACTCTGGAATCCTACAGCCGTCCACGTGCCAACGGTATCATTGCCCTTGGCTTGCGTGAGGGCGACCGCCTGATTCGCGTGACACTCACCGACGGCAATAGCCAAATGTTGGTGGCTTCCTACAACGGTAAGGTAGTTCGCTTCCCAGAGGATACCGTTCGCCCAATGGGTCGTACCGCAACGGGTGTACGTGCTATCAAGCTCGACGAAGACGGTCAAGATCGCGTGATTGGCATGATTTGTGTTGAGGAGGGTAGCAAGGAGTCTGTACTCGTGATTTCTGAGAAGGGCTTTGGTAAGCGTACCGACCTCGACGACGAGAATGGTGAGCCAATCTATCGTATCACCAACCGTGGCGGTAAGGGCGTGAAGACCATGAACCTCACCGACAAGACCGGTAACCTCATTGGTCTGGAGGCTGTGACCGACGAGCAAGATCTCATGCTCATTACCAAGTCAGGTACTGCAATCCGCATGGCGATGGATACTATCCGCGTGATGGGTCGTGCTACTCAAGGTGTGAAGCTCATCGAGCTCCAAAAGCGCAACGATACGCTGATGTTCGGCTGCGTAGTGCCTAAAGAGGAGGTAGAAGAGACTACTGCTGAGGAAGTAACTAATGAGGAAACAACCACCGCAGAAGAGTAATATGAAACAAGCGCCAATGGCGCGTGAAACTATAGAAACTTTTTAAACTTTTACAAATATGAAAAAATCAATTTTTCTCGCAGCTCTCGTGCTGATAAGCGCAGGCTGCTTCGCGCAAAAGAAAAACGTCAATGCCGCTCGCAACCTTGCAGAGGCAGAAACTCCTGACTATGTAGCAGCACGTGCTGCGATTACAGAAGCATTGCAAAACGACGAAACCAAAGATGTACCTAATACATGGTATATTGCTGGATACATTGGCTATAAAGAGTTTGAAGCTATTGATCTCAAGCGTCAAACTAATCAATCTTTTGATGTTAATGTGTGGGGTGATGCTGTATATGAATCATTGAAATATTGGAAGACCGCTTACGAAAAAGCCCAAAATCCAATTTCTTATGACAAAAAAGGAAAGCCTAAATACGACAAACGTACACCTAATAGTATCTATCCTAAAATGATAGAATATTATAAAACGCCTGCTTTGCTTTGGGCTGGTTCAGAGGCGTATAACAATAATAATTACTCTCGTGCGTACGATATGTACATTACCTACGTAAACATTCCAGAATCAGAGATTATTAAGAATAATCCAAAGGCAGCAGCTGAGTTTGTATTGGATAGTACGTATTATACGAACGTGTATTATGCAGCGCGTTTTGCCTATGAGGCACAACGTTATCCAGAGGCTTTGGAGGCATTTGAACGTATGAATTCAGAGCATGCTGCTACTCATGCATTACACAATGAGGTGATTTCATCTAATATGTATATTTACCAAATATATATAGATCAAAATGATACTACCAAAGCTGTAGAGTATTTGCAATACTGTATCGATAAGTTCCCAGAGGAGTCTTGGTTTACACAAAACCTTATTAATGTTTACATTAACTCAAATAAGGTGGAAGAAGCTCTTCAAATACTTGACCTTGCCATCAATCGTGAGCCTAATGCTGGTCAATACTATTTGACAAAAGCTTCTGTTCTGGCTGTTATTCTCGGTGAGTACGAACAATCTTTTGATATCTATAAGAAAGCTACTGAGATTGAGCCAAACAACGCTGCTTTCTGGCACGCACTAGGTATTGCTTATAGCGACTATGCTACTAAGATTAACAACGATGCTGCTTACTTGTCTGACAAAGAGTACAAGATTGAAAAAGCTAAGAGTGATGCTCAACTAGCTATTGCGCTTCCTTATTGCCAAAAGGCTTATGAGTTAGAGCCAGATAATGCTGAGTACAAGCACTCACTTCGCTCGCTCTACTACCGTCTCGGTATGAACGATAAGTACGAGGCACTCGCTGACTAATGGGCAGAATACTTGCGATAGACTTCGGTCGTAAACGAACAGGATTAGCCGTTACGGATCCACTCCGTATAACGGCTAATCCGCTTATTACTATCCCCACGCATACGCTGGAAGTGTGGTTGACGGATTATTTTGCTAAAGAGCAGGTGGATGAGGTGGTGATCGGACATCCCTACCAGATGAACGGCGAGGATTCTGAATCGATGCAGTATATTCAGCCTTTCATCAACCGCTTCCGCAAAGTATTTCCCAATATGCCACTCAAGGAGTATGACGAGCGATTTACTTCGGTGATTGCGCATCAGGCTATGATTGCAGGAGGCATGAAGAAAAGCCAACGACAAGACAAGGCTGTAGTTGATAAACTCGCTGCGTGCATCATCCTTGAAGGCTATTTAGATAGTATTCGTTAACGGTATGCACCACACAATAACCATACAATAACCATACAATAACCACACAATTCCTTACCTTTATGTTGCTTTTGTGTGACCAATCGTAAACACTAAACAAAATGACATTACCAATATACTTATACGGTCAACCTGTGTTGCGCAAGCCCACAGAAGACATCACTCCTGAGTCCTTAGACATCAAGCAATTACTCTCTGATATGTGGGAGACGCTTGCTGTGGCAGAGGGCTGCGGTTTGGCTGCTCCGCAAATAGGCAAGGCTATTCGCCTTTTTATTGTGGATGGAACAGAACTGGCAGAGGATTATCCTGAGTGCAAGGACTTTAAGAAGGTGTTTATTAACCCTGAGATTATAGAGGAGAGCGAGGATGACGCCACTTTCTCTGAGGGTTGTCTCTCGTTGCCTGGTATCTCAGAGAACGTGATTCGCCCTGCTTCTATCACGATTCGCTATTTGGATGAGAACTTCACCGAGCATACGGAAACTTATGATGGTTTCGCTGCGCGTATTATCCAGCATGAGTACGACCACCTTGAGGGACATGTCTTCACCGATCGTATTTCGCCTATTCGCCGTCAGTTCGTCAAAACGAAACTCACTAACATCGCCAAAGGCAAAGTATCAGCCCGCTACCGCACTAAACGCTAATTAGAGTGTTTAGAGAAGGGCGCATGCGCCTACTGTTTAGAGATATGAGCATTCTAACTATTATATTACTGGCTATTGGATTGGCGATGGATTGCTTTGCCGTATCGGTTTGCAAGGGACTTACTTCTCCACATGGCTATGTGCCACGCTATATCAAACCAATGCTGATGGCATTGCTCTTTGGCGTTTTCCATGCGGGCATGCCATTGATTGGCTACTTTGCAGGTAGCCTCTTCGCTTCGTTCTTCGAGCGTTTTGCACCTTGGATAGCCCTCGCATTGCTAGGATTTATTGGTGGTAAGATGATTTATGACTCCATCAAAGGTGAAGATGATGAGGCTCATTTTGCCGATTTCTCTTTTTTTGGATTGTTGTCTTTAGCTTTCGCTACATCAATGGACACGCTGGCGACAGGTGTTATCTTTATTCCTCATCCTGAGGTATTGTGGTTGGCAGTAGGTGTGATTGCTGCCACTTGTTTTGCCTTTTCGATGACTGGTTTTGTTCTGGGGCATATTGTTGGTACTCGCCTTCGAATAAATGTCAATATCCTTGGTGGTGTGATTCTAATCCTCATAGGCTTGAAGATTTTTATTGAAGGTGTCTTTTGTTCATAATCTATCCCACAGACGAGTGGCATGTATAGTTAAATGATGTTCTTTTAGTGCCACTTATGCAATTTTAAATTCGCATAAGTGGTATTTTCTTTTTCTCTAAACTCTAAATAGTAGCGCCAAAGGCGCGTCCACTACACAAAAATCGCAAAACAAGCGATTTTTATTTCTTATCTCGCCTAACGGCTCTAACGATTATTTTTACAATAAATTGCAAAAATCTTGCTCAATCCAAAATAATTCACTACCTTTGCACCCGTAATTCAGCCCACGCCTTGGGATTATGTCTTTTGGGTGGGGTGGTTGCAGACATAATAAAGGCGTCAATAGCGCTATGTGTTTGGCTATTCGAAATCTCGCAAGTTTCAAGTTAGTATTCAACACATTGCAGCATTTTGATGTCCTCGGGGTATGTATATCTATCTCCATACACATCGTGAGGATGTGTATGTGTGCGTACATATCGGCGTGGGCTTCGGTGTTGCTTGTTCGGATACTAAGGGCAATGCGAGAGCCTCGAATAGCGGAACAGCAACAGTGCAGTCCCGCTTTTTTTGTGTGCATATAGTAAACAAATAACAAACATACATATGTTTAAGCCAAGACCAACGAAGGCGTAAGAGTTGGAAAAAAACTAAAAAATTATGGCAAACTTATTAGATGAAGTGACTGGTCCTGTAAATGAGCAAGGACAAGATGTCAATGTTATTAATCGCCAATTGCCTGTTAAGGTTGGCGTCGGTTCATTAATTTTTGAAATAGCTTTGTGGGTAACGCTCCCGATTGTAGCTGTTATCTCTTGGCTTGTAACTGGAGACACGAATATTCTTCTTATTCTTGGCTTAGGTGGTATGTTACCTGGAATTATTTTCCTATTTATGAAGGTGAGTGCGCGTAGTTATCTTCAACAGTTGGAACAAGTAATTCAAGGTGCAGCTTCTGAAATTGACAATTATTTAGAACAACGTGTAATGATTCTAAACAATGTCGTAAAACTTGTAGATAGAGCAGTAGATTTAGATAAGGATGTAATGAAGTCTGTTGCAGCACTTCGCAGTGGTTCTATTGATGAAAATAGTCGTGCAGATGTTGATCAACAGTTGACTACCGCATTTAATAAATTTTCTCTACAAGTTGAAGCCTATCCAGAACTCCAAGCACACAATGCTATTGCGGACGCTATGCAACAAAATAACTATCTCCAACGCGAAATCACAGCTGCGCGAACAGTATATAATAGCCGCGTAACTCAGTGGAATAGAGATATTTTTGCATGGCCAACAAAGATGATTGTAGCTGCAAGACAAGGATATACGACTCGTATCCCATTCTCTGCTTCAAAAGCAACAAAGGAAGCTGCACGTGCAACTTTCTTTTAAAGAAGAAATTATGTAATAACTTCAAATACTTAATATTATGGTACAAGATATTTATGATCCATTAGACGAATATGCTTCCGTCTTTAAAAATAAATTCAAGGAAGTAGCAGAGGATACTTTTGAATCACTTACCAAAGAGGCGAACATTGATATTGAGATGAACAAAAAAACTTGCGCACTTCTCTATAGTATGCAAGAAGATTTGGACACACTCAAAAAACACCTTACATGGTGGAAAGTGTTGTGTGGTGCTCTTTGGACAGTTGCGGCAGTATGTATTATTCTATTTGCTACAGGTTTTAGTGCCCCTGTTTGGTGGCTGCTGACAATATATGGACTACTCGTAGTAGGAGCATTGGTAGCTTTATTCTGGAAAGTTCATCCTATTATTAAACAAAAGAAACAAGAGTTAGCCGACATCACTGAAACGGTTAATAATCTCCAAAAAGAAGCATGGGAACAATTGGCACCACTCAACGAATTGTATGATTGGGATGTACTTACACGTATGATGAGTCGTACAGTTCCACGCCTTGAGTTTGACCCTTATTTTACCACTCAACGTCTTGCAGATTTGGAGAATACCTATGGTTGGAATGGTTCATTCAACGAGGATCGTTCTGTAATGTATGCACATTCAGGACTTATCAATGGTAATCCATTCGTTATTTGCCGTACTAAAAAAATGATAATGGGAGAAAAGACATACCATGGCGAATTAACAATTTATTGGACAACCAAAGAGAAAGATTCTAATGGTAATTATTACACTAAAGAGCATTCTGAAACTCTTCATGCAGAGGTTACAGCACCATATCCAGGTTATTACCAAAAGACACGAGTGATTTATGGAAACACCGCAGGTCCAGATTTGACATTCTCACGCGATATGAGTGATTTAGTAGGAAAAGAAGGCTCATTAGGGTACAAATGGGAACGCCGTAAATTGCGTAAGAAAACTCAAGATCTCAAGAATAGTGACTATGCAATGATGGCAAATGAAGAGTTTGAAGTATTGTTTAATACTAGTAACCGTAATAATAACCAACAATTTGCCCTTTTGTTTACTCCACTTGCACAAGAAAGTATGTTGAAGATTTTGCGCGATGAAGAGGTTGGATATGGTGATGATTTTGAATTTGTTAAGAATAAGATGATCAATACCGTAACACCTATGCATATGCAAGAGTTGAATATTGACCTTAATCCTGACCAATATCAACATTTCGATTACGAAAAGGCAAAAGCTTATTTCATTGAAACCAATGCAGAATACTTTAGAGCGATTTACTTCTGCTTGGCTCCATTATTGTGCGTACCAATGTACCAACAAATCCGTCCACAAGAAGCTATCTACGGACGTGATATGAAAAAGCAAAGTTCTTTCTGGGAGCACGAAGCATTGGCTAACTTCTGGGGTAATCAACCATTCCAACACCCTGATTGTGTGACTGACTGTATTCTTAAGACCCAACAAACTCTCACTCAAGATAATTCATCTGTTATTACTGTTAGCGCACATGGATATCGCGCTGTACCTAGAATAACTTATATAGAGAAATATGGTGGTGACGGAAATTGGCACAAAGTACCAGTTGAGTGGGATGAGTACTTACCTGTTACTGGAATTGGTGAACTTCACATTGCCGAAGATAACCAAGTAGAAGTAGAAGGAACTACACAAGCTCAACGCATCCAACACAAAAACGAGATGCTCCAAAAAGCTGACTACTCAATATATAGAAGGCATATTGCATCGAAACTTTAGTTAAAGTTTTGATCAAAAGAGAATCGGATGTGTTCGTATAGATACATCCGATTTTTTACATACATACGATGCTATCCTTTTCATAAGCTGCCAAAGTACTATAGGCAATGCAAAACCTACTAAGTATTTTCTCCCTACCAAAGGTATTCTAAGTGTATATAAAAGACAAGTATTTCTTCGGCACACGAAAACTTTTTTCAAAAAAAATACACCCATGCGGAAGTGGTTATAATCCAGCCACTTCCGCATGCTATATATATTGCATATATATATATGAATAAAGTAAAATACGATTAATATAAAAATCCAAAGAGCCAAAGAGGTATCTTGTTTTCGAAACCAATATCTATATTGTCAGCTACAACATAACTATTAGGGATATTTGCAATTTGCTTGTGATTCTTATTCTTACCCCCAACCTCAAATAGATAGTGATTGTCTGCAAGAATATCTCCCTTTTGTGGCATGGATATCTTATAGCCTTTGACTAACATGGAAGCGCAGAATGTTTCACGCAATGTGCCCATATCTGCATTGGGCGATAGCGCATACATTAAGTTGGTATTCTCAAATAATATTTTCTTTGGCTTGTTGATTTGTCCCCAGCTCTCAGAATCAGCATACAAACGGCGTATCAATGCTGCCTTATCCAATAAATCAATCAATTTGAGTAGTACGTTACGCGATACATTGAGCGACTTACAAAGCGATGAGATATTCAACGTATATGGATTTTGTTGCGCTAAAATGGCTAACAGTGGTTTTACCTTATATACCGACTCATATTCTAAATTAGAGACAGCTGGAATCTCATTGAAGATGATAGTATCAATCACCTGGCTCAGTCGATCGTTATAATTCGTTGTGTCGTCACGATAAAATGGATAGTATCCTTCTTTTACATACTGCTCAAAATGAAGCAGCACCTTGATATCCTTTTGAATGGTAATATCGCGACATATATCCAAATGACGAGTTACAATATCTTCCAATGAGTAGCTTGGCAAATCTGCAATTCCCTCCAACTTAAGGTACTCGCGAAAACTTAATCCATGCATTGTATATACTCGACAACGGCGTGATAGGTCATACATCTGACGAATAATATCCAAAGCATTACTACCTGTTACAACAACATAAATATCTGGGTATGAATCGTAAATGTTTTTCAACTCCTGAGCCCAGTTACCATATCTGTGAATCTCATCCAAGAACAAATGAGTTATTCCGTGTGTGTAGGCGTACTCGGCTAAATCAACCAAAGTGTTGGAAGCAAACCACATATGATCAACAGAACAATACAACACTTTACTCTTATCAGGAAATGTTTGCTGAATATGCTGCATAATCATTGTTGTTTTTCCAGCCCCTTTTGGACCACGAATTAAAATCAAACGATTAGCCCAATTGATCTCATCGTACAAATAACGCATCTGACCAAATTGCGAATATTGCTTCAGCAATCTGTGGAAATAAGTAATTAATTGTTCCATATTTTTACTTTTGAATATTAATACAATGCCATATATTTAACTCTTAAAGGTAAAATTAATACGCAATATTTTACTTTTGAAAGTTAAATTTTCTGTAAAAGTACAAAAAAACTTTCAACGGTGCAAATATTTTCAATAAAAAGATTGTGAAAAGTCATTTTTTGTAGTCTAAAACGGCTTGAAATATAATCTTCTGTACAATCCTCTTATCTCACCTAACGGTTCGAACGATTAATCGCAAGCGATTTGTCGGCACAAAAGCAGTACGATGCCGAAGATTTTTGCAGCATTATTATAGAAAGATTCCCCGACACCCATGATGTGGCTAATGGTAATCGAGTGGTTTGCGAAGAGACGAAATACCTAACAGCCACCGAAAGCCCATAGATCTCCTACCGATGTCTTATGGTGGTCGCCTAATAGGCAGGGAACTTTATCTTACAGAAGTGAAAAATCGGGGATTTCTGAAAATAATCCTCGCTTTGCTTGCGTATGTGCATTTTTTGTTGTAATTTTGCAAGCAAATAAGAAATGGATGGGTATTATTAGAGGTTATGTTCTTAATTCAGAATACATTAGTCAGTCTAGATGTCTTGGAGAAAGACTTCTGTTGCGATTTGGATAAGTGTCGTGGTTGTTGCTGCATTGAAGGCGATGCAGGTGCGCCACTCACGGATGAAGAGGAGGAGAAAATACGCGAGATACTGCCTGTTTTGTTGCCCGATATGACCAAAGAAGCGCGTGCTGTAGTGGAAGCACAAGGTTTGTCATACCTCGATCCATCGGGAGAGAAGGTGACTTCAATCGTCAACGACAAAGACTGTGTCTTTGCTCGTACTGACCACAATGGTTGGTGTTATTGTTTGATTGAGAAGGCCTATAATGCCGGTAAGATTGATTTCAAGAAACCAATCTCATGTCACCTATATCCAATCCGCCTCAACAAAGTGGGCGATATGATAGGGGTGGAGTACCATCGTTGGGATATCTGCCATTGTGCTCGTGTGTTAGGTAAAAAACTACATTTGCCTATTTATCAGTTTCTTAAAGAACCACTTATCCGTCGTTTCGGACAAGAGTGGTACGATGAACTCTGCCTCGTCGCAGAAGAATGGAAAAAACAATGCAAAAACTCCTGAACTCCTAAACTTCTGAACTCCTGAAATCCAACTATATGCGCGCAGAAATAATTACAATCGGCGATGAACTGCTCATTGGGCAAGTAGTGGATACTAACTCAGCATGGATGGCACAGCGCCTCAATGAAGAGGGTATTGAGTTGTATCAAATCACATCCGTGCATGACGACCGTGAGCACATCCTTACAGCCATTGACGAAGCTTTCTCGCGTGCGGATATTGTTCTCACTACAGGTGGTTTAGGTCCTACGAAAGATGATGTCACCAAGCATGTGATGTGCGAATACTTCGACACAACTCTCGTTGAAGATCATCGTGTACGCGCGCACGTACACGACCTATACAAGGGTCGTCCCCAGGCGCTCAATCGCCTCACGGCTACTCAGTGGTTAGTTCCTGAGACCGCCACTATACTGCCCAATAGAGTAGGTAGTGCACCGATTATGGTGTTTGAAAAAGAGGCGAAAGGTGAAAAGCTAGAGATTAAAGGCGAGGGACAAAATTCAAAATTCTTAATTCAAAATTCAAAATTCCTCATCGCCATGCCTGGCGTCCCTCACGAGATGAAGATTGCGATGACGGAGCAAGTATTGCCTTATATAAAG
>JAFZGC010000105.1 GCA_017555595.1 Paludibacteraceae bacterium | reverse complement strand
CACTGCCAACTGGCAATCCGCATTCGCTTGCAATAGGGCGATGGTAGAAGATGTATTGCTAGTGACAATCTCTTCGTCTGAAGATTGGGTATAGGCACGCATAAATCCGTCGAAGGTAACTACCTCATGTGTTGCTGTCCAAAGATATGGGGCGTTGCTCATGACCACCTCAATGCGAGTCGTATCGGTCTGAGCATCTGCCATCTGCGAAGCAATAGCACGCTTACGGATCAAGTCGTATAATTTGCGCTCGTCGTTGTTGGCGCCTGCCGACTCCTTGTTCATGAATGTAGGACGGATAGCTTCGTGTGCCTCTTGTGCTCCCTTGGATTTGGTTTGATACTGACGTGTCTTATGATATTTCTCACCATATTCGCCTATGATGGCTGCTTTGGCGGTGTTGATAGCCAATGTACTTAGGCTTACAGAGTCGGTACGCATATAGGTGATATGTCCAGCCTCGAATAGTGATTGAGCTAAACGCATGGTTTTTGATACCGAGAAGTGTAATTTACGCACCGCCTCTTGTTGCATGGTAGAGGTGGTGAATGGTGGAGCTGGGGTGCGATGTCCCAACTTATGTGTGATTGACGACAATGTGAAGGTAGCACTTTTGCATTGCTCTAAGAATGTCAATGCCTCCTCTTTCGTGGTTAAACGATGATTTAACTCGGTCTTAAACGTGGCCTCTTTTCCCTCCTCAGTTTTTCCAATAAATTCTGCGGTCGCACGGTAGCTAGCTACTGGCACGAATGATTCAATCTCGCGTTCGCGTTCTACAACCATGCGCACTACCACCGATTGTACACGACCTGCGCTTAATCCTGTAGTTACTTTCTTCCACAATACAGGTGATAACTCAAATCCGACAATTCGATCTAATACACGACGTGCTTGCTGTGCGTTGACCAAATCATAATCAATTTGGCGGGGATGTTGGATAGACTCTAATACGGTATCTTTGGTAAAGTCTTCGAATGTTACGCGGCACGAGTGCTTATCGTCCAATCCTAATACCTCTTTCAAGTGCCATGCGATAGCTTCTCCCTCGCGGTCAGGGTCGCATGCCAACCATACCATTTCGGCTTTGGATGCCTCTTTGCGCAACGATTCCACTAAGTGTGCCTTATTGGAATCAATGGTATAGTTAGGAGTATAGTGGTTGTTGAAATCAATACCAATACTATTTTTACCAATGCCCTCAATGTCACGAATATGACCTTGTGAAGACATTACGCGGAAACTTTTATCCAAGTATTTTGCTATCGTTTCTCCTTTGTGTGGAGACTCAACAATCATTAAATTTTTGCTCATTTTTTGATATATATATAAGGTGTATACCACCCCTCAATTTTACAAAACGGCGGCAAAGTTAGTACTTTTATTTTATATGTGCAAATTTATTTTTCGACTTTTTTCTATTACTTATATTATATAAAGTAAGTTTTTTATTTTTTCTCTAACCCTTGCATATTTCATTTATTTTTTGTACCTTTGCAGCGGATAAAAATTTATATACTATGACTACATTTCTAATATTGACAATTATCCTTGTTGTTTTTGGCGTTGGCTTGCTGTTGGCGGAGATGTTCCTCCTGCCTGGTTTTGGTTTTGCTGGTATTTGTGGTATAGGCAGTTTAGCGGCTGCAGTAGTGATTGCGTACATGAAGCTTACCGCGCTCTGGGCGTGGGCTGGGCATGTTACTTTGGCGGCATGCGTGGTATTGTGCGCGATTGCTATTTGGGTGTTTGTCAAGAGCAAAGCCATGGATAAGATGGCGCTTGACACCAAAATCGAAGGTGGAGTGGATATGCCTTCGCCAGGTAAACGCATGGAAGAATTACAAAAGTAACACTTACATTTAAACATTAACTCGTTAATTCGTTAAATATTAATCTTTAAACTCAAACAATATGGAATTTGGAATTTTTGAAACTGTGATCATGGCTATTATCGCCATCCTCGTGATTATTTTCTTCTACTATGTACCATTCATGCTGTGGATCAATGCAGTAGTGAGTGGTGTACATGTGTCATTGGTTCAACTCTTCTTGATGCGTATCCGTAAGGTACCACCTACACGCATTGTCAACTGCCTCATCGAGGCGCATAAAGCTGGTCTTACCGACGTAAAACGCGACGGACTTGAGGCGCACTTCCTTGCTGGTGGACATATCGAACGCGTAGTACATGCCCTTGTTAGTGCTAGCAAGGCAAACATGGCATTGACCTTCCAAATGGCTACAGCTATCGACCTCGCTGGTCGTGATGTGTTTGAGGCAGTGCAGATGTCGGTTAACCCTCGCGTCATTGATACGCCTCCTGTGACCGCTGTGGCTAAAGACGGTATTCAGCTCATCGCTAAAGCTCGTGTGACTGTGCGTGCGAACATCAAGCAGCTCGTCGGTGGTGCAGGCGAGGACACTATTTTGGCTCGTGTAGGCGAGGGTATCGTATCTTCTATCGGTTCATCTGATAGCCACAAGATGGTATTGGAAAACCCTGACAGCATCTCCAAACTCGTGCTCAGCAAGGGACTAGATGCGGGTACTGCATTTGAGATTCTCAGTATTGATATTGCAGATATTGATGTAGGTAAGAACATTGGTGCGCAATTGCAAATGGACCAAGCAGAGGCAGATAAGAACATCGCTCAAGCGAAGGCAGAGGAGCGTCGCGCAATGGCTATTGCTACCGAGCAAGAAATGAAGGCGAAGGCGCAAGAAGCTAAAGCCAAGGTAATTGAGGCAGAAGCACTCGTGCCACAAGCTATGGCAGAGGCATTCCGCAATGGCAACCTTGGTATCATGGATTACTACCGCATGCAAAATATCCAAGCCGACACCACCATGCGCGAAGCCATCGGCAAACCCGCTACCACCGCTGAGAAAAAGAAATGAAAGTAGCGCTGCTACAATATCCGATTGCATGGGCGGATAAGGAAACCAACCTTCGCCTCGCAGAACAGCGTATCGCCGCATTGGCTGGCAAAGCCGATGTGGCGGTGCTGCCTGAAATGTTTGCTACGGGCTTTTGCACCGACCATCCCGAACTAGCAGAAACAATGGACGGGGAGATTATGACCACCCTTCAACGCATAGCGGACCAATACGAGATAGCCATCGTCAGCTCCTTCATCTGCCGGCCACAACCCATCGCCAATAGCCCATTGCCAATAGCCAAATTGGTAAATCGCGGCTTTATGATTAAGCCCAATGCGCCCATTGAGATCCAAGACAAACGCCACCTATACGCTCACGGCGGCGAAGACAAGTTCTTTGAACGTGCTAACGAACGTACAATCTTTGAGTACAAGGGCGTAAAAATCCTCCTGCTCGTTTGCTATGACTTGCGCTTCCCTGTTTGGGCACGCAACCGAAGCGGACACGACTACGACTTGATTCTCGTGGTTGCCAACTGGCCTGACATCCGTATCCAGTATTGGGATGCGCTTATCGCAGCCCGCGCCACGGAGAACCAATGCTATATCGCAGCGGTGAATTGCGTAGGCGATGACGGCATGGGATTGCACTACAACGGTCACTCGGTGGCGTATGACACTCGCCTTCAATCTATTGTATCTTTCGCTGACGACGAAGAAGGCACCAAGATAGCCCACTTCGACATCGCCAAGCTCCACCAATTCCGCGAAGTCTTACCGCTCTGGAAGGATGTGGACAATTTCACCTTACAATAATCAAATCATCCAACATTGATATGCATCTTACATCGCATTTGTAAAATTCATGCAATTTTCCTGTAAATCTTTAGTTATTCTTTAGTGATTCTTTAGTGATTTATTAGTTATTCTTTAGTTATTCAGCAGCTTCCCCTATAGGATCAACATGATGCACCTTTAAAAATTCTAAAACTATTAACACCTTTTAACTTTCATCAAACCATGGCAGAAATCAAACTCAACCATCCCGTTGCCGAGATCCACGGCGCTCTCAGCAAGCGTAGCAACATTGTCAATCGTCAGAAAAAATTCCGAATCAATGGTCGTGTTATTCAGGAAGGAAAACAAGAATCGTATGCCATCCAAAACCCTCGTGATTTCAAAAAGAGCCCTAAAACAGGTGCCGAACTTGCCAATCACAACCTTTGGAGCGAGGCATGCCGCCGTACTGCCCAAATCCTGCAAGCTGCCCAACCCGACGGACCAACCGAGCAACAACTCTTCGAACGCCGTATTAGTCAAATCCCCGACTATTATACTTTAGACGAAGCCCGCACTTTGCTTGAGGACTTCCGCCGTCGCTATGAGGCTCAAATTCCCAACACCCGTGGCAAACACCCAGACACCCAAGCGCCCATTGATCCAAAGACTGGCAAAGGCAAACTATACGCCCAATTCCCTGCCTTCATTCGCGCCATGCTCTACCACCAACTACGAACTCAATAACCAGCTACTAAAGGCTCAATAACTAGCCACGACCACTTTTCTTTGAAAGTGTTTGTTCATTTTCCCAAATAACATTTGGGTATTTCTCGTATTATTCCGCCACCTGTTTTGCTTTTGCCAGTGGTCTGGCAAATATCCCCGCCTTTACACTCTACACTATACACCTTACACCAAAAAATCGCCAAAGAAGCGATTTTTCTTGCACATCTCAAAATATTTCACTATCTTTGCACCGTGTTTCTATGAAACACAACGACATATTGCTCAATCATCTCTTAATCACCACTTAAGAAACGAGCTAATCATCAAAATTGGGACTGCTCCATATGGGCGCAGGCTTCCCGTATTTGATGATGGCTTGTGGTGAGCCAAGAGATGTGCGGCGATAGCTGCGCCTTTTTGTTTAACTCATTAAATATTAGTATTATGAAGCATTTAGTATTGATTATTCTCGCTGCCTTGTCTGTAGCAGCCTACGCTCAAAGTGAGCATCTTACATTCAAAGGAGTACCTATAGACGGCACTTTGGCAGAATATACAGAGAAAATGCAAGAAAAAGGATTTCACTATCTTTATTCTGAAAATGGTTTAACTATTCTACAAGGAGATTTTGCGGGATACAAAAACTGCCAGATTGGAGTCAGCACACTTGACAATATGGACTTGGTAAGTACAATTGCAGTTATTTTTACCACATATGACTCTTGGGGAAATTTATATGGCAATTATGCAAACTTAAAAGAAATGCTCTCTGAAAAGTATGGCAGGCCATCAATGGTTGTAGAGGAATTTCAATCGTCATATGTTGATGACGATAGTAGAAAAATGTATGAGGTAGGTATGGATAGATGTAAATACTATTCTATCTTTAAAACTAAATTAGGTACTATTGAACTATCAATTAATAAAGCTGATTTTGGAGAAGGTATGGTAGTACTAAGATACCAAGATAAAGTTAATTCTACAGAAACTAGAGCAGCAGCTATGGATGATCTCTAAAACACGATATTGGAAAACCATTAATATTATACAATCATGAAAAAAACAGGAATCTTTTTAGGAGGTTTTGCAACAGGTGTTGTTGTAACCTTTGTTATTCTGTTAATTATTGGGCTAGCACAAAATTCAAGTGCAATAACTGGAGTTACAAATTTTGAAGAACCAGGAGAAATTATTTCAGGAAAATCATTTGAAGTATTCCAAGTCATTGCAGAAAATGCAGCATTAGTCAATGGACCAGAAACGGGATTGTTTGGTGATAACATATACTATACAGGTCCTGTATATATGATAAGGAACTACAATGGGAAATATTATTATGATGATGAAATAATAAAAGTACCAAAAGGAAAAGTCGTTCGCCAAACAGGTATATATAAATACCAAACTAAATCCGAAGATTACAAAACTGTTCCTATCATTGAAATCGTAGATAAATAATGATACTATCAATGTTAGGTGGTATTGTTGGAATAGTCGTATTTCTACTTCTTTTCTTCTATGCTGCATTCTATAATAAGGGTGCAGCAGGAGAGAGGAGTATTGCTCGGCGTTTGGCAACATTGCCTAAAGAACAATATGTAATTCTCAACGATTTATTATTACCTACTTCTTATGGAACAACGCAAATAGATCATGTGGTTGTTTCAATCTATGGCATATTTGTAATAGAAACAAAGAACTACAAAGGCATAATTTATGGTGGTCAAGATGCAGAAACATGGACACAAAATGTCTGGGGGAATAAGTACTCCATACCTAATCCTATCCGACAAAACAAAGTACATGTTAAAGCTATAGGTAGATACTTAAACACATTGCGAATACAAAGCAATATTTACTCAATTGTTGCATTTTCACCACGAGCAAATGTGTTGCCAAACTCTACAGAGTGCCATATTATTTATTATAACCAAATTAAAAAAGCTATCAGATTGTATAATACACCACAATTAACAATTGAGCAAGTCAATCAAATTGTTAGTGTACTGCAATCCGAACATTTAGACACAAAAGAATCACGAAGAAACCATAATCAACAGGTTCGTGACAATCAAAGAGAACGCCAACTGAAAATTGACAACGGTATTTGTCCTCGTTGTGGTGGTACTCTTATTTTGAGAAATGGGAAGTATGGTTGCTTCTATGGTTGCTCTAACTATCCTAATTGCAAATTTATTCACAAATAAGAATTTGCACACGAAAATTATTTTCACACAAAACACACTCACGCAGGAAGCATAGTAAACACTACACTTCCCGCGTATTGTATATATCATCTTTCTATTCTTTCTTCCCTCGAAATTCGAATATTTCTTGCTTCTCCGCCACTCGTCTAGTTCTCGGCGTTAATTAGCTGAGCCAAGTTCCCACTTATCAGTTTAGCCTTGCGGTTCCGTCCGCAAGAAAATACCTTACTTTTATACCTCCTAAAACTTTTTCTACACAAAATTTGCAAATCCGCAAATTTTGTTATACCTTTGCGCCCGATATTGGATAATAGACCGTTTACTGCCAATAATTAACATTGATTCACAACTGTTGCATTGCTCATGGAAGACGACAGGTTTGTGTGCCCTGTAGTAAAGTCTATATATAAGGAAAAAGAAAAAACTTTGGATTCATCGTAGCGACTGTGTGTTTGGCTATGACGAAATACAGAAATGCTTTACACAGTCCGCCTCTCCACAAATAGTGGTATATACTGAAGTGGGCGTGCAGACCTATGCGATGCCTAAGAAGAAATGGCAAACGCTACACCAACATTTGCTGGAGATATGTATGCTGATAGATGCTTCTATACGGTAAAACTTAACAGATTACAATATGTAACTCGGATATTAACACAGATTAAATTATAACCAAAATGAAAAAGATTCTATTTTTAATGATGATGCTTGTGGTGGCTACAGCTGCTACCGAGGCGCAAGAGATTGGTACCACAGTTAGTAGTGGCAACAATGCTACTTTACTACAACCTGCTGGTAGTTACATCTATTACGGAGATCAAGCTCTCAATCTAAAGCAATGTGTAGATTTTCTTTCTACACGTCATCAGCCTGCTTATGAAAAATTCCAAAGTGGTTATAAATGCTATCAAGCAGGGTGGGGATTATTTGGCGCAGGTTTAGGTGTGGACTTGATAGGTTCTATGATATTCGCATTTGCTCCAGAAGAAGGTAATGATGCTATGTTTTATTCTGGAATAGCGTGTCTTGGAGTAGGCGTTGCTGCTCTATTGGCATCTCTTCCTACTATCTTTGTTGGATATGCTCGCCTCAATGATGGTCTTAACATGTTCAACATGTCTCAAAATGCGGCTAAACCACAAGCATATTGGACTATCCAAGGCAGCCAAAACGGTCTTGGCTTGGCACTACACTTTTAAATATATGGTGTAAATACATACAAATAAGGCGTGTCACCGACACGCCTTATTTGTATGTATTTATAAAACATCTTCTTTCTCCCCGAAAGCCTTTTCGCAAAAAAAGTACTCGTTTTATTTGCATTTGTGCATTTTTTGTTGTACCTTTGCAGCGAAATCATGACCTACCAATGGAACATACGACGACTGACGGCAGTGGAGCAGGAGACGCAACAGCAGTTGGAGCGCGAGCTGAATATCAGTTCTGCGGCTGCTCGTATGTTGGTAGTGCGTGGCATACAAACTGCTGACGAGGCACGAGCTTTCATCCGTCCATCGCTGGACAAGTTGCACGACCCATTCCTCATGAAGGACATGGACAAAGCCGTGGAGCGACTACACCAAGCCATTACCCAAGGCGAGAAAATCCTCATCTATGGCGACTATGATGTGGATGGTACCACCGCTGTAGCGGTGATGTATCGGTTTCTTCAGAAACTCGCCTCTAACCTTTCGCCTCTAACCTTTAACCTGGATTATTACATCCCCGACCGTTATACAGAAGGTTATGGCGTATCTACGCAAGGAATTGACTATGCCGCGGCACAAGGATGTGGGTTGATTATCACACTTGATTGTGGTATAAAGGCGGTGGAGAAGGTAGCATACGCCAAAAGCAAAGGAATTGACGTCATTGTCTGCGATCATCACACCCCAGGAGATGAACTGCCTGCTGCCGTAGCGGTGCTCAATATGAAGCGCAACGACTGCCCTTACCCATACAAGGATCTCTCGGGCTGTGGTGTAGGATTCAAACTCGCGCAAGCATATACCCAACGCTACAACCTGCCATTCGAAAATCTTGTACCATTGTTGCAACTCTTGGCGATGTCCATTGCTTCGGATATCGTGCCTATCACAGGCGAAAACCGCATCTTAGCGCACTTTGGTATTCAGCAACTCAACAAGGCACCTTTTACGGGTTTGTCAGCTATCTTGTCAGTAGCAAGTATCGAAGATAAGAAACTGACTATCAACGATCTGGTATATAAGATTGGTCCTCGTATTAATGCTTGCGGACGCATGAAATCGGGACGCGCAGCGGTGGAATTGTTGCTTACAGATGATCCAGATTTCGCTCGCCAACAAGCTGAAGAGGTCAATCAGCACAACGAAGACCGCCGCGACTGCGATACGGAAACCACCAAAGAGGCATTAGCGCAACTGCAAGAAGACCCAGCGTTTGCAGAGCGTCGTTCTACCGTAGTCTATGCGCCCCATTGGCATAAGGGTGTGGTGGGTATTGTGGCATCACGATTAACTGAGACTTATTATCGCCCAACAATCGTTCTGACAGCAGGCGAGGATGGTATCATATCTGGTTCGGCACGCTCGGTAGGTGGGTTTGATATCTATACCGCCATTGACTCATGCAGCGACCTGCTCACCAACTTTGGCGGACACAAGTTTGCAGCGGGATTGAGTATGCACATCAAAGACCTGCCAGAGTTTCAAGAGCGTTTTGAACAATATGTAGCATCACATATCCAAGAGCATCAGTTGCAACCCACATTGGACATCGAGGCAGAATTGCAGTTAGGCGATATTACAAAGCAGTTCTACAATGTGTTGCGGCACTTGGAGCCTTTTGGACCAGGCAATCCACGTCCGTTGTTTGTCTCACGCCGACTCATCAACCACCGTGACACACGTGCGGTTGGCAAAGAGCGCGAGCACTTGCGCTTGGACGTTACTGACCGCATGAACGCTATCACAGGCATTGCCTTCGGTCGCGCAGACATGGCAGAGTATATCCAAAACGGCAACACTGTGGATATTTGCTACGAATTAAACGAAAACACATTTAATCACCATACCACCATCCAAATGATGGTTCAAGACATTCAACCATGTTCAACGAATTAGATACCAAAGGTCCTCGCCTACGTCGAGGCAGTATAGAAGTAGTTTGCGGAAGTATGTTCTCAGGTAAGACAGAGGAGCTTATCCGTCGTATGAAACGCGCAAAGTTCGCGAAACTCAATGTAGAAATATTCAAACCCGCTATTGATGTCCGCTATAGCGACGCCGAGGTCGTTAGTCACGACCGCAATGCTATCCAATCCACTCCCGTGGACAGCAGTCAGAATATCCTCCTACTTGCCAATGATGTGGATGTGGTAGGTATCGACGAGGCACAATTCTTTGATATGGGTATCGTGGAGGTAGCCAACGAGTTAGCTCGTCGCGGTATTCGTGTTATCTGCGCGGGTTTGGACATGGACTTCAAGGGTGTACCTTTCGGACCTATGCCAGCATTGATGGCTATTGCCGATGATGTGTATAAGACCCACGCTATCTGTGTGCATTGTGGCGACTTAGCGTATGTTAGCCACCGTACCGTAGCCAACGACAAACGTGTCCTTCTTGGCGAGACAGACAGCTACGAACCGCTCTGCCGTGCTTGCTACGAGAAAGCCCTCGCTGCCGAAGTTCATCAAGAGAAATAAGGGATGACAATCTCAAAAGATACAACAACCACACTATTCGGAGTTTAGTAATAGTTCTGAATAGTGTGGTTATTGTATGGTTATTGTGTGGTTATTGTGTGGTGCGAGACAGCGAGTTTCTACCAATTTACCATTCGCCTAACATACTATTTGCTGGCGTGAAGACGGTATCCATTTGTTCGCCTGTCCATGTGAAGCGGTAGATATTATAGATATTTTTTGGCAAAGGGAATACCAACGGAGCGTCTAACGCAGCCATAGCTGTATAATAGGTCTTTCCTACCTCAAAATGGGTAGTAGATGTACCATCGCCCACACCATTATTATCGTGCGCATATATACCGTATAATATACGCTCGTAGTCTTCGTAATATACATTCTTGAATCGATCAAAGAAATATTCACCAGGCACACGCCAACCACCCTCACGGATGGTGATACTATCGATAGTTTCACCTACCCAAGGAATGGAAGAAATGATTTCTCCTGTAGTATCCTTTGGATAAATATAGTCCCAATAACCATCTATACGATACTCAAATTGTACAGGTATCGTACTTGTGCTATCTGTTGTAATCGTTTCCAAGAACAATTGCCCAGCGGGTTTATTGGTGTTGGGGTCAACGACAAAAGCATACACCCAATACTCAGTGCTTGGTTGCAGAAGAGTGAAGAAATGTTTAATATCACCATACTGCAACGAGTGAGATGGGAAGTCTGCTACGAAAGGTATGTGTTGCTGCAACTGCTTATTTCGCCAATAGAGGTAATCTACGTAGGCGCTATCCAAGGATAGAAGCATAAAGGTCTTAGCTATCTTCTGTGGGTCAACTCCTTCTTGTGTAGGCTGGATACTGATTAAGTAGAATGCCTCTTTGTTAGTGGAGAAACGTACTTGTGCAAAACCTGCCGATACTTGCTCTACATCAATAGTAATCTCCACATCTTCAGTATATGCTGCCGCCTCAGGATTACATGCTGCGAATACTGCGCAGAGGATGATGGGTAATAGATAGCGGATATTAGAAACTAAAGTTGCCATTTTCTTCTTTTTCATCGTTTTGTAACAAAGTTTGTACTGTATAAATAAATCGGATACAACCAATTAGATGGTTGCCATAGTGACCAAAACTATATTGGATGTTCGCATTCTTCCATTTACTTTTGGCGCGCATAGCATTCTCAAATGGCACTACATCATCGTCCATAGAGTGAAATATAAAGACGGGGGCCTCGGGAGTCCATGAGTAAGTGAGGATAGAGTTCTCAGTCATGGCTTTATATAATTCTGATACCTCTTTACTAGTGCGATCCATACCCGTTGGGGTCAGCAAGTCACTTGTGACTTTCGTACCAATCAGTGTGTTGATTTGGCTAGTAGTGTATAGTTTGCTATTTACCCATGCGTCCAAGTTCTCATAGATATTGCTAGCCATCATGGTCCTCATGTCTAGATCGAGTTTATTACCTACAACCATACCTTGCATCATGATAGGAACCGCACATGGATAGGATGCCCAATTGGTTTCCACGAACTGATCGTATGTATATTTAATATCATATGGACCACCACCTGCGAATACACGGCGAATCTTGACGGGTTCGCCATGATGTTCTATTGTGTGTTGTACTGCCATTGTGGTTGCACCGCCTTGCGAATAGCCCATCAGGTAAATATCATCGTGCTCAGGTGCGCAGCCGGCTTGCTCTAAGAATGGTTCTACAGCGTAGTACATGTCCAGTACATTGCGTGCGGTAAGTTCCATAACCAAGTAAGGGTGT
>JAFZGC010000104.1 GCA_017555595.1 Paludibacteraceae bacterium | reverse complement strand
GCCTCGTCTGGCGTGAGTTCTTGGTTCTTGATGTCCGTGCCATAGTCGCCCAATGGCAAGAATATAACCTGCCCTTTCTCGGGTGTGGTGTCATCAATCCATGCAGGAACGATCTTGAGTTCTATGGTGTCAGCATCCTCGTCCATAATGAGAGGTGCAAAACGATTGATGGGCTGCATAAACCGATACGAAGTACCATACGGCAAATTGAGGTCAGTGGCATGTCCTTCTATCACATTGCTCACCCTGCGCAAGACAAAATAAGCATCTACATCCTTAACGTATGTGACACAATGCTGAATACCTGCCTTGTAGGGTTCAGTAGTTGCCAAATAGGGCTGCACTTGCGATGCGTAATTGGCGATGGTATCTACATCTCGCCATTCGGTATTTTGTCTAAGGAACTTGCGATGATCTTCAATAAACTTGGGGCAAGAATGATACTTTTGCATTGGGTGATCACACTCTGCAAACATAAAGTTCTGACGCTCGCGATACTTACAACTTGCAGCATCTTCCACGCTAACGGAGTAATCATCCAGAACACGGGAGAGTGTCACTTCTCCACTGTTCGTGATGGCTTCGTGGGAAGTTTGATAGGAAACATGCTTGCGTATGTGATCTACATCAAACTCGCAGTTCATGAGGTACTCTAACTGCTCCAACAACTCCGTAACCGTCCAATGAGGCAGAGCAGCTGCCCAGTTCTTAATCTCCCATGCATACGGCAAAGCATTGCAGATGATTAAGTGGCGATAAGGAGTAGCAATCCACTTTGTAAAATCGTAAGTATAGCCGAGCTTTTCAAGGATTAGCCCTACTATGTAAATAAGGTATGGCTGAAAAGATAATCCTTTCACAGAACTTTCCCAAGTGGTATGATGAACAAACACATACATATCATTCTGCACATTACCCGTGTTATTATTGACCCAAGGATAACACAACCATTTCGCTCCTTGATCGTAGCCATTCTGCCTTGCGGCATCAACACTACTTGGCGTAGTATCGGGATAGCCTAATTCTAACTCATTGATATAGCAATCATCAAATGATGATGCGTAATTGTCAGCAGAACGACCCTCAAGAAATTGGGTTTTCACCTCTACATCATCAATGGCTGTGATAGCGATTGAACCTGACTTAACGAACTTACCATGCCTAATGGTACAAGGTAGTTTCAGATTACCTTTCTCTACATCCACGCGGTTGATATGACCAAATATGCTAAGATTTTGAGCGCAATGCTTCAGCGGGAAACTGATGGTCATAGAATATGCGTCCGCTCCCGAGAAATAGCGGTTCTCAAATACAAAATCAAAACTCAATTTCTGCTTGAGTACTGCGGGCATGTCATTGATTAGAATTTCCATACTATCTTCTTGATTTAGGGGTTTTGTTACGTATCAGTTGCTCGTATTCATCTTGGGCTTTCTTAATGCCCGTATCACCTGTGACGGTGTTCACAGTGACAAACGGCTCATTCAAACGAGATGAAAGGTCTTTCATTGTGCTGCTATAGGTGGCTAAAGTCTTAGCCGTAGCAGCTAGTGTCGCATTGAGCCGTCCGTCTTCTGATGCCTTGGCAATCTTCACAGGGGCTGTGATAGTGCTTGATACATCTTGAGCTCTTAACGAACCTATTGTGTTCGTTCGTTGGGCATAATCAAGGGTGTTGATTATTGCTCTGGCTTCAGGATTAGCAAGCAACTTCTGCGAGGCTACCCACTCTCCTGCGTGTACCACGCCCACCTCCTTCTCAGGAGGACCAGCGGGTGTAAAACCACCCGAAGCATAACCCACAGCAGCAGACGCTTCTTGCTGCTTCTTGATAGATGCAATCTGCAATGCTCCGGCTGCAATAGCCATAGCAGCAGCTATAGGAGCCATCACGAAACCGACCACAGGAATTGCTGCAGCAGAGGAGTAAGCAGCGATGGCAGACATAGCAGTTTGGGCAACGGCTTGAATAACCTGCATGGCAAACATCTTCTTATTTGCCTCTGCCTTGGCTTTGCCAAGTTCTTTCTGCTTCTGTTGTTCGAGCTGCACCTCTTTGTACTTGTTGCCCTCTGCAGCAGAAATTTGAGCATCATAAACGGATGTGATCTTGGCGGTTTCGATATCCAACTGTGCTTGTACCAGGTCACTCACCTCGGAAAAGATAGCAGACATACCCGAAAGCACCGTATCGAGCGACTGTGAGAATGCCTGCCCGCCGTCGGATTCAAGCCAGTCGGCTACATCATCCATGGCGGAACGGAACGACTTTTTGAGTTCCTTGGCATTTTTCACATTGTACTTACGACCTAATTGGTACTTTGCCTCTTGAAAGGCACGCTCTATCTGCAAGCGTTCTTTGCTATTATTGCCACATGCTTTTAGCATCTCTTTGTGGACAATCTCAAGGTTGCGAAGATCGCGTTGATAGCCATCGTTATCAGGTACCTGATATGCCTTGGTAAAGTACTCCTCACGCATCTTCTCTTGGAGTTTGCGATCCTCCTCAAGGTGCTTCATCTGCTGTCTGCGACTAGCGTCTTGGTAGTTCTTTTCCGCCTTTAATCGCTCCTTTGAGCCTTCCTCGTACAAGCCAGCTAACTTACGTAGGTGTTCCAACTCCTGCAATTCCATCGCGTTTTGATACTGGCGAGCAGTCATCTCGCCATCAATATAGCGTTGCTGCAAGGCAGCGAGTTGCTGTTGGTACGCCTCATTCTCCTGTTCTACAGTTCCTTCAATGGCATTCGTGGCTTGCTTGCGTAATGCCTCATAATAACTTGCCTCAATCGTGACTTGCTCATTGCCCACAAGGTCAGTATGTGCCAATTTCTTTTGGTGGTACTCCACCTGAATAGCCAACATTCGTTTGGTGTATTCATCATAATCGTTCTCTCCTTTGGCATAGGCAATGCGATTGAGAGCTTCCTCACGCTCTTTCCAATCATCCTCGGCTTGGAACTTGTTGGTGGGTGTAGTACTCTCTGGTTCAGGAGTGGGAACGACAGTCGGAGTTGGAACGACCACATCTACATCTTCAACAATTTCCTCAAACTCTGCCTCTGCACGCATGAGACCTTCGCCGTAGGCTCCCAAGATAATCTTCTCTTGTTCTACAAGGGCTTGCAACTCCTTATCAGTTTGCTCCAAGCCTCGCTTGACTTCCTGTATATCTTCATCAATATCAGCAACCATATAACCTGAAGCCTGCATAGCTCCACCTTGGTTCAGCAAATCTAAAACAGTACTACCTGTTGACTGCTGATTTTGAGGAAGACTACTTGCCGTTGCTCGTTCCTCACCCAGTTTGGTTAATTCAGCATTTTGCTCCGCCTTTTTGATATTGAGTTCGGCTTTCTGCCGACCAATCTCTGCAAGTTTATCCTTGGCGCCTTCCAATTCATACTTATAGCGCAATGCCTCAAGGTAATCATCCAATGCCTGTTTGTTGGCTTGGTACTTACCTGTCGTTGCATCCAATTGCGCATTATAATTGGGAATAATCGCATTCAGCTTATCAACAGCCTTCTTACGCTCCTCCAAACTCAGTTTCTCATTATTGGCAGCAGCAACTAATAGGTTGATCTTATTGGTTTGCTCAACCATATTTTGTGAAGCCGTTTTGCGAACATCATCAAGCACTTTAGTTGTAATAGCTGCCTCTTTTTGCCTTCTGATGTATCCAACCAAAGCAACTGTAGCGCCAACAATCAAACTTGCTAACAAGCCCCAAGGGTTTGTCTTCATCGTAGTGTTCAATAATTTCATAGCAGCATTTGCACGGGTCACATTGCCAGTCATACGATTGTATGCGACAGAAGCTGCCAAGACAGCGACTTTGTGCAAGTGCATAGCGGCAGACTTTGCCACAATATAGGCTGTATGTAACTTATCCTTGATAGCAGCAAGATTTACTGCTACGGTGTAAGTTGCAATAGCAGCCGCAAGGGAAGTGATAGCGACCTTATTCTCCTTAACAAACTTAATCATGGTAAGCAGCACTCTCATACTAGCAGATGTAGATGAAACAAAGTGCTTCATTACGGGAGCAAGTTCCTGTCCGAGTTGAATAGCCATCTCTTTAAAGCCCTTTCGCGCTTTATCAAGGTCGGCTTGTACAGTCGTGTTCTGTACATTAAATTCTCTCGTGACAGAGGTAGCCTCCTCATAGGCTTTATTGGCTTCCTCTTGCTCCCAGATAAGCATGTCTATGTTACCCGCAAGTGCAGATATGACAGCAGAGGCACGCGCACCGTTCTCTCCCATGTCCTTAAACACGGGAGCAAGAACGTCCATTCCTCCCAATTCATGCAGGCGGCGAAGCAACATCAATAAGCCCTCATTAGTAGAACGCTGAAGGGCGGCATTGAACTCATTAAGATTGAGACCTGTAGCAGTCGCGATGGTTTCTGTCTCCTTGAAAAGGTTCATAATGAGTTTACTCAGAGCGGTGGCTGACATCTCCACTTTCTGACCTTGGGAATCGAGAACAGCTCCAAAAGCCATGATTTGTGGCACGGTCATTCCGGCTTGCGCTCCAACGCCTGCCAGTCGTTGAGCAAACGAGGATAGATAGCCAGCACTGGCCGTGCAGTTTTGTGATAATTCGTTTATCACAGAACCAACTGCCAAAAGTGATTGCTCCGTGCCGAGCCGTTCCTCGTCCCCAAAGATATTGGTCAATTTAGAAAGTTGGAGTGTCGCACCCTCGCCAAGGTCATCCAATGCCACATTGATTTGATCTGCTGCCCGCACGAAGCCGAGCACATCTTTCTCTGAAGTCTTGCCGAGGCGACCTGCCTCTTGAGCAAGCTGATTGAGTTGCTCGCGGGAGGAGCGCGTGTCAATCTTCTTGAACTCCTCATTGAGGTGTTCTACCTGCTCTGCCGTTAGACCTGTATACTTGCGGACGCTCGCCATCTCTTGATCCATCTCTGCATACATCTGCACCGCTTGTTTGCCTGCCATAACAGCACCAGTGAGTGCCGCTACCCCACCCACGGCAACAGTCTGCCAGCGCTGCCATGAATTATTGAACCGCTCCAGCATAGTTTGGGACTTACCAAGCTCTGCGTTTACTTTAGAGATCTCATTCTTGACAAGTTTGATTTTCTTAACCTGTTCGTTCCAGGCATTAGAGCCACGCTCCATATAGTCAAGCTGCTTATTGAGTGTGGCTAACGATTTTTGCAAATCTCGAGGAGTTGCCTTGTCAAGCCGTCGCATGACGGCATCCACCTGCATGGTCGCGGACTCAATCTCTTTAATCTTCCGATTTGTGTCATTGAGTTCGCGACGCAATTTCTTAAGTGTGACCTTATCGCCAGCGGCAGCTGCTTTGGCTATCTCGTTCGTAAGATTAAGTGCTGCCTGTTTTAGGTTTACTAAGGTTTGTTCTGCTTGTTGTCCGTTGATGGTTAGATTTACAGACGCGTTTGTTGAATAATCAGACATAGGGTATAAAATTTTTGTGCAAAGTAACAAAAATTCTCCCTATTACTAAAAGACATTTTGCGGCATTTCCGAAGCTATGGGAAAGCCAGTAAAATCACGGAGAAACACCCGCTTTTGCGGGTCAAATTTTTCCTAAAAATTGCGTTTTTCCGCTCTAAAAAACAAACGCTGCCTGAATTTCAGGCATTTAGAGGGTGCAGGGGGACAAAATCCCCCTGCTTTCCGTCAGAAGACCCCCCAACCGCCCTGCTTTCGTGTTGCGCGCTCGCGCACTTTTTTAGCGGAATATGCACGCAGTCTATTTGTGTCACTTTTGCCCTTTCAGTCCATCAATTGACCGAGAGCCTCTAAAGTCTTACTATATCTTTTTGCCCTCTATAGTCTCGCTTTGCTCCTCAAACCTTTTGCAGTCTTGCACATGGGCGCGAACCTTAAAAAGTCTCTATTTGCTCCGCGTGCCTATGCAGTCCCACTATGCCCTAAAGGCGAAATAGTCTTTGTATGTTCTTTGCGCCCTTTGTGGTCTTGCTATGCTTCGCGCACCTTTTCAGTCTTCGTTTGCTCTACAACCTCTAAAAGTCTCCACACATCACGCGCGACCTCATATAGTCTATATATGGTTTGCGCACCTATGCAGTCCCTATGCAATCAAAAGCGCAAGAGTCTCGCCTATCTTTTGCCACCCTTGCAGTCCCTTAATACCTCGCGCACCTTTGCAGTCTCCGTTTGCTCCTCAACCTCAAGAGTCTCCACCATGTCACACAACCCTATGAAGTCTCAATAGTTCCCGAAAGCCTTTGCAGTCTTCGTATGTACAAAAGCGGAAAAGTCTTCTCCTACATTTTTGCGCTTGCAGTCTTCATCGTTACAAAATACCTTTGCAGTCTCCATACATTGCGCCCACCTCAATAGTCCCACCACATCGCGCGCGCCTATCAGTCTCCATTTGCTCCGTGTTCCTCTGCGGTCTTGGTGTGACCTTTGCGCCCTTGCGCCTTGCGCTCACTATTGGCGAGCGGGCGGTATCGGGCTCTATATGATATATTTTTTGCACCGCAGGTAGATGACCTTCTCAATGGGCGGTACATTGCAGGCACATCCGCAGGAGCCACCGGAGGTATACTCAAATGTACACCTGCCGTGGAGGCGATACCACCGGAGGTAAACATCCAAAGCACCGCAGGTAGATGTCAGCACCGCAGGTAAACACCGCCCCTCGAGGACGGAAGACCGTAGGTAAACAACCCATAGCACCGCAGGTAAACAGCTCTGCACCACCGGAGGTAAATGTCCCCTACTCTTGGGTGGAATAATGCAGGCACGTCCGCAGGAGCCACCGGAGGTATACTCAAACCCACACCCGCCGTGGAGGCGATAGCACCGCAGGTAGTTATCCAAATGGCAAGCGTCTTGCCAAGCTCTGTGCAACAGCCACCGGAGGTATATCTTTTTTAAGCAAATAGAGCAGCCAGTCGGCTGCTCTATTTACTTCTATATAATGTGAATTTACCATTACATGATAATAAATTCAATTTCGGAAGATGCAGGTAATGTCTGACAGTATTCCCGCGCCTCATCAATAACAGTGCGAAGATCCTCAAGGGCTTCCTCTGCGGAGTTGCCCACGCCATATATCCCCACATTATAATTATGTTGTGGGTCTGCGAGAAAAGTTCCATTTTCTTCTTTTATCACTTTCACATTCATCTTTTCCATAGTTACAAATTATTAGCGGCTGACTTTATGCGTTCAGCCAGATCATACAATGCGTTTTTAAGTTGTTCACGTTCTTCAGCTGAGAAATCGTTAGATTTATCAGTCTGATTATCTACATCAAACTTTTGATACAACCAAGTACCGGGTTTATCAAAATAGCGGTTGGCAATGCGACGAATATTCAAATCTAAATATACATCTTTGAGGATTTGCTTGGGTGTCATAGCGGATTTTTTTAATTATTTTGTATTCACGCTGCAAAGATAATACATCAAACGGACATTTTGTGTCCGCCTCTCGAATAAAATGCAATTTTTTGGAAAAAAAGTGTAATTTATATTTGCACCGCAGGTAGATGTCCTAATTATTGGGTGGAAGATTGCAGGCACGTCCGCAGGAGCCACCGGAGGTATACTCAAATCTACACCCGCCGTGGAGGCGATAGCACCGCAGGTAGTTATCCAATGGCAAGCGTCTTGCCAAGCTCTGTGCAACAGCCACCGGAGGTATACATCCCCCGCTGGGTAAGCGCATTTCAGCACCGCAGGTAAATGTCTGTAGCACCGCAGGTAGATGTCCCAATTCTTGGGCGGGTATTGCAGGCACGTCCGCAGGAGCCACCGGAGGTATACTCAAACTTACTCCCGCCGAGTGTAGGCGAAACCACCGGAGGTATACACCCCATGCCGTTAGGCATAAACATCTTTGCCCCACCGGAGGTAAACATCCCAAAAGCACCGCAGGTAGATGTCAGCACCGCAGGTAAATACCGCCCCACGAGGACGGAAGACCGTAGGTAAACAACCGAAAAGCCCACGAACTTGTTGCAAGTCGTGGGCTATGAATCTACAAAATCAAATAAACTATTTTTTGAGGAATTTCATTTTATCAAGCACATGAAAACGCTCACATTCTTCTTCTGACCAAATATGTTTACTATCTTTGTTTGCAAGCAATTTGATAGGCAACATCAGACTACAAAATGATACAGGCATTAGCAACCCTATAGCTGCCAAGTAATGCCACCAAGGGAGCGAAAAATGACTTGCCACATACCAAATATAGTAAACACCTACAGGGATTAGGATAAAGAGCATGGTTGCTTCGCCTGGGTTGTAGAGCCTTTTCATTTTGATATTGAAGATAATGCCGTGAATCATCACTTGAGTAATGGAGAAAATCATCAACATCAAACCATAGATATAGCAATCGCTGAAAATGATTCCGGCTATATAGAGAGGGTACATCAGGCATACATTGCAGACAAAAGCGGTATGCTTATTCATTGGATAGCGGTTGTAGATTTCCTTTTCGCCCGACTGCACGATATTCCATACCATTGGAAAGCCGCCAGGGATGACGTATTCTTCAAATTGATGAATCAGTAGCCCCATAAAACCAACCACCATGATTCTTCTGACGGGATCAAGATATTGTCCAAATAGCGCCATGGCGATGGCGATGGCGACAAAGATTATTCCACCCACGTAATACCAATGATTACGATACCAATTGAATAGATTGCATGTTTTCATGGATTCAATAATTATAATTTCGCGGCAAAAGTACAAAAATAAGTTGGAACATCCAAATTTTCGGGTGGATAAAAAGTGGTATAAACGCGTTAAGGATTGAAAGGAACGCTGGCGTGTTCTGAACAAGTTAGAACGGAACTCCTGCAAAGCCTGACGGGAACCGGAACGCCCAAAGAATAATAGTCTAACAAAAAAGCCAACCCTTGATTGAGTTGACTTTTGAGAAAATTATGCGAGTCTATTTGCGAGCATATACCCTTATCGCGATGCGAAATGCAACGTAAAGAATAAAGATTACGACGATAGTCCAGAATAATCCCGTGCACCACTTGTGGAACTTCGGAACATAGCGCTCTGGTGGGTGCTCAATGTTCCGCACTACATCTTGGTAGATTGTATCTACCTGTAGTTGCACCTTATCACGATAGCGGATGCGCCACTTTTCGATCACGAGCGTATCAACGCGAGGTGGTAGTTGTGGCACTGGGCAATTAGATATAGGCATATTAGCAATAGGTGGACTATCGGGCAAGCGAGGTGGAGTCACCTGCGGACGATAAGACATCGCTATGCTATCGCGTTCATAGATGTGCGTGCTATCATTGCGCAATGAAACACGCGTGCTGTCATGCTGCTCGGCAGTGATAACTGGCGATTGCGTCTTGCAAGAGAAGAGCAGCAGGAGCAAAGGGATTAGATACAAGTATTTCATAAGCTAACTGTTTTAAGCCACTTCTGGACATTAAAGCACGGGCATGCTTTGGCTGCGAACTCATAATGTCCGTGAATGGTGGCGTTAGGGAACTGTTGTTTGAGTTGGCGCACAAGATCAAGCAGCGCTTTCGCTTGCGCAGGTGTGCGTGTGTCCGCTGGTTTGCAATGGTCGTCTAGACCGCCTGCAAATGCAATACCGATTGAGTTGGCATTATGTCCACGAACATGTGCGCCTGCCTGCGATAGCGGTCGGCCCTCATGGATGTGGCCATCGTAGTCGATGAAATAATGATAACCAATCGTGCGGAAACCACGCTGTTTGTGCCAACGAGTGATGATGTCCACGGTGACATCTTGTCCAGGGCGTGTAGCCGTGCAATGGATAATGATTTTTGTGATTTCTCTCATAACTAATCAGGCATTGGGGGTTCAACTGGTTTGGGTGGTTCAGGATCTTTGCCCTTGACCTCAATGGTGGTACCAGAGCGGGTGGTTAGCTTGGTAGATTTAGCCGATGAAATGACGGATGGTATCAGCGCTAGTGCAGCGAACGCAAGGAGTTCGCCAACGGCCGTGATGACTGAGCCATCAATGACACCGAGAGGCGGAACAAAGAACCCACCGACAATCATTGCCACACTGACGGAAAGGCAGATAATGAAGGTGACTTTGGAAAAACGATTCTTTTTCATAGTTTAGGTGGTTGAGGATCATCTGCAATAGGGGTTTCTCCCCACATGGCGAGGATGGCGTTTACAAACTCAGATGGCAACACATCCTGAAGTCGAGCACGATCGCGAGGGATGTTGTTGTAGCATACGCGTTGGTTGCTTCCCAACTGTACGCGTTGTCCATCAATCTCAACAAACTCTTTGATTACGACATTTACACACTTGGGTGTAAGATGTTCGAGGGCAAATTCGATTTTCTTTTCCATATTATTTACATTTATACATGATGATTAGCGAGGTTTTGGATGCCTTCATAAGGCTATCATCTACAGCTGCGATACGCAGCACGTTCACACCTGTGGCGGGTTCAGCGGCGATACTCCAATAGAGTTCTTGGTTCTTTACAGCGGACTTGAAGTAGCCGTGCGATGTCACGGTGCATTGCACAGGCAAAGAGTAATAGACAACTTGCCAGCCTTCAGGGAGCATCATATCCTCCAGCGAGAGGATGATGTAATCGCCAATGATATTGTATTTGGCGATATTGATAAAGCAGCTGGTGCCCGCATACCATGCGTAGAGTTCAGAGCCGGGCATTCGTCCCGATTCAAACATTGGGACATTGTCTTCAAGATGACGGAGATAATCCAATGTTCCCATCTCAATGGTGGAGATCATTTGGGGAGTAATGCTGTTAGGAGCTTTTGCGTTGGCAATCTCAGCGATTTTAGCGGTAATTTCATCGTATGTCATAGGATATAGAATTAAAATAGTTATTACATGTGACGGCGGATATCATCAAAGGCATCTGCGATGATTCCTTGGAACTCTCTACCGAGGTTATCGGCGAAGAACTCTTTGAGGTTCATGACGGAGGCAAAGTATTTCTTGCTGAACCAAGGGCGACGCTTGCGGACTTTGGCATAGCCGAGCATACCGTTGTTGCCACGAGGTGTCTCGCGCCCTACCCCATAGTCTTGCCAAAGACCGTACTCAAGGAACTCTTGGGAGAGCTGCACCTCAAAGAAGCGTCCGTCGTGACGCACTGACAATGAAGCAGGCGAATGAAGCAGGCGATCGGTGTCACGGACATCGAGCAACGTGAGCCGCTCCTTCCAGATGTCAATCATGGTTTTATTGAAAGCCATGACATATTTTTCACGCTCTTGTTGAGCATCGGTTTGTGTGCGCTCTGCCATAGTTATACAAATGGAGGGGTGAAATGTTCGGAGAATATTCTTTCTTTAGTAAACTCAAGTAACGAAACGCCATTGCGGTTTTCATATTGCCATTCAAACTTGAAAGTGCGTTCGGTATTGGGTTCGTCGGAAAGTTCATAATCATAGGATGTGATGATGATGGGTACATCATAGGCATAGCCAAAGACAATCTGCACACTTGGCGAGGTGAGCATTTGTTCCATGACAGCAGCACGCTCGGAGTCGAGCGCTGCTGTCTGTTGCTCAAAAGAACGAGTATGCTGAATATCGTAGCGATATTGCTTCTTACCACAGACAGCCAAGGAACTCTTGGTTTCGGTGATGTTCTTTGAGATACAAGGAACTGAAATGCTCTCCTTTGCATTATAGCAATTTCTGAAGATAAAGTGTCGGACATTATGCGCCTTGCCTACATAGAAATTGCAGGTTTGCTGATTGACCGTAAAGGAGAAGAAAAGTATATCCCATTTACGCACGCGATCTGGGAGATAGCGACGTAGTTCGGGAAAGGAAATCATAAGTTCATTGATACCTTGGCGGATGGTATAACCATACTCCATCAAGATCCACTCGCGGTATCCCGAGTAATCTTGCACCAACACATAGAGGCGAACAGCGGTGCCAACAAAGATACTGTTAGGTTCGCACCAAAAAGAGAGGTAATCAACTGAATCTTCGTAAAGGACGCGGTTGCGATAGGTAGTGAGCAAGCCGTCGGAGAGGATGTCAGCAGCAAAAAATTTGCGGGGTTCTTCTTTGAAATAAACTACTCGGATGGTTTTCTCTACGGTGGATTCAGCATCGGTAACGATGAACTGCATATCAGCAACAGTAAGTTTCTGTTGTTCCATGCACATCTCGACTACATCACTGAAATCGGGGAAGTTAATGTAGGAGTTAGGCGTATTGTAGGTATTGCTAAATACCTCAAGCGGCGATTGTATGAGAAGCGTTACCGTGCCTG
>JAFZGC010000103.1 GCA_017555595.1 Paludibacteraceae bacterium | reverse complement strand
TTGGACTGCGACGCTAGTCGTAAGGCTGCTCGTTTCGTTCGTTTCTGCGACGCGTTCAACATCCAAATCCTTACCCTCGTTGACGTTCCTGGCTTCCTCTGCGGTACAGGTCAAGAGTATGCTGGTATCATCGATCACGGAGCAAAATTGATGTTTGCTTTCGGTGAGGCTACTGTACCTAAGGTAACTGTAACTATCCGTAAGTCTTACGGTGGTAGCCACATCGTGATGAGCTGTAAGCAATTGCGCGGCGATGTATGCTACGCATGGCCAAATGCTGAGATTGCTGTGATGGGTGCTAGCGGTGCCGTAGGTGTGCTCCAAGCAAAAGCTATCAAGGCTATCGAGGATCCAGAAGAAAGAAAGAAATTTATTGCTGAGAAGGAGGCTGAGTACAAAGACTTGTTCGCTAGCCCATATCAAGCAGCTAACCGCGGTTATATCGATGATATCATCGAGCCACGCAACACTCGTAAGCGTATTGTTCGCGCATTCGAGAACTTGCAAACCAAGCGCTTGACCAACCCTCTCAAGAAACACTCTAATATCCCATTGTAATTATGACACTACTTGCAATAACATCTCAAACATGGATCATCACCGGACTCGGTTTCGGTATGGTGGTGGCTCTTTTGGGTGTGTTTGTCTTTCTGATGAAGTTGCTGGGTTATATCATGCAACCTCGCGTGAAAGCAAAGAAAGTGGAGAACGCTCCCGCAACAGCTGAGGAGAATGTGACCTACACCAAGAGCGAATTTAGCGATACAGTGACGCTGACAGCTGACTGTACCGCAGCTATCGCGCTCGCGTTGCACCTCTATTATAATGGTGTACACGACGAGGAAGATACCAAAATTACTATTCAACCACACCGTACACAATGGAATAACAAGATGTACGGCATGAACAATTTACATCGTTAAGAACATGAAAAAAGGATTTAGTTTTATCATTGGCGGTCAAAAATACGATACTACCGTCAAAGAAAAAGAACCTAATATTGCAGAAGTAGTTGTAAACGGTACTTCTTTCATTGTAGAGTTCAAGAAAAATGAGTCAAAGAAAGTGAAAGCTGCTCGCACAGCTGCTCCTGCTGCTACTGTAGCTGCTGCTCCTGCTCAACCAGCTGGCGCTGCAACAGTAAAGAGTCCATTGCCAGGTAGCATCGTGAAAGTGATGGTTAAGGCTGGCGACAGCGTGAAGAAGGGCGATACCCTCCTCACTATGGAGTCAATGAAGATGGAGAACATCGTGGCAAGCGAGTACACTGGTACAGTGAAGAACGTGCTCGTTCAACCAGGTCAAAACGTAATGCAAGACGATAAGCTCGTTGAGATCGAGACCGTAGCTGTAGCTGCTGCTCCAGCTCCTGCTCCAAAGCCAGCACCTGCTGCTCCTAAGGCTGCTCCTGCACCTCAACCAGCTCCTGCTCCAGCTCCAGCACCAGTTGCTGCTCCTGCAGGTGGCACTAAGGTAAATAGCCCATTGCCAGGTTCTGTAATCAAAGTGAATGTGACCGAAGGTCAAGCAGTGAAGAAAGGTGACACCTTGCTCGTACTCGAGAGTATGAAGATGGAGAACCCTATCTTGGCTGAGTGCGACGGTACAGTTGCTAAGATCGCTGTGGCTGCTGGTCAAAGCGTAATGCAAGACGACCTCCTGGTAGTAATCGGTTAATCAGATATTAATTATTAACTATTAACTGTTAACTATCTATTATGGACGGTATAATTGAATTTTTCCAGACGATGGGATTCCTGCACATGGACTGGCGTCAAGGTGTGATGCTGCTCCTGTCGTTCTTCCTATTGTGGCTGGCGATTAAGAAGGAATTTGAGCCATTGTTGCTCCTTCCTATCGCTTTTGGTATGTTGCTTACCAACTTGCCAAATGCGGGTATGTACCACCCAGAGTTGTGGGAAATGTTTCTTGCTAAAGATCTCTATTACGATCCTTCTGTTGTTAATATCGATACTATCGGTAGTTTGTTGCAAGGATATCGCGATGGCGTTTTAGTAGATTCAGCAAGAATGTCTGAGGGTATGGTGGCTATAGCCAACCCCTCCTATCATAGCTATGGTGCAATTTTGAAAGAGGCTGGTCTGTTGGATGTGCTCTATATCGGTGTGAAAGCAGGATTGTATCCATGTTTGATCTTTATCGGTGTAGGTGCAATGACCGACTTTGGTCCGCTGATTTCAAACCCTAAGTCATTGATGTTGGGTGCTGCGGCTCAGTTGGGTATCTTCATCACCTTCTTCTGCGCTAACGCATTGGGCTTTACCCCTGCTGAGGCTGGTTCAATCGGTATTATCGGTGGTGCTGACGGTCCTACTTCTATCTTCTTGACATCTAAGTTGGCTCCTCACTTGCTTGGCCCTATCGCTATTGCGGCTTATTCGTATATGGCATTGGTACCAGTGATCCAACCACCTATCATGCGTGCGTTGACTACTCCAGAAGAGCGTAAGATCAAGATGAAGCAACTCCGCTCTGTGAGCAAGGTAGAGAAGATTGTCTTCCCTGTAATCATCACTGCTATCATTGCATTGATTTTGCCTGACGCTGCTCCATTGGTTGGCTGCTTGATGTTGGGTAACTTGATGAAGGAGTGCGGTGTGGTTGACCGTTTGAGCAAAGTGGCTCAAAACGAGTTAATGAACATTGTGGTTATCTTCCTCGGCTTGTCTGTAGGTGCTACTGCTACTGGTGCTACCTTCTTGAATATCAAGACTATCTTGATTCTCTCAATGGGTATCGTAGCGTTCAGTATGGGTACTGCAGGTGGTGTGCTTTTGGCTAAGTTCATGAACTTGTTCTCTAAGGAGAAGATCAATCCGCTGATTGGTTCTGCTGGTGTAAGTGCTGTGCCAATGGCTGCTCGTGTGAGCCAAATGGAGGGTCAAAAGGCCAACCCAAGCAACTTCCTTTTGATGCACGCTATGGGTCCAAACGTAGCTGGTGTGATCGGTTCAGCTGTGGCAGCAGGTATCTTGCTGACTATGCTCGGATAAGGTACACCTTATTATATATAGCAAGAAAGAGAGTCGAATCGGCTCTCTTTTTTGTATTTTGTAAAGGGAACTATATACGAGTTGACACCACAATGGAAAACAATAAGGTCTCTTTTTAATAAAAACAACATCAACAACTTCTTATCTCGCATTCGCTCGAACGACTATTTCCGCGCCAATCAACTCCCTGGCGCGGCTCGGGATAAGACACAAGGTGTCAACAAGTATATAAATTCCTTTGTAAAAGTACTATTGTTAAGATTCCTTCCTAAAAAAGTTTCCACCTTTCCTAAAAAGGTTGACTCTTTTCCTAAAAGAGTTTCCTAATTTTTGGGTACACTTTGCGGCTCAATCTGCAAAGATCTCCTGCCTTTACACCTTACACTCTACACCCTACACTAAAAATTCGCCCTAAAAAGTGATTTTTAGTTGCATATCTCAAAATTATTCACTACCTTTGCACCGCGAACCTGCACCGAGGGATGTCTGACATCAGCGGCGGAGGGTAGCAGACATATTAAAAAGGCGTTTATTAGCGCTCTGTTCTGTAAACTTTTTATTCTTTTTCTTGCAGTTCTGCATATTTTTTCGTAATTTCGGACGTCGCCTGCGCTTTTTTGTACTTCGAGGGCACCGACCTCGCTACGCTCGCCCACCTCGTAGCTACTGCCACCCTACGCAGCCCATACTTCAGGACGCGAGCAATTATTTGCAAAAATCGGTTAACACCTAATCATCCTACAATTTAGCATCTCACAACCAAGCAAGCTTGAGTGAGTGCTAAAATAGTAGGATGTGATAGATAAAATCTATCGTTTTTGCAAATAATTGCTCGCTTTCTTGCGTATGTGCGTATTTTTCTGTACCTTTGCAAACTTTTTTGTATAATGCGGAAATTATAGATAAAACAAGATATGACAAGCAAAGAAATTCGACAATCCTTTTTGGAATTTATGGAGAAGAAGGGACACAAAATCGTACCTTCTGCTCCAATGGTGATCAAAGATGACCCAACACTGATGTTTACCAACGCAGGTATGAACCCATGGAAGGGCATCATCCTCGGTAACGACCCTATTCAGTTCCCTCGCGTAGCGGACTCGCAGAAGTGTCTTCGCGTGAGCGGCAAGCACAACGACCTTGAGGAGGTAGGACACGATACCTACCATCACACCATGTTCGAGATGCTCGGTAACTGGTCTTTCGGCGACTACTTCAAAGAGGGCGCTATCGACTTCGCATGGGAGTATCTGGTGGATGTCCTCAAGATCGACCCTAAGAACCTTTATGTAACCGTCTTTGAGGGTTCTCTGGAGGAGGGTATCGAGCGTGACAACGAGGCTGCCAACATCTGGGCTAAGCACTTGCCTGCAGATCATATTCTTGATGGCAATAAGCACGACAACTTCTGGGAGATGGGCGATACCGGTCCTTGCGGCCCTTGCTCTGAGATCCACGTGGATAGCCGTGGCGAGGAGGAGAAGGCAGCGGTATCTGGTCGCGAATTGGTGAACAAAGATCACCCACAAGTAATCGAGATTTGGAACCTCGTGTTCATGCAATATAACCGCAAAGCGGATGGTTCGTTGGCGACCTTGCCATTCAATGTGATCGACACTGGTATGGGCTTTGAGCGTCTTGTGCGCACTATGCAGGGCAAGCAATCGAACTACGACACCGACGTGTTTCAACCAATACTCAAGAAGATTGGCGAGCTATGTGGCGTGGAATATGGCAAAGAGGAGAAAGTGGATGTGGCAATGCGCGTGATTGCCGACCATATCCGTACTATCGCCTTCGCTATTGCTGATGGTCAGTTGCCAAGCAACGAGAAGGCTGGTTATGTAATTCGCCGAATCCTCCGCCGTGCTGTGCGCTATGGCTACACCTTCTTGGAGCAACGCGAGGCGTTTATGTTCAAGCTCGTGCCACAACTCATCGCGGACATGGGTGAGGCATATCCAGAGCTCGTGAAACAAGAGGGACAAATCACTCCTGTGATCAAGAGCGAGGAGGAGTCATTCCTTCGTACCTTGGACAAGGGTATCAGTTTGCTCGACAAACTCATGAAAGAGGCTAAGGGCAAAGAGATCTCTGGCGTGGATGTCTTTACACTCAAAGATACATACGGTTTCCCTCTCGACCTTACCCAATTGATTCTCAGCGAGAACGGCTTTACCACCAACGAGGAGGAGTACAACAAGGCGCTTGAGCACCAAAAGGAGATGGGTCGTCAAGCCAACAAGCAAGAGCTCGGCGACTGGAATATTCTGGCTGAGGGCGATAGCGAGTTCGTGGGCTATGACGAGCTCAGCTGCGAGACTAAGGTGCTCCGCTACCGCAAGGTGGAGCAAAAGGGAAAATCCCTCTACCAAGTAGTACTCACCAAGACTCCATTCTATGCTGAGATGGGTGGTCAGGTAGGCGACTCAGGTACATTGGGTAATGTGCGCATCATCGATACAAAGAAAGAGAATAACTTGGCCGTTCACCTCTGCGCTGAGTTGCCAGCGGACATTGAGGGCACTCTCGTAGCTACTGTGGATACCGCTCGCCGTCAAGCTATCGCATGCAACCACACCGCTACTCACATCGTGCACTACGCACTTCGCCAAGTATTGGGCGAGCACGTGGAGCAAAAGGGTAGTTATGTATCACCAGACAGTTTGCGCTTCGACTTCTCACACTTCCAAAAAGTATCAGCAGAGGAGCTTCGCCAAGTGGAAATTCTCGCCAACGAGATGATTCGCCAAGACCTGGCTTTGGAGGAGAGTCGAAATACTCCTATTGCGAAGGCAAAAGAAATGGGCGCAATGGCGCTCTTCGGCGAGAAATATGGCGATGAGGTACGCGTAATCAAGTACGGTCCATCAGCAGAACTCTGTGGTGGTTGCCACGTACAAAGCACAGGTAAGATTGGTGCTGTACGCATTGTGGTGGAGAGCAGCGTAGCCGCAGGTATTCGTCGTATCGAGGCGGTGACTGCAGCCAAGGCTGACGAGCTCTACTACAAGCAAGTGGATACAATCGGCAACCTCCGTGCGCTGTTCAACAACGCTCCTGACTTGGCTGGTGCTATCCGCAAGGCTATCGACGAGAACGCTGCATTGAAGAAGCAAATCGAGACATTTATGGCGGAGCGCGTAGAGCGCTACTGCGATGAACTCATCGCTAAGGCAGAGAATATAAATGGCGTAGAACTTGTGAAGTTGACAGGCAATGTGGACGCTAGTTTGCTGCGCAATTTGCCACTCATCATGAAGAGCAAGATTGCTGACAAGCACTTCGCGCTGGTAGGTGCTACTGAGTGGGAAGGCAAGCCAATGATTGCTGTGGTGCTCTCTCCATCAATGGTAGAGGCAGGTAAGAACGCGGGTCAGATCATCAAGTCTGCTGCCAAGAATATCCAAGGTGGTGGCGGCGGTCAGCCATGGATGGCTACTGCCGGTGGTCGCAATGTGGAAGGCCTTGCTGCTGCAATGGAGGAGATGTTGGAAGCGTTAGTTTAAAGTTTAGAGGCGCGGATAGCGGCAAAGCCACATTCTACCTGTCTTTAACCTTTAATTTTTCACCTTTAACCTCAAAATATATGAAAACCCTCACTGGGCGTTTGCCTATGAAATATCGTTCTGCAGTCCGTTTTGTGCTCGTAGGAGCATTAGGAACGGGCTTGCAGTATGGTATTTATTATCTCCTATTGGACTTTTTTCAGCACCACTGGGCAGAAGTAGCAATTTTAACATCTCTGGCTTTCACTATAGGATTTGTCATGGAAATGATTTGCAATTATTTTCTGACGAGTTTCTATACCTTCAAAATGCGCCCAAATTGGAAAAATGCAGGCGGATTCCTATTTGGTCGTGCAATCAATTATGCGATACAAATGCTGCTGCTCAATCTTTTTATATGGTTGCATTTGTCCGAAGAGTTAGCAGGAATAGCTGCGATTGCATTAGCAGGCATCATTAACTATTTTGTATTATTACCATTTTATAAGGATAGGAAGCGCGATTCATAGACTTCCGTATTGCAATTGATCCTACTTGGATATGCTTAACATTATACCTCCTATCAATCGTCGGCTTGTATGGTATCTCGCTATGGAGGAGTATCTTGCCAAACATGTAGAAGAGGATACTTTTGTAACGTGGGTGGTATCTCCAACTGTAATCTTTGGTCGCCATCAGGTGATGGAAGCCGAGGTAAATATTGCGTATTGCCAAGC
>JAFZGC010000102.1 GCA_017555595.1 Paludibacteraceae bacterium | reverse complement strand
CTCGAAGCTATCTCCGTGGTCGAGGTGCAAGCAGATTTGTGGCTTCTCCCAACCCAACTCTTTAGCATACTCTACAGCACCTTGTGCCATGTATTGGAGAAGGGTTTGGTTAGCGTAGTTACGCGCACCTTTAGATACTTGGAGGATCACTGGGCTCTTGGTCTCAGCAGCTGCTTTGATGATAGCTTGAAGTTGCTCCATGTTGTTGAAGTTGAAGGCTGGGATAGCGTATCCGCCTTTGATTGCTTTAGCAAACATCTCTTTGGTGTTCACCAAGCCAAGTTCTTTGTAACTTACCATAATTGTAAAACGTTTTATTATTTGGTTAATATGTATTTTGTTTTCTTATCTCTTTGCGTTCGTCGCCGAAACGGCGACAAAGGTACTATTTTTTTTTGACATTACAAAATATTTTCGCTCAAACTCCGAGAATTGCAAAATATAGGTAGCAAAAACTTGCAGGGAGGCAGAAAAAGATAACCGAAGGTGCAATGATACTTTTGCAAGAAAATGCACAATTTATTTGGTATAGTTGCAAAAAAGCAGTACTTTTGCGCATGCTTTGTATATTTTTGCAAAAAAAATGCAATAGCTTGTAATATTTTGTGCGGTTGATTTGTCTAATGGGTGTAGTCGCAAAGAAGCGAACTGAAAACGATTTGTTTAATGATTAAATTTTTAGAAGTATGTTAGATTCATTTATGCATGGGTTAGTTCCTATTGTTGGAGTGTTGTTACTTTTTGGTGGAATACCTGGAATTATTTTGACGGGTGTGATTATGTATCTCAAAAATCGTCGTCACAAAGTGGAAGAGCATAGTAAACTCATCTCTCAGATGATTGAGAAGAGTGAAGGTGCAAACATTGACTTCAAAGCAATGGCTGAGATGTTGAATGAGTCTGATAGCAAGAAGAAGACCACCAAGATGGCTGTGTTGAAACATTTGGAGTATGGTGCATTGTCCTCACTCGTGGGATTGTTTGTACTGCTCTATGGAGTATTTGCTACAGTGAATCAGGCGGTTATTATTGGCGGTTTGCTCCTGACTATTGGTGTGGCATTCTTGGTGATGTTCTTTGTGTCAAAGAATTATCTCAAGAAAGAAATTGAGAAAGAAGAAAAAGAGCTTGCTGAAAAAGAGTAAACTGCGTTTATCTGTCTGACTTGTTTTTAAAATCACTTGTTTTTCATCACTTTATGGATAAGCAGCAGTTTATTTCCGCCATTGGCGGCATGCAGGAGTCCCTTCGGCGATTCCTGCTTGTGCTGACTCATGGCGATGAAGAACTGGCAAATGATCTTGCACAAGAAGCCATACTGAAGGCATATTTGCATTGTGCTACCTTTGAGCACAAATCGGCTTTGCAGACATGGGTGTTTCGGATTGCCTACAATGAATATCTTAACGAACAAAATAAGTACTGGAATACCCATCGCGTGGCAGTAGAGAACTATGAAAGTGTTGATACGGAAGTAGCGAGTGAACAGACTGATTCGGCTTTTCGCTACGAGCCACTATATCAGGCAATTGACCAGCTACCAAAGCAAGAGAAAGCCGTGGTGATATTGTATTACCTCGAAGAAAAGAGTATTCGAGAGATTAGCAGGATAACTGAGATAACAGAAACGAATCTTGCGGTGATGCTATTTAGAGCAAGGAAGAAGCTGAAGGCAATTTTGAGTCAAGAATAAGGAACAAGGAATTAAGACGAATATGATAACCAATACTAAAATAAAAAAGCGTTTGCGGGCGAGTGCTCCGCAAGTAAAAGATAATGAGGAGTTTATGGCGGATACGATTCGTCAGATAAATCTCATGCCATCGCCTAGTAGTGAGTTGCAAGAGAGTTTACGTAGATATACGATGTTGGAGCGGTTGGCCATGCAAATGGATGCTGTTCGCTGGTTGCTAGTAGGTGGAACGAGCTCAATGACAATAGGAGTTGTGCTATTTATGCACTATGAAGCAATAGTAAGTGGGGTGCTGACACTACTTAGCATATTGTAATTGATAATTTATGGAACATAAACCTTGTCCTCGTTGCGGTTCGCAGTTCTTATGCCAACCAGAGAATCCAGCTCAGTGCCAATGTGCAGGCGTACAGTTCTCTGCCTCTGCTCGCGCGTCTATTGCCGATCAGTACACCAACCAATGCCTCTGCCGCAAGTGCTTGTTGGAATTCTCCAACTAAGCACGCTATGTTATCCCGAATGTTATTAGGGTATTCCACGCCTCTTATCTTTAAAACTTTTTCCACACAAAATTTGCACATCCGCAAATTTTATTGTACCTTTGCAACCGATTCGGTAAAGCGTTACCCATCATTACATATTTAATATAGCGTTATAAGCCCAAACTTGATTGTTTGAAAACTGGACACTTTCAAATCATCAATTTAGTAATTCAAGTACGGTTTATGCACGCTCACGTTATCGCGTGAGTTTTCTGTGCGTAAATTTGAATTACTAAGGTAGTCCAGAACCTCAAACAATCAAATGAGCGAACGAAAGTTCACGCTTTTTGTTATGTTTATATAAACAATAATATACTATAAATAAATTAAAACGGAGTTAGCCGAAAATCCGAAGAAGAGTAGGCAAGGAAAAGAAAATACCGATATGAAAAAACATGTGAAAATAGCAATGTTACTGTCTTTAGTAACATTAATGACAACTAATTTAAGTTCTCAAACTTATACAATAATCTCTCGTAATAATCAGGATTCTATCTTACTATTTCCTAACAATGCTGGTGCTGCTTTGAAATCCCTTGCCTCTTCCCTCCCAGGTGCACAAAAAGAGTCTGAACCGCTCAAATTTTTAGTAAAGAAAGTAGAAAATGGAAAAGAAAGTCTTATATTTATTGATTTTGTAAATACATTGGATAAATACTTTGTTACGTATGAAACAGATATGACCACTCCAGTAAAATGGTTGTATAAAGGGTATGGATTTAAAGACATTTATAGTTCTTTAACTCGTAAAAACGCTATCTATCTTGAAGGTAGTTTATTGGGTATTCACTTTGAAATTCATCAAAGACCTGAAGTGTATAGCGATATGATACGTATAGATAATACTACTCTAATCGCAAGTCCAATAAAAATAAACCTGTTAGAGAAAACGATAGCAGAAGAAGGTGTTCAACACGCTCAAAGAGAGCAAGAGCGATTACCAAAGTTAATTGAAATTGGAATACCAGAAGATGTTGCTAAAGATGCTATTGCAAATCCAGATCCTTATTATTTAGCTTATTTGATAAAAAGTACAAATTTTAATACGAAATACAGAGAAGATTTACGTTCTAGAGCAGATGGAGATAAAATAAATCAATTAGTAAAAATCTATACTATTGATCAACTTATAGAAATGGGTAAGGGATATAATAAAGAATTAAAGAAGTACGAATATTATTCTGCAACACTACAAAATTGATAGAATTATCGACTATTCTTACTCATCTTAACATCCAACTTTTAATCACCTTGTAACCAAACACTACAAGGTGATTTTTAAAATTCCCCAAAATGCAGAGCGGTGGCAATTTATCACGGAGTGCTTTGGTAATAAGATTTCTTATCTCAGTTCATTCGAACGATTTATTAGTGAGCATTGCGAGCAGGAGGGTAACAAATTCGTTAAAAACACATCTATTTGCCTGTGCCTTGTTTCACGCTCCTAAAAAATATTCAATTCTCAAAGCGTTATTTTGCCATTAAACTGCTCGTAAAACTTTGTCCCTGAGCGAGTTCCGAGTAAATCAATCCATTCTTCTAATTTGGCGCTTTTAGCATGCGCCACAGAGCCAAAGCGTTGCAGTATCTTTTGTTTTGTTACTGCTCCAACTCCTTGAATATCATCGAGTTCGCTCTTTGTTTGAGCCTTACTACGCTTCTTTTTGTGGTACGAAATAGCAAATCGATGCACTTCATCTTGTATCTCTACCATCAATCGGAACACTTCGTCCGTCACCTTCATACCAAACTCCTGAACGGGCTCTCCATAGAGTAGGGTATTCGTCCTATGTCGATTGTCTTTCTGAAGTCCAGCCACAGGAATATCCAACCCCAACTCTCCAGACACTACCTCCTTAATGGCAGTCATTTGACCAAGTCCACCATCGGCAATAATCAAATCGGGTAGGGCACTTCCTTCTTCCACCAATCGGGTATATCGTCTCCTTACTACCTCACGCATACTTGCGAAATCATCAGGGCCCACTACCGTCTTAATCTCAAATTTCTTATACTCGCTCTTGCATGCGCGTGCTTTCTTAAATACCACGCAACCAGCCACCGCATTACTTCCTTGCGTGTTGGAGTTATCAAAACTATCAATCCACATCGGTAGGGTAGGTAAACCTATCAATTGTTGCAACCCACCTAAGATTCGTGCAGCCCGTTGATCTGGATTTAGCTTATCTTCCTGATAAATTCGGTCTTTCTTGTACTGCTGCACATTCTGCATAGCCAAATCCAGCAGCTTCTTTTTATCGCCTCCCAAGGCAATATTTACATGCAAATTTTCATCAATTATCTCCGGAATAAACGGAACAATCACCTCTTTCGTAGTACTTCCCAACTGCTCTCGCAATTCGTAAATACCTATCGCCAATATTTCCTCGCGACTCTCATCCAGTTGCTTCTTATACTCGATAGTCTGCCCTTGCACAACACTTCCTCTATGCACATGCAGCATACTGATATACACATTTTGCCCCATTTCATCGTAACCGAACACATCCACATCGCCCGCATGAGAGTTTGTAATGACCGTTTTACTCTTGAAATTATCGATCAAATCGAGCTTTTCTTTCAATCGTCCAGCTTCTTCATAACGCATCGACAAAGCCGCTTCCATCATTTCAGCCTCAATCTGCTTGCTGATCTCTTGCGCATCACCCTTAATAATCTTGCGTGCAGAATCTATATATTCCAGATACTTCTCTCTGCTCACTTTCCCTTCACAAATACCACAGCAATTCCCCAAATGATACTTCAAGCACACGCGATATTTCCCCATTTCAACGCTACTTTTGTTCATTTGCATAGCGCATGTACGAATAGGGTAAAGCTTGTGAATAAGTTCTAAAACCAAATCTAAGGTATATCCAAAAGTATAAGGGCCATAGTAATCTCCTATGCCCTTAATAATCTTTCTTGTCTTAAATATCCGTGGATATTCCTCTCTTGTAATACAAATACTGGGATAACTTTTTCCGTCCTTGAGAAGAATATTATAATGCGGTTGGTACTGTTTTATTAGATTATTTTCTAGTAAAAATGCATCTTGTTCACTTTTAACCACCATGTATTTGATGTCTGCAATGCTTTTTACCAGTATTTTAGTCTTATACCGATCCTGCTCTTTATGAAAATAGCTACTTACCCTGCGTTTCAAGTTCTTTGCCTTACCCACATATATCACTTCCCCTACTTCGTTGAAGTATTGGTACACTCCTGGTTCTTCAGGCAAACGCTGTAGAATCTCTTGTATATGTGGATTTTTAGACATTTACTTGATAAAATCGGAGAGAATTAGCAACTCATTAAGCTACTAATCTCTACATCGTCTCCAATAGCCTTGCGACCCTTCAAGAAGTCTAGTTCAATAATAAAGTTGATATACACCTTCTTTACATTGAATTTTCTCACCAATTCCAATGCCGCAGCCATTGAGCCACCTGTAGCCAACAAATCATCATGCAAAAGCACCACATCATCCTCGCACAATGCATCTGCGTGAATTTGTATTGTATCTACACCATACTCCTTTGCATAACTTACCTCTATTGTCTCTGCTGGCAACTTACCTGGCTTACGAACAGGCACAAATCCAGCTCCTAAATCCATTGCTACAGCAGGACCTAGTATAAATCCTCTTGATTCAATACCTACCACCTTAGTGATCCCATATGCACGATACAAATTCACAATTTCATCTTTCATCCATTTCAAATACTCTGGATTACTTAATACGGTAGTAATGTCTTTAAAAATAATTCCTGGTACAGGAAAATCCTTTACATCGCGAATAGCCGCGAGCACTTCTTCATGTTTCATATCTTTTATTTATTATTAATTATCTGATTGATCTACTATGTTAGTCAATATTTTAATTAATGTTCCACGTGAAACAAATCCATATCTCAAACCTTTCGCCTTTAACCTAATATTATCTACCCATAAGAACTAGCAATACGCTTACATCATTAGGACTAACACCTGGTATTCTACTTGCTTCACCTATCGTGTTAGGCTGAATACGAATCAACTTTTGTCTGGCTTCTGTACTGAGTGACTGCACGCTGTTGTAGTCAAAATCCTTTGGCAATCGGATATTATCCAATCTTCTCAGTTTATCTGCTGCCAACTTCTCGCGCTCAATATATCCTTTGTATTTGATGTTGATTTCCGTACTCTCTACAATCTCCTCTTTTCTCACTCCCAGCGTTTCTATCTTCTCTTTCAATTCAGGCAAAGCATCTGCCAATCCCATAATCGTTACATTAGGACGAGCTACAATATCAATCAACTTACATGTTTGCTGCAGATCACCATAGCCCATCTGATTCAAATAGGCATTAATATCTTTGGCCTTTACAGAAGTGGTGCGCAGCATTTCTGTCAACGCTAGCTCACCTTCCTGTTTACTTTTGAGTAATCCCAATCGATAATCATCTGCTAATCCTAACTCATAACTGCGTTCTGTCAGTCGAGCATCGGCATTATCTTGGCGAAGCAAGATGCGATATTCGGCTCTCGAAGTAAACATTCGGTATGGCTCATCCACTCCCTTATTTACCAAATCATCAATCAGCACGCCGATATAACTCTCATCTCTTGCCAGGGTGAATAGTGCTCCGCCTGTGATATTTTGATGCGCATTGATGCCAGCTACCAATCCTTGACCAGCAGCTTCTTCATAACCAGTAGTGCCATTGATTTGGCCCGCAAAGAAGAGGTTTTTAATCTTCTTTGTCTCCAGTGTATGCAGCAACTGAGTAGGGTCGAAAAAGTCGTATTCTATCGCATATCCTGGACGGTAGAGAACTATGTTCTCTAAACCCTTCACGGTCTTCAATGCTTGCCATTGAATTTGCCAGGGTAGGGAAGAGGAGAAACCATTGATGTAATACTCATTCGAATCCACTCCCTCTGGCTCCAAAAACAATTGGTGCATATCCTTATCCGCAAATGTCACAATCTTCGTCTCAATACTTGGACAATATCTTGGACCTATACTCTGAATCTGACCATTATACAATGGCGAATCAGCCAATCCACTACGCAATACCTCATGTGTCTGCTCGTTGGTATAAGTAATCCAGCAACTCATTTGCTTGAGCTGACGTTGTACTGTATCCAAATACGAGAATTGGTGATTATCCTCATCTCCCAACTGCTCTGTCAATTGTGAAAAATCAATACTTCTCTTATCCACACGAGCTGGCGTACCTGTCTTCATTCTATCCGTAGCAAAGCCCAATTGACGCAATTGCTCTGTAATACCAAAACTACTAGGTTCGGATATACGACCACCTTCAATCTGGGTCTTTCCAAAGTGCAACAGACCATTCAAGAATGTACCATTGGTCAAAATAACTGCCTTGGCTTGCATTTCCACACCCAACAATGTCTTCACTCCACATACCTGACCATCTTTGACCACTAACTCCATGACGGTATCTTGCCAAATATCTAAGTTTGGAGTCGTAGTCAATATTTTCACCCACTCCTCAATAAAGCATTTTCTATCGCTTTGACTACGAGGACTCCACATAGCTGGACCCTTGCTGCGATTGAGCATACGGAACTGAATAGCACTCTTATCAGTCACAATACCCATCTGTCCTCCCATAGCATCTATCTCTCTGACTATCTGACCTTTAGCTATTCCACCCACGGCAGGATTACAACTCATCTGACCGATCTTATTCATGTCCATCGTGATGAGCAACGTCTTACTACCCATACGAGCAGCAGCGCTGGCTGCCTCACAACCTGCATGTCCTGCACCTACTACAATAATATCGTACTTAAATTCCATATAATCAATCACTTATATTCTATCTGTTGCTTATCCTATATACATCCTTATTTACCTATTACTCTTCCACGATGCTTCCATCTTCCTTGTCCGCTAAAACTGCTCTTTCCTATCGTTCGTTGTGGCGGAAGAAAAGCATCCTCTAAATGCGTCAATTCTTTTACTTCATATGTATTAGGGTCCATCAGAATACCTATAATATCAAATCTTGGAACCAACTCTATCTGATGAAATTTGATATACGCATTCGCAGCTGCCGCCATCCTTCGTCGTTTCAATTCATCCACATACTCCTCTGGACGTTTTCCTCCAAAAGAACTTGTGCGTGTCTTTACCTCCACAAAAGCAATTTCTTTCTTACTCACAGCTATCACATCCATCTCAAGATGCCCAAACTTCAAGTTAGTATCCACCACCCGAAATCCCTTCTTGCGCATCGTTTCGCATGCTATCTCCTCACCCCTCTGTCCTATGATATTATGCTCCGCCATCTTTATCCTTGCATCTTATTCACACGCGCAGCGTCCAGTCTTAGCATAATCGCCAGCAGTATCGTAAAGCCCCATAACGACGAACCACCATAACTAAAGAATGGCAATGGAATACCTATCACAGGCAACAATCCCAATACCATACCTATGTTAATCGTCACGTGGAACAATAATATACCCGCTACGCAATAAGCATATATCATACTAAACTTATCCCTTTGTCTTTCAGCTATATAGATAACCCGCAATATCAATGCTAAGTACAGCAGCAATAATCCCGCAGAACCAATAAATCCCCATTCTTCACCCACCGTACAGAAAATAAAATCGGTATCTTGCTCAGGCACGAACTTCAGTTTGGTTTGTGTTCCTTGCAAAAATCCTTTACCCGTAGTTTGACCCGAACCTATCGCAATCAACGATTGATTCACATTATACCCCGCGCCATGAGGGTCATCTTTCATGCCTAACAATACCTCTATACGAATACGCTGGTGTGGCTGCAATATCTTGTGGAAAGCAAAATCACAACCTTGACAGAGTAGGGTAGAAACCATCACAAAACCCACTATCCATCCCATACTGCTTTTGCGTTGCTTAACTGCTTGTAGGAATAAATAAATAACTACATACGCCAAACTTGCTATCGCCACATAATTAAAATTAACGGCTATCCATATATTTACCAGTAATCCTATTCCATAGCAAGCCACTACTCCTAAAGCCATAATAATAGCAGAGCGCAAGTCTTTTTCCTTACCAATCAACAATCCTAACACAATCGTATGGATAAGGGTTGTACTGATCAATATACCCAGATTACCCATTCCAAAGGGTAATGTCACCTCACCAAAACGAATCACCAAAATAAAAAGCAATATACTCGCCACTCCCCAACTCAGCACATATCCCGTCATACCTTGACGGTAAAAGGCCAACAGAAAGGATATAAATACCAATGCTGATCCAGTCTCTCTTTGCGCTACCATAATGATCAACATCGGTACTCCCATCAGCAAGAAAGGTACTGTCAAATCGCGCAAATCTCGCACTTTATAGCCATATCTACTCATATATTTGGCTATTGCTATCGCCGTGAAGCATTTTGCGAACTCAGCGGGTTGTAGACTAATCGGACCAATTGTAAGCCAAGATAGCGAACCTTTGATATCGCGCGCGAAGACAGGTGTAATAATCAGGAGCAGAATCATTACTCCGTAGAATATATAGCCCAATACATCGTAGGCTTTTTCTTCGATCATAAGAATGATACCACCCATTACCACGGCCGTTGCTAGCCACACCAACTGCTTTCCCGCGCGGTTGGAGAAGTCCCAGATACTGGTTTGGTCAAATGAATAGCTGGAACCATAGATATTTAACCAACCAAATAGCGCAATTGCGAGGAACAATACTATTGTCCACCAGTCAATACCCGATATGATGCTTCTGTTATTCCTCATTATTAATCAAATTCGCGTTTATCATGCGCTCATATAGCCAATTTCTCTTGATTTCACCGCTTAAATATTGTTCTATTATCAAAGTTGCTATCGGACATGCCCATGTGGAACCAAAGCCCGCATTTTCCACTGCTACCGCAATGGCTATTTGCGGATTATCCTGTGGAGCAAAACCAATAAACAACGCGTGATCCTCACCATGTGGGTTTTGCACTGTACCAGTCTTACCGCAAATCTGCAGTTCTGGTATATTGTAGAATCTACCAGTACCATCGCTCATCACGCGCGCCATGCCGCGATGTACTACATCAAAATGCTTTTCATCAATTGTGGTATGATGAATTCGCGATTTCATCGAGTCGTTTCTATTCAGGTGAGGGGTTATATAATACCCCTTGTTGGCAATGGCTGCAGTCTGATTAGCTAATTGCAATGGTGTTACCAATATCTCGCCCTGTCCGATGGATAGGGAGCGAATAGTAATAGCCTTCCAGCCTTTCTTGCCATAAATCTTATCATACAATCCTACCGATGGAATCGCACCTTTTGCTTGCTCGCTGATATCTGTATCATCGAACTTATTTCCCAATCCGAAACTCATGATATGTTCACGCCATGTTTGGTAATGCTGCTTAAACTCTGCATTACCATCGCTGTATCCATCCTGCTGCAATAGGTCGCGGTACATCGACCAGAAGTATGGATTACAACTCTGCTCTATACCCTCTTCCAAATCCACAGGACTACCATGATCATGCGTACAACGTATTGGTTTTGATCCTTGTCCATTGCAAACATATTGAGTACGCGGAGTAATTACTCCTTCTTGTAAACCCGCTAATGCTTGCAATATCTTAAAAGTTGACCCTGGTGAATATTGTGCTTGTGTTGCTCTATTCATTAGTGGTTTATGAACATCATGGAGTAGTTGTTGGTAGTTTTCAGAACGCTCCTTGCCGACTAACTGGCTTGGATTCCAATTAGGTGCGCTCACCATGGCAATAATTTCGCCTGTTTTAGGTTCAATAGCTACAATACTACCAATTTTGTTTTGCATGAGTTCTTCCGCCAATTGTTGTGTTTTACGGTCAAGACTAAGGTGCAAGTCTGTTCCTGCTTGTGCATCTTGGTCTAATTGTCCTTGCTGATAAGAACCTTGTATTCGTCCGCGAGAATCACGCATGAAGACTTTAACACCTTTTGTCCCACGCAATTCTTTTTCATAGGTTCGCTCTATTCCATCGCGACCTGAATAATCACCAATACTATAATAATTATCGCGCTCAATGTCGTTGTGGTTAACCTCTCCCACATTGCCTAAGATATGCGATGCAATGGGGTATGTATAGTCGCGCAGCGTGCGAATCCTAATATCTACACCCGGATATTTATACTTCTCTTGCTGTAGTTGCGCTATCTCCTCTTGATTTAGGTTAGGCATGAATATCTGCGGTGAAAACTGGGAATATCCTCTGTTTTTCTTGCGATTGGTCATGTTTTGCATACGTATATCGAACGAGTCACGCGATATATTCAGTGCCTTGCATAACCCAAGCGTGTCAAAGGGTTCTTGCTTCATCTCACGCACAATCATAGTCACCTCATAGATGGGTTGATTGGCTACCAATAGTTCGCCATTGCGGTCGTAAATAAGTCCACGCGATGGATAGATTGTCTGGCGCAGTTGCGCATTATTGTCTGCTTTGGCTTTGGTGGATTGATCGATTATCTGAAGCAAAAATAGGCGTATAATATACACCAGCACCACCACAACTGCGATGCCTCCTATGAGATACTTACGCCTATATAGTGTGTCGTTAATCATATTATCGCTTCAGGTATTCGTATCCCAAAATCACGCATAGTGTCATCACACTGCTGATGAGCGTTTGCAGAAGAACAATCCACCAGAATTGAATATTCCATGTCTCTAAAGCAAATACAATGAAATGGTGCAAAACTGTAAGTATAACTGCAGATTTCGTGTATTCTATTCGTCCTATGGTTTGGATAGATATATTATCCTTAATACGCTCCACATCTTGCACTGCTTTGTTCAGCAGTAATGGGCGCACATAGCTTAGTGCCACGCAGGCAGCGATATGTATGCCGAGAGACGAGTGCCACACATCCATCACTAGACCCACCAATAGACCGACCAACATTTCCGCCCATCGAGGGATACGTACAGTCAGATTGATGAGGAACAGAATATACACCATCACCACTCCCCAACTACCTATATGCAAGTGATCAAAGAGCAGTACTTGAAATGCAAGCACCAGCAACAGGCGTCCTATTTCACGAATGAAAGTCATTTATTTTACTTGATTAGGAGTGTGATTGCGAATCACTTGTACATATTTAATGGTCTTATAATCGGTCGCTATGTGTAGTTTTGTACGATGATAGTTATCGTTTTCGGTTATCTCTGTCTCTGCTACTATACCTACTATTATCCCCTCAGGGAAGACGTTTGTTAGTCCACTAGTGACTACTGTGTCGCCCATATTTACAGTCACGTGGCGGGATACATCCTGCAGTGTTACTTCGTCATGTCGCATACCATTCCATTGGGTTCGAGCGATGTAGTTATTGTTTTGCAATCTGCAACTCAAATTCATTCCTACATGTATGATAGGTACTACCAACGAGTATTTTTCTCCCACGGCACTCACTATACCCACAACACCATCTTTACCCACTACGCCCATGTCCACCTGAATACTGTCGCGCAATCCTTTGTTAATGGTCAGGTAGTTGTGTTGTTTGTGGGTAGTGATATGCACCACTTTAGCGGGTATATAATCCCAGTCTAATTGCGCATATACATACTGACTATCACGTTCGAGTATTGCCTCCAACTGATTAGCCTGTTCCATCAATAAGTTTTTTAACTGCGCATTTTCCTCTGCCAATCGTTGGTTTTCTTGTTGCAAACAAAAATAATCACCAATAGTAGTCATCATATTTTCAGTACCAGCAGCAAATCTGTTAGCAGAGGACCATACTGCACTATTCTGATACTGATGTGTAGTAGTTATCAGTATAAACGCAACAACTTCCAATATTAGAAATATTAGGAAGTTGCTATATCGTGCTATAAACTGTAGCAGGTTGCGCATTTCTTATTGAGTCTTATCGAATCAAGAAGCCAAAGTTGTGTACGTTTTTAAGAGCCACACCTGTTCCACGTGCCACAGCGTGGAGTGGATCTTCTGCTACGTGGAATGGAATAGTGATTTTATCTGTCAAACGTTTGCTGAGTCCATGGAGCAACGCACCACCACCTGTAAGATAGATACCACGTTTCACAATATCGGCGTATAACTCACTTGGAGTTGCCTCCAAAGCTTGTAGAATAGCGCTCTCTATCTTTGCAATACTTTTGTCCATACAATGTGCGATCTCTTGGTAGCTGATTGGAACTTGCATTGGTAACGCGGTCACTTTGTTTGGACCGATTACCATATAATCTTCTGGAGCTTCCTCTAATTCAGGCAAGGCTGAACCCACTTGCATCTTGATACGCTCTGCGGTTGGCTCATCTATGCGAAGGTTGTGTGTGCGACCCATGTATTCCACAATATCGCGGTTAAGGTCATCACCTGCAATCTTGATGGATTTGTTAGCTACAATACCGCCCAACGACATCACAGCAATCTCTGTGGTACCACCACCTATATCTACGACCATACATCCCTCTGGTTGCTCCACATCAATACCCATACCTATAGCAGCAGCCATTGGCTCGTATATCATATATACTTCGCGTGCGCCTGCGTGCTCACTACTATCACGAACGGCACGAATCTCAACCTCAGTACTACCAGATGGAATACACACTACCATACGAATACTTGGGGTAAACAAGCGGTTTTGCTTTGGAATCATCTTGATCATACCACGAATCATCATCTCGCATGCATAGAAGTCAGCTATCACACCATCGCGCAGAGGGCGAACAGTACGAATTAAGTTACCGCCTTTACCAATCATCTGTTGTGCACGACGACCTACAGCAACCATTTTATTATCTGCCGCACTAATCGCCACTACTGATGGTTCGTCCACCACAACCTTGTCATCACAAATAATGATAGTGTTCGCTGTTCCGAGGTCAATTGCAATCTCTTGTGTAAACGAAAAAAGTCCCATATTATCTATCTAAATATTATAAGGTGTTTAATTATTCCTAATACATCTATTTCAATCCCTTTTACCTTAATTTTGTAAAAAGGTCTGCAAAGATACCATTTTTTTTTTATTTATGCAAGAAAATCGAAAAAAAACAGAGTAACCACATCAAAATTCATAAAATACATTCATTTTTCCTAATACCAAGTCGCAAATGGTTGTTAAACTACAAGGAAACTAAAGGATGGTAACAGAATGGTAACGGAAGAGACAGTATAAAAGATTTATACTCTATAAATTGACATTTTTAGACTATTTTTAATGAGGTTGCCCTAAAAAAATAAACGAATGGTTGCATATATTAGAAAAAATTGCTAACTTTGCAGCCGATTTGCTATTAACTGGCAATTGGTCAATGTAAATCAATTTATAAGAGTGACTAATAGTTGATTGCCTATTATTTATGACTATACTGAATATTGAAACATCCACAACTTGTTGTTCTGCTTCTATCACAATAGATGGTCTTTCCGTATCTTCTGTAGAAAACTTAACAAAAGCTAATCATGCAACTGAATTGCCTGTATTTATTGAGCAACTACTTCAACAAGCTAAGGTGAGTAATTGGCGATTGGATGCAGTAGCGTTGTCGCAAGGGCCTGGCAGTTACACGGGATTGCGTATTGGAACTAGCATGGCAAAAGGTATATGTTATAGTTTGAATATACCTTTAATTCCTATTGACACGTTACAAATTCTATGTGCATCCATAGCAGAATCAGAATATACTATAACAGAGGAAACATTGTTGTGTCCTATGATTGATGCACGACGCATGGAAGTATATACAGCACTATATCAACCAGTCATCAAATCGTCTTCTAACTCTATATTTTTTTTCCCTAAAAGTGAAGTGATAGCTAAGGTAATAGATAATAATGCTTTTAGTGAAATACTAGAGCTACACAATGTATATTTCTTTGGTGATGGTGCAAATAAATGTCGGAGTATAATCAATGCAAAAAACGCTTGTTTTATTGACGATATAATACCACGTGCCAGTTATATGGGAAAGTTAGCTGAACTACAAATAAATATGTTGAACGATAAGCAAATTGCATATTACGAACCTTTTTACCTAAAGGAATTTATCGCGGCACCTAGTCACGTAAAAGGATTAGAATGATTTAAGACAAGCATAACTAACAAATGAAAAATACAAAATATCATATTGTATTATGTTTTACACTATTAGTGTTGGCTAGTTGTTCAACGCAGAAAAATACATGGGCAACGCGAAGTTTTCACCAAACAAAGACTAAATATAATATTTATTTTAATGGTCAAATTTCATTTGACGAAGGGGTAGAAGCAATTCGTGATGCTAATGAAGATGATTTTTCTACCATTCTTTCATTGTATCCAGTATCGAATCATGAGGCTGCACAATCAGCTACTTCGCATATGGATCGTACTATAGAGAAATGCCGTAAATGTATCAAACTACATAGTATTAAGGCGCAACCAAAAAAAATTAACTATGAAAAAAGGCGTACAGACCCAAAATACAAGGCATGGTTAGAGCAAGAGGAATTTAATAATCAAATGGGTAATGCTTGGTTGTTGTTGGGCAAGGCGGAATTTCACAAAGGCGATTTCTTGGGTAGTATCAGTACTTTTAACTATATCGCTCGTCACTATGCACACGATAAGGAAATGGTTGCAATTTGCCAGTTGTGGGCAGCACGGGCTTACGGTGAAATGGGCTGGTTGTATGAAGCAGAAGAGGTACTCTCAAAAGTACAACAAGAGAATATCGGTAGGAAGAATGCATCCTTATACGCAGCGGTTAGTGCAGATATTATGATGAAAACTGAACGCTACAAAGAAGCCGTTCCATTTATCAAAATAGCATTGCCCGATGAGAAGAAAAAAGGTGAGCGTCCCCGATTCTACTATGTATTAGGACAAATCTACGAAATGCAGAAAGCCCAAAAAGAAGCTCGCAATGCTTTTCAACAGGTATTAAAAATGCAGCCCAAAAGTGATATGGACTTCAATGCCCGTCTAAAACTGGCAAAGTTGGCAGATGATGTCAATGAGTCCATAAAACTGCTGACCAAAATGGCAAAGTTGGATAAGAATAAAGACCGTTTGGACTTGATTTACGGAACACTGGGTAACATTTTCTTGGAGCGTCAAGACACAGCACAAGCATTGTCATACTATGAAATGGCTATCGAAAAAAGTACCAAGAATGGCTTGGATAAAGCAGCCGTTCTGGTTGTGGCAGGAGATATTTATTACGAGCAACGCGATTATGTAAAAGCAAGTCCTTGCTACAAAGAGGCAACGCAGATTCTATCTGTAGAGGATAGTCAATATGCGCGTATTCAACGCCGCTCGGAGACATTGGACCAATTGGTAGTAGAACACACTACGGTGCAATTGCAAGACTCGCTGCAACGATTGGCAAAACTGAGCGAGGATGAGCAGCTGAAAGTAGTGGATAAAATCATTGCAGACCTCATCAAGGCAGAAGAGGAAGAAGCAGAAAAAGCAGTACAAGCAGCACGCGAGGCGGAGAACAACAGCGGTCCGCGCAGCGTGAACACCAGTAATATGCTGGGCGGAAGTGGCAGCGGAGAGTGGTATTTCTACAACCCTCAACTCATGCGCTCGGGACAACAAACCTTCCGCCAGCAATGGGGCAACCGCACATTGGAGGACAATTGGCGACGACTGAGTAAAGCAGCCACCAGTTCGTTTATGGATGAGATAGAAGACAATTCGCTAACTAATGATTCTATTCCTGCGGATTCAACATCAACGGTGACTGTACAAACAGAAACAGACAACCACAAACCCGAATATTATCTGCAACAGATACCTAAGACGGAAGCAGACTTCCAACGCTCAAACGAACAGATAGCCAATGCGCTATATAACTTGGTGTATATCTACCGCGACAAAGTGAGTGACCGACTACTTAGCGATGAGATGTTTGAGGATTTCTTGCGACGCTTCCCTGAAGATAGTCGTTTGTTGGATTTGTATTACATGCAATACTTGACCGCGTTGAAGGACAATCGTATGGAGGATGCAGAGGAATACAAGCAAGATATTATAAAGCGTTTCCCTGACTCGCAAGAGGCATATATTGTGTCGCAACCCGACTATTTCGACCGATTGCGCCGCATGTCTGCTGAACAAGATTCTATATATGAAGCCACCTACAACATGTATCGTAGAAGTGATTTTACAGCTGTGAAACAAAGCAAGAAATATATAGAAGAAAGTTATCCGCTATCACCATTGATGCCTCGTTTCTTGTTCCTCAATGCTATTTCTGTGGCTAAAACCGATGGGCAAGATGCTTTCATAGGCGAGTTGCGTGATATGGTAAAACGCTACCCTGATAGCGAATTAGCTGCTATGGCTAAAGATATGTTGGCACTTATGGGTCAAGGCGCAGAGAGTCAAATGGGTGGCGAGATAGCTTCATTGCAAGACCGTCGCAGCGAAGAACAACAAACCGAAATACAAGAAGAAGATACGACAGTGTATTTCAGCCAAGACCGCATAGGTACTTCGTATGTGGTCATAGTCATACCGCATAATGAACAGACATTGAATACCGTGCTTTATGAAGTCGCGCTATACAACTTCTCGCAGTTCATGATCAAGGATTTCGACTTGAAACAGATTCCTATGTTCGGTGTAGGCGATTGTGCACTGCAGATTGCAGGCTTTGATAGTTTGGATGATGCGATGTGGTATGAAGGTATGCTGAAAAAGAATTTGGATCTCATGCAAGTACTCAAAGATCATGGGGCTACATGCATATGTATTACACAATCCAATTTCGACCTTATCGGCAAGTACTTCACCTTGTATGAGTACTTGGAATGGGCACAATAATAGGTTTTTTGACATTTTTTCAAAAAAAGTATCAAAAAGTTTGGTCATATCAGAAAAATGTAGTACCTTTGCACCCGCTTTCAAGAAAAAGCAACAAGGCGAGATAGCTCAGCTGGTTAGAGCGCATGATTCATAATCATGAGGTCCCCAGTTCAATCCTGGGTCTCGCTACAACAAAATCAGACACTTAGGTAAATTCCTGAATGTCTGATTTTGTTGTTCAACCTACAACAAAATAACCAAGATTTGCAAAAGTAATTATCTAATAGGTTAAATCCGACTTTTCTACTATACAAGTTGGTATACATCAAGGACACTATTTCTTAAACGAGAAGTATTTTTGCCCAAAGAAACTGATAATCACCGTGATAATAGTTATTATCATCTTCGAAGGAGTAGGGTAAACACCACATACTTCCACCAAAAGTTTCAGTCCGAAATAATTCACCAACAAGTTTACCACCACAATCAATATATATCGCCAT
>JAFZGC010000013.1 GCA_017555595.1 Paludibacteraceae bacterium | reverse complement strand
CTACCATTTTTAATAAAACTCTATCTCCTAATGGTTTTATCATAATATTTCCTCCTTTTTTATTCATTTTCTACAAATTTTATGTGTTATTTTCTCAACCACATACCTTAGATGAAGTTCGTAAACGTGTATTGCTCTGTTGCGATTTTGCTCTTAACTACGAAGGCAAGTTACCAGGAGAATCTTCCAAAGAATGTGGCAATTACAAAGATCTTAATCTATTGGATGCCAAGTACATTGCACAACGTTTGAAAACGATATTAACAATCACAGAATAAGCGCTATGGAAATACTTCTCTTTTCTCTCATGGGCCTCCTTATAGGTGCGGGCGCTGTAGCCTTGGCAGCTACATTCGTTGTGCGCAACGAGAAAAAGCAGAATCAACTGCTGCGAGACACTATTCATACCCTCCGCGAAGAAAAAGATCAATTAACACGCAACGAAGCCACTGTAGCGGCTAACCTAAGAAACGCACAATCTGCATTACAAGAGGTCAAAGAGCAATCTAAAAAAGATATTCTAACGCAACAACAAACGTTTCAGACAGAACTGCAACTCGCGCGAGAAAGCATGCGTGCGCAGTTTGAAAAGGAGATGCAAGAGCGTACAGAGCAGCTCAAACGCAGCAATGCAGAGCATATGCAACAAGTGGTAAATCCACTCAAGCGCGAATTGGATTTGCTACGTGAATTGGTATCGCAAAGCAAAGAGAGCAGCGACAAGAACACGGCTTCATTAGCACAAAGTATTCGCAGTATTATTGAGCACGATCAAGCACGAGATAAGACTACTCAAACATTAGCTAACGCACTAAAGAATCGCGGCAAAGTGCAAGGCGATTGGGGAGAGCAGGTATTAACTAATATACTGCAGGACAGCGGATTGCGCGATGGGAAAGAGTATTTTGTACAAGATAATGTGAAGGATGAATTGGGTAATAACCTCCGACCTGATGTTGTTGTCAAGAGTGCTGATGGGACACGTGTAATTATTGATAGCAAGGTGTCACTGACTGCTTACTCTGATTATGTGGGTGCAGAAGACGAGGAGCAACGCAAAGCTGCTATCAAAGCTAATCACGATTCGATATGGAAACATGTAGAAGAATTAGCTAAAAAGAATTATGCCCAATTGGTGGACAATGCTGCACCCATCGTACTGATGTTCGTGCCCAACGAGGGTAGTTATATTCTTGCCATGAACCACGATGCGCATCTCGGTACGAAAGCCTATCAAAAAGGCGTGCTAATTATCAACCCTACCAATTTGATGGTAGTGCTGCGATTGATTTTCCTCACATGGCAGAACACCCGTCAGGAGAAGCATTACGAGGCTATTCGTAAGGCAGCAGCGGGCATATACGAGAAATACACCACATTTGCAGAGAGTTATATTACGCTTGGTAATCAAATCAACACCCTCCGCAACACCTATGACAAAGGCGTTGGACAATTGCGTGAAGGTCGTGGCAACCTGTCTAGCCGATTGGAATCACTACTGCAATATGGTGTAACGACTACGAAACGTCTGCCCAATGAAATGTCACCTATATTAAATACTGAAGAAGAACATGATTAAATTCCTCTCTCCTACACCAACACTAAAAACTAAACTGATTGTCTTTGATCTTGACGGCACACTATACAACAAACGCTGGCTCTCATTGCGTATGGTGTTACATGCTCCATGGGATATACTGAAGATGCAGGCAGAGCGCAAGGTTCGTAGCTCAATGAAGGGGATATGGCTGGAAAATAAATCTGCATTCTATACAGAGTATTTCCGGCGATTGGCAGCGGCACTTCACCTCTCGCAGCAAAGCGTAGAACAATGGTACAATCAGCGTTACATGCCATTGATGGTAAGACTAATAGGCAAATATCAACCGCTGGGTGAATGGGTATTGCCTTATATTGATGCATGCCGAGCAAAGGGGATAAAGTTAGTTGTTCTATCCGACTATGGGCATGCCCATGAGAAACTGCAAGCACTGGGGCTATCTCCTACTCTATTTGATTGGGTTGTTTCTGCTCCCGAATTAGGAGGGCTTAAACCCGCGCCTCAGCTTCTGTACCATGTAGCGGAGCAAATGAATGTGTCTTCATATGATTGTCTCGTCATAGGCGATCGCGAGGATACCGATGGGACTATGGCAGACGCTACTGGTGCTCAATTTCAACTCATTAAGTATTAACCAACATCTGCATAACACATGAATATCAAACTCATCAAAGCGTGCAAAGAGTTTAACATAGGTATATCTACTGCCATAGAATACTGCCGTAGAAAAGGCATTCATATCAGTTCTGATCCTAACACACGAATTGACGACGACACATTCCAACTGCTGGCGAAGCGATTCAATACCGACATGGAAATTAAATTGGAGGCAGAAATGCTGGCACAAGAACATCAAGATATTCATATCCAGTCATTGACGATCGATGAACCTCAGCCAACGATGCCAACATCAACTACTGACACAGCTCCTAATGTGGACAACCTGCTATTCAAAACCTATCTCAATGATTTGGATAACGATAGTTCTATACATGGAGAAACTTCAATGGGCATCAACCACAAAAAACAATTAGTAATCATTTATGATTACATTCACGACGAACCTCATTATACGAGCGAAAAAACTATAGCCATCATGGATGAAGAGGACACTCGTGCATTGGCTCAGAAGCTAAAAGTAGAGCTCGCTTCATTAACCGATGAATTAGCAGAGAAATTCAGATCACACCAATTTTATTGTTCGCCAGACGAGGCGCACCATATCTTTTCCGAAGTTCTCAACTATATCACCAGTTTAGGATTACGATTTCATCTTCACTAAGAAAGTTCTATACACATATCTGCCAAAATGGCAGTCATATCCATTTGGCACGGAGTTTGTCATAATCAATATGTAACAATGCTATACAATGCTAAACAATTCTAAACAATACAATTATGAGTAAGATTCAACCATTAGCAGACCGTGTATTGGTAAAACCAATGGCTGCAGAAGAGAAGACTATCGGTGGTATCATTATCCCAGATAGCGCAAAAGAGAAACCACTTCGTGGCGAAGTAATCGCCGTAGGCGAAGGCACCAAGGATGAGAAAATGCTCCTCAGTGAGGGCGACACAGTATTGTACGGCAAGTACGCAGGTACCGAACTCGAATATGACAGTGAGAAGTACCTCATCATGCGCCAAAGCGACGTCTTGGCAATTTTGAAGTAAGCAAAATTGCGTAGATGGCGGCAGAACCGCGAAAATGGCACCTCTCGGTGCGAAAGTGGCTAAAGCGTACATGAGCGACAGCGAATCACGAACGCGAAGCCATAAACATGAGCGCTAGCGAATCATTTTCGTGAAACGAAGTAAAACCAAAAACATGAGTAATACGAACAAAAACTATGGCAAAGAATATCAGTTATAACATCGAGGCGCGTGATGCCCTCAAGCGTGGCGTTGACCAATTGGCAAACGCAGTGAAAGTAACCCTCGGTCCTAAAGGCCGTAACGTGATTATCGACAAGAAGTTTGGTGCTCCACACATCACCAAAGATGGTGTTAGTGTAGCTAAAGAGATCGAACTCCAAGATGCAGCAGAGAACCTCGGCGCACAACTCGTGAAGGAGGTTGCCAGCAAGACTGGCGACCAAGCGGGTGACGGCACAACAACTGCTACTGTGCTTACACAAGCTATCGTGTCTGTAGGTCTAAAGAACGTCACCGCAGGTGCTAACCCAATGGACCTCAAGCGCGGTATGGACAAAGCTGTTAGCGCAATTGTTAAGAACATCAAAGCTCAAAGCGAGGAAGTAGGCAACGACTTTGACAAAATCGAGCAAGTGGCTACTATCTCTGCCAACAACGATGCAGAGATTGGAAAACTAATCGCTGATGCTATGCGTATGGTGAGCAAGGATGGTGTGATCACCATTGGCGAAGCCAAAGGTATGGACACTACCATCGATGTGGTACAAGGTATGCAGTTCGACCGTGGCTATATCAGCCCATACTTCGTAACCAACACTGAGACTATGGAGGTGGAGATGGATCGCCCATACATCCTGCTCTACGACAAGAAGATCAGCAACCTCAAGGAGCTCCTTCCAGTACTCGAGCCAGCCGTACAAAGTGGTCGTCCATTGCTCGTTATCGCAGAGGATGTGGACAGCGAGGCACTGACTACCCTCGTGGTGAACCGTCTGCGTGCACAACTCAAGATCTGCGCAGTGAAAGCTCCTGGCTTTGGAGATCGTCGCAAAGAGATGCTCGAGGATATCGCTATCCTCACAGGCGGTACTGTGATCAGCGAGGAGAAGGGAATCAAACTCGAGGCTGCTACCATCGACATGCTCGGTACAGCAGAGAGTATCACCGTGAACAAAGACAATACCACTATTGTCAATGGAGCAGGCGACAAAGAGGCCATTGCTGCTCGCGTGGGACAAATCAAAGCGCAGATTGCTACTACCAAATCCACCTATGACAAGGAGAAACTCCAAGAGCGTCTTGCTAAACTCGCAGGCGGTGTAGCCCAACTCAATGTAGGTGCTGCTTCTGAGGTAGAGATGAAAGAGAAAAAAGACCGTGTGGACGATGCCCTCAGCGCAACTCGCGCAGCTATCGAAGAAGGTATCGTAGCAGGTGGTGGCGTAGCGTATATCCGTGCGCAAGCGGCTCTTGAAGGTTTGAAAGGCGAGAACGAGGACGAGCAAACAGGTATTGAGATTATTCGTCGCGCGGTAGAAGAGCCACTTCGCCAAATCGTTGCCAACGCAGGCAAAGAGGGTGCTGTGGTTGTGGACAAAGTGCGCAACGGCGAAACCGACTTCGGCTACAATGCTCGCAAAGATGTGTATGAGAACTTGAAGGCTGCTGGTGTAGTTGATCCTGCTAAGGTAACTCGCGTGGCTCTTGAGAACGCTGCCAGCATCGCTGGTATGTTCCTCACCACCGAGTGCGTCATCACCGACATCAAGGAAGAGAACCCTATGCCACAAATGCCAGCAGGCGGTATGGGCGGTATGATGTAATCAGACCGCCCTGCGGGCTGTTAGATATTAGACCGCGCCTTGCACTGTTAGACCGCCACTATGTGGCTGAGAGATTCCGAGAGTCTAACCTCTAACAGCAACGCGATCTAGCAACAATGTGGTCTAACCGGGGATTTAGTCTGGTCCATCACAACAAAAAATCGCACTTTGCAGTGCGATTTTTTGTTGTATATGTGAGAAGTCTATAACCTATTACGCATTCATGATTCCCCAAAAGTTGACTGCGGGCTTCACGACCATTTCGCGACCATTATTGCACATCTATTACAGATATGTAAACTCGTCGCCACATCTGCCGTTCGATCAACCCATTCTACGGACATACTGGGCGAACGCTAAACCCATAGTAACGGTAGTAGTTGTACCTGTACACACTGCTGGAATAGAAGTACACGCTCCACGCGAAGTCCGGGTAGTCCGTGAAGAGCGAACTCGACCAATAGTAGCCGTATCTGCCTGCATTGAGGAGCGAACTGTCGCCGCGGTAGCCCGCTGCGGGGAGGAAGATACTATTACCGTTGCTCTTGCTGGTTACCTTATATCCCCTCACTCCATTTTGAGTAGTTAGTGTCCACTTGCATTTCTCGCGTAATTCTGTCCACTCTGCATCAGTAGGCATACGCCAACTACCACCCCAATTAGCACGAGCAGCATCATCGCTCAACTCAAGAGTTTTTTTGTTATCCACAGTACCATACCTG
>JAFZGC010000101.1 GCA_017555595.1 Paludibacteraceae bacterium | reverse complement strand
TCCCGAAAGCAATACCATAGCAATGAACTATTTAGGTATGAATAGCGTACCAAGTGTAGTCTTTAATCGCAGCAAGCAGAATGGTTTATTGGTAATAGGAGCATGGAATATAGAAAATTTGGAAGTAGAAGATGAAACCATTGCAGAAGCTTCTGTAGTGATTGACCATTGTTATAATGCAACAACACGCAAGTTGGATATAACCGTAAGCGGTCAGGTAGCAAATAAGGATAGACAAAAATATTTGCTCAGTATTTTGATCAAAGAGAATGGCTTGTTCGGTAAACAAGAAGATGCCTATTGTTCTTGGAAAGGAGCAGAATGGAAAGAATATATGCACCCCCGCGTGGTACGCGACTTGGTGACAGCCACTTTTGGCGATACAGTAAAGGTTGAGAATCAGGAATATAGCTATTCCACGAGTTACATCCTTGATGAGGAATGGGTGCCTGAGAACTGTTGCATAGTTGCATATCTTACCCCATTAGAGAAAAGCCCTATTATCAATGCAGAGCAAGTGCCCGTAGTGGTTGGCACAGAAGGGGGCGAGCAATACGGTCCTTACGGAATCACCGAAGGCAAAGGTCCTAATACAAGTATCAGTTTTGATAGTGTGAGAGCAACTCGTGTTAATAGCGATCAGATAGAAATAATGTTGCAATCATCCAAAACAATTAAAACCAATTACTTTGGTATTTGCAAGCAAGTGGGCTATATATGCGTGAACACCAAATCCGATGTACTATCAGCAGGAACCTACCCTATTCAAGAAGGCACAGAATGGGGAACAATCACCGCTGGCTATCGTGTGGATGAAGAAGAGCGTTTTGGCGGATCAAGATTACTCTATGCTCTTTCTTCTGACTTAAAAGAAGGGGTTATAACGCCTATTCATATGTGGCGTATGAGTTCGGGTGAAATGACCTTAGATAATGATGGTAATATCTCACTTGTGTTTACTACCTACAACGGAACAACAGTTACCGCGACAGCTGTGTATGACTTCTCTATAGAGTCGAGTGTGGAAAATACCAATAGCCAAATGCCTATTACCAATTGCCAAAAAGTATTGCGCAATGGACAACTATTGATACAAAAGCAAGGGCAATGGTATAACATTCTTGGCTGCAAGGTATCGGAATAGTGCGTGTATTGTGCGTGTATTGTGCGTGAATAGTGCGTGAATAGTGCGTAACTAACACGGAGATTGATATGAAAACAGCGTGGTTGAATGACCACGCTGTTTTTTGTTTCTATTTCGTTAGCTATACTAGTTTTGGTAGTTGTATTAGTCTAACTAAGTTACTAAATTATTTTACAAGTGCACCCGTAGCGTTGTAGGTTTCGCCATTGCGGATGATGAGAAGTTGACCATTAACGAGGCGTTTTGATACATTGGTTTTGTCGGTAGTAATATTCTCTACAGGTGTTCCTGCTTCGTTGTAATGCAACTTCACAGACAAATCGTATGAGTTCAGTGCATCTACCTCCACTTTGAGTTTGCCATCTACCTTCTCAATAGTCACAGTACCATCTACAAGGCAGTAGAGACCCTCTGGATCAAGGTATCCTTCTTTGTCAACAAAGCAAACATATGAAGGTGCAGGACCATCAGGAAGGATACCTGAGCAAGCTAATGTAGTACCAGATACCCAAGAAGCGTTGATTGGATAAACACCCTCAGGAAGAGTAATATCAGAATCAGCCGGTACATTTTCGTCAAGGATGAAATAGAAATCTGCAGTGATAGACTCGTCAGCATCAACCATAAATAGTTCTACGATACGATAACCCTCTGGTCTCCAGTCTGTAACATTAACATATGAGTTTGGTTCGAAGGTATAGTCGAGTTCGTATTCCTCTTCATCCCATGGAATACGCTCGCGTGCATATTCAGTCTTGAAGGTAAGGTCATATTGTACAGCGTTGTCACAGATGAATGATGCTACCGCAGTAATGATATTATCTTCTACCTCAACAGTCATAGTACCCTTTTGTACTGAATACTCATCGTACTCCTTAGTAGTTGCATTCAAAACTTTTACCCAAGTATCTACAGGATAGAAGTCGCTGTGGTCGAAGTTACCATCGTTGTAGAAAGTACCCTCGATGCTCTTATTCTCAATACGCTCTACATTGACTTTAGCCATCAACTGACCATCTGCGCTCATAGCATCCAAAATGAAGATACCTGCAGATGATACTGCATTGGTGAAATCAACTACATCATTGCCCAATCCATCAAAGGTATAAGTAACTGTGTTTGTAGGTACAGGTACTGCATAGAACATCGAAATCTCGTATTGAACAGAGTCGAATCCAAGAACTGAAGCTGTGAGATAAGTTGTACCGTTCTCTTGCCATACTTTACCACCAATCTCTGCAAATTGTACTGGCGCATCATATACCTCGCCATTTTCGTTAATGTGGTGAACAATAAATGTTTGCTCATCAAACAAATTCGCCTTTGTAAACTCGCCACCCATTACTTGGTCAATGTAGAGGATGTCGAATGATACAGAGTATTCGCCATTGAAGTTAGCCAATTGTAACTCTTTCAAGCCAAGAACATCAATGTAATACATTGCTTTGGCAGAAGTTTGGAAATCAAGCGTCACAGTCTTTTGAACCTCTGGCACACCATATGACAAGTGCAGGAGATAGTATTTGTGGTCGTATCCCAACATTTGAATCTCTACATTATATCCCTCAAGTTTGTTGCCTGTAATGGAGAGGTGGCTATACATAGCGGTAACAGTCTTACCTGTTTTCAAGTCTGTAAGTTCAACGCCTGAATAACCATTTGGATACACTTGAGGTGAAGTAATTTTAGTATCATTGTATGCTGCTAAAATATCGTATTCAGAGTTGCTTGCGAGAATAACGATAGTTTGATCAGAAACACCCCATGAGTCATCAATTTCCATATTGTAGCATGAGATTTCAACGGTGTCAGTAGGAACGATAGGTGCTTCCATGGCAATATTAAAGAAGTGACCATCAGCTGTAAGTGCCTCATACATGAACACATATGCCATGCCGCCAGCTTTTAGCTCTGCTGGTGTAATGATACCTTCCAAGTTAACGATTTCGTAAGAAGTGCCACGGTGAACCAACTTATAATTCTCTTCGTCCAAGAGTTTGTGGGTATAGTATCCTTCAACGCCTGTCTCAGTGAAGAAAGTCAGGTCCACATCCATAGTATCATTTTGGCCATAGATACGGAAACGGTCTTCCTCTGGTTCTACAACGCAGTCCAAGATAGCAACATCCATCTTTGTATGAGCCTTAACAACCTGATGCTCAGCATATACCTTAAAGCATGCAACTTCATTTCCGTTCATACCCAATGTAACTACAACAGTAGCCTCCAAAGTGTATTTAACAAGTGCTCCACCAATATTCTCCTCTGTGATGGTCATGTCAAGATCCTTCATGTAGTGGGTTTTGCCATTACCTTCAGGGAAGAATACGCGACAGTAGGCAGCATCCAAGTTGCTTTCGTCGTATGTACCAGCAGGAGTTTCAGGAGTACCGCCATAGAAGTCAAATGTAAATTGATAGCGTTCGTTTTCCAACACAATAATCCAGTCACCACCAACAATAACTACTTGACCATTTCTGGATGTAACCTCCTCTTCAGGAATGTACATTGGTGCCTCATTGAATGAAGCAAAATAGACCTCTGTAGTGTCAAGAGCAGCGAGAGCTGCAGGTGCTTTAGTTGCAGAGTGTGCGGTTGTAACCCATGTAGCAGGTTGCTCAGCAGCTACAAGTTTAGCTTGCTCACGAACAGGTTTCTGCAATGAGTGCATGGTGTTGCTCAAATGCTCTTTCGTCATGAGCGATTTCGTTGCTTGAGCTTTAGTCATTGGTTGCGCAAAGGTCACCATAGACAAAGCAGCGAGCAAGATAAAAGTAAAAATCTTTTTCATACTTTAATAAATTTATATTAGTAATTCTTAATATTTGCTACACTTTTACTCAATACAGACAATTTGGGCACAAAGGTAGTAAAAAATTTGCGAACTTGCAAATTTTTTAGTTGAAAGTTTAAAGGCAAGGATATAAGAATAGGCTTCCTCGCAGGAGGAAGCCCATTTTTGTATATTCATTAGTCCAACTTCTTACTGCGGAGCAATCTAACTTCCAACAGCGAAGCGGTCTAATTTCTAATGTCTTACTTGATCACAGCACCTTGTACATTGTACTCAACGCCATCCTTAACGATGATGAGTTGACCGTTCTTGATAGTCTTGATTGACTTAACAGTTACGGTAGTGTTCTCAAGACCAGTACCAGGACCTTGTGTCAACTTACCAGAGATGGTGATGTCGATTGCTACACCTGCCATTGGGTTTTGTACGATACCAGTAGCGGTAACTACGCCGTCAACAGTTGTAACAGTCAATGTACCCTCGCCGAAGCCGAGCCATGGATCTTCGTCGCCCCAACCACCTACGGTAACGGTTGACATGATCTCAGATGGCTCAGTAGCCTCTGGGTAGTAAACTGGTACCTCAACCAATACTGGGTAGGTAAGACCATCAGCCTCGTTAACCCATTCGCCAGTCATCTTGAGTGCGTAGTCGTACATATCACCCCAGAGGAGATATTTCTCAACCTCAACAGTAGCGTTCTCAACAACCACAACGGTAGCCTCCATAGGCTCAGCAGTCATGGTGAGGTGGAACTCAAGTTTCATATCATTCCACTCGCAGCGTACAACCGCCTTAGCAGATGGAGTGAATGCGTCAACCTCATAAGCATAACCCTCAATGAAGGTAGCGTCAGAACCCATAACAGCGATAGAGCTCTCTGGGAGCAATTGGTATGTATCATCGTTGCGGTTGTACTCGCCAAGACCAAGGTATACATCTACTTGGAAAGCAGAACTTGGACCACCGATGAGAACGAGGTTGTCAAGATCGATCACAAGGTTGCTGATCTCATCCTCGTAAACTTCCCAGTCACCACCAGCGTT
>JAFZGC010000100.1 GCA_017555595.1 Paludibacteraceae bacterium | reverse complement strand
TGTCACCTCGCGAATATTCAATACTTTACCCACGAAATGCAAGTTCTCACCTGCCAATGGGTGGTTGAGGTCTATAGTTACCTGATCAGCTGTGATCTCTGCAATCTGCGCATTGATGATTTGCCCATCAGCAGTATTCATTGGCACTATTGCGCCCACATACACGCGCTCAGAATCAAACTCGCCATCGCCGTTGTAGAACATCTTCTTATCCAAGGTCAATACACCTTCGTCGTCATACTCGCCATATGCATCTTGACATGCGATACGGAAGTCGAATGCTTCGCCATCTGCCAAGCCTTCCATATTAGTCTCAAAGGCTGGCAACATCATGCCCTCGCCGTGGCAATATACCAATGGAGCATCAGCGGTTGCTTTCTCCATCAACTCTTCTTGTCCATTCTCGCCATCCACATACAAATCGTACTCCAGCGTCACTACTTTTCTTGCTTCAATTTTCATATATCTATTTCGTTTTATATAATCCTTGCCTTTAACCTCTACACGGTAGGCAGCTTGCTGCCGTTCTCTAAACTGCAGCTCCGCTGCTCCTACCACCAATTAACGCGTTTGCCTGTGGCATCCGAACTACTCTTGTCATACTTCAAGTCCTTCAACATACTGGCATTCACACCGATGTGGAAGGTATAACTCTTATACGGACCAAAAGGCACAAAACTAGCACTCATGCTCCAGCAGTGTAGGTCTCGGCTCACATTGATGTTCGAGTATGCTAATTTCTTTGCATTCACATCATAGCTAAGCGAAGTGCTGGCTTTCCAACCACTTCCAAAACCAATAGAGGCGGAGAAACTCAAGTTATGTCGAAACTCCATCTTAGGATAGTTGCGTACCTCATCCCACTCGCTGCCTGCGGCATAACGCAGGCTGTACGACACACTCAAACTCCACGGGATTTTGGCAAATAGATAGCCATCATCTGTAGCTTTGTCTTTATTCTTATCTTTATCTTTGCGAGGATTCGTTTGCGACCTATCGGGTTCTATTATCTCGCCTGTCAGAGGATCTACCTCAGCCTGCTCTATTTCCGACTCTACAGGTTCATCCTTAGCCTTTTCTTCGCGTTCAAACCAACGGCGTACTACATCATTATTGAACGTATAGCTAAAACTCGTACTTGTACCCAAAAAGTGTGGGAAACGACCATGATTCCAATACAACTCGTTGCAGCGCACATGCTGACCACTCGCTGTAGTGGTGTACATATACGGATCAAATTGACCACTCAAGTTTATGGTGTAATTCACTTTTGGAATTTTGATACGCAGGTTGACTGAGAAGTTCTGCCAATTCATCGAATCGGCAATAAAGTTATATCCACCACTTATACTCAAGTTATCAATGATGCTATACACCTTATATGGTTCCTTGCCTGTGGTATCCTTGTCGTTGCGCAGTTTCATTTCTAGGTTATTACCCAACGAGAACGACAAACTGGCTGCGCTACCCCGACCAGGTGCTTCGCGAAAACGAGAGTAATAGACCTCCTCAAAAATAGGCAAACCATTCTCATCTAATTTAGGAACAAGATTTCCTGCTGCATCGCGAGTGGTTACCATCTTATCATAACTTCCATAAAAACCACCATAACGCTTAGCCCACATAGGGTCACCAAAATCAGGGTGGTACGTGAAACTCAACGACGGCGTCATCACATGACGAAAACGATCCACCTTATCACCAAACAGTTTACGACTGGGGATGTAGAATCCATATAATTTCGTACTCATGCTTACACTCGCATTAAAATCATACACATTATAGAATCCCATCACAGTATCTTTCTGTACGCTCATACTTTCCTCATCCCAACGCTGATCTACACGCTGAAAAAACATTCGGTCGCTAAAACTCAAACTTGGCGTAATACTAATATACTTAAATAGCATAAACGACGCCGAACTGCTCAACGAGTGTTTCAAACCATTTTGCCAATCTTTCACGAAGTTCGACTTCAAGAAATAATCTTCCTTACATCGAATGGAGTTGTAAAAGTTTCCGCTATACTGCAGACTAATTTTCTCATACCATTTCTCTTTACCCACACGTTGTTTCCGCTTAAACGGATAAATACGGCTCATGCTCACGTTAATATTTGGAAGACTCACACTGAGGGATGAATCGCGCATATTTTGCGTGATGGACATGCTCGCACTCAGGCTCCAAGGACTATCAGGAAAACGCTGAGTATAGTTCACCGTACTACTGGTAGTGCTCTCCGAATTGGCTTGCATGTTGTAATAATTATTGATATTGTTTCGGTTATAGCCAACTGTCTTAAAGTTCACACTCGCCGAGAAATTATTATACGGATTAGCCTTAGCATCCTGCGTATGAGTCCATTGTACGCTTAAGTTCTTCGCCACATTGTAATCAGGCATATCCTTCTCGCCAGTCACATCCCAACGATAGTTAACGCTCACATTACCACGAAACCTATAACGCTTTATATATTTGCTGGATGCATATACAGCCCACGTTCCACGAGTGTAAATATCACCCTTCAACTCCAAGTCAAAGTAGTCATTGATCGCAAAATAATAGCCCAAACCCTGCAAGTACATACCGCGCGTATAATCATCACCAAAGTTCGGCATAATCAATCCACTCGAGTACTGATCGGTAAAAGGGAAGAATCCAAACGGCACAGCCAATGGCAAGGGCACCTCTCCCACCACCAGATACGCAGGACCTGTAGCGATATAACTACCTGGTTTCACTTTAGCCTTGGTCATCTGAAGATAGAAGTGCGGATGCTCATGGTCATCGCAAGTAGTATATTTTCCGCCCTGCATCATCAGCATATCGCCATCGGTTTTCTTCGTTTTATCCGCTATCACATATCCCTCACCTTGCTCTGTTACCACATGACGAATAATACCCTTCTGAGTACGAAGGTTATAGGTTATCTCATTCGACTCATAACTATCCTTACCGTCCTTGAATACAGGCTTACCCATCACCTCGTTCTCTATAGTATCCAATACACCACGAGCGTAAAGTGTACTACTATCCATACACACACGAATATAGTCTGCAGTCAACTCCAGGCTTTTATAGCGTATCTCACCACTTCCATACATATACGCCAAACCGTTGCCCATCATCACCATCGAATCCTGCGACGTGTACTCCACACGCGCATCTATCGGCGATTTAGTAGCCGATACACTATCCGAAGACGCCACATCTTGGGCGAACACACGAACAACGACCAGCAACAATAGCAGCAATATGTATATCCCTTGTTTCTTCATCATACACGCGCATACGCGTACATTGCGCAAAATAAGCCTGCAAAGGTACTACTTTTTTCCGACATACGCAAATTTACACACACTTTTTCTTCGAAACAACTTTTTTCTCACCCAAAATCTCCCACCTTTCACCTACAACCTTTTGCCTATCAAATGGCTCTTATGCATTTTTTTTGCACGAAATTTGAATAAGAACCCTTGTAGTTCCCATGAAATCTTTAGTGATTCTTTAGTGATTCTTTAGTGATTTATTAGTTATTCTTTCGTTATTCAGCGGCTTCCCATATAGGATCAGCAGGATAATCATGCGCCTGATTACCATTAGAACTTTTAAAACTTCTAAAACTTTTTCAACCAAAAATTTGCGTATCTGCATTTTTTTTCGTACCTTTGCGGGTTAATTGGTGGATTATACAACCACGAACCAAAAATCAGATTATGGCTATCAAAGAAAAAATACAAGACCTGCTCGCTCAAGTAGCTGATTTGCAGGCAACTAACGCAGAGCAATTGGAGGCACTGCGCATCAAGTACCTCAGTAAGAAAGGTTTGGTTACCGAGCTCTTCAATGAGTTTCGTGAGGTACCTAAAGAGGAAAAACGTGAGGTGGGTCAAGCCCTCAATGCGTTGCGTCAAGCTTACGAAGCACGTATTAACGAACTGCGCGAAGCGGTAGAGGCCAATGGCGCCAAAGCTGCTGCAGAGGAACTCGACCTCACCCGTACACCCGACCCTATTGCTTTGGGTACACGTCACCCACTCTCGCTCGTCCGTGAGCAGATCATCGACATCTTCTCTCGCGTGGGATTTACCGTAGCGGAAGGTCCTGAGGTAGAGGATGATAAGCACGTGTACTCGCTGCTTAACTTCGCGCCTGAGCACCCTGCTCGCGACATGCAAGATACCTTCTTTATCGAGAAGGAGATTGGCGTACAAAAGCCATCCGATATCTTGCTCCGTTCACACACCTCCAGCGTTCAAACTCGCGTGATGCTCAGCCAAGAGCCTCCTATCCGCGTGCTTTGCCCTGGTCGCGTGTACCGCAACGAGGCTATCTCAGCTCGTGCACACTGCTTCTTCCACCAAGTAGAAGGACTCTATATCGACAAGAACGTATCGTTTGCTGACCTCCGCGAGGTATTGCTCTATTTCGCCAAAGAGATGTTTGGACCTGAGACACAGATCCGCCTCCGTCCAAGCTACTTCCCATTCACCGAGCCATCGGCTGAGATGGATATCTCTTGCGACCTCTGCGGTGGCAAGGGTTGTTCGTTCTGCAAAGGCACAGGATGGGTAGAGATCCTTGGTTGCGGTATGGTGGACCCTAACGTGCTGGAGTCTTGCGGCATTGATTCTAAGGTATATACAGGCTATGCCTTCGGTTTGGGTGTAGAGCGTATCACCAACCTCAAATACCGCGTTAAGGACTTGCGCCTGTTCTCCGAGAACGACGTACGCTTCCTCCAACAATTCGAAGGATGCTAATCCAAGAAATCATACAAGCTATTCATCCTCTGCAAGTTATCGGCAACACCGACAACTTGCAGAGTTTGGATATTCGCCATCTCCTCACGGATAGTCGCCAACTCGGCAACGAACCCGAAACCACACTTTTCTTCGCCATCAAGACAGCGAAAAACGATGGTGCGAAGTATATTCCTCAGCTCATTGAGCGCGGGGTAAAGGCAGTAGTCGTGGAAGCCAGAAGCTGGAACCCGGACGCCAAAAAACAAAGTATGGATCCTGGATACCAACTGCCAGACGCCATCATTGTAGTCGAGAACTCCCTCACGGCTTTGCAGCAATTAGCCGCCTACAAACGCTCGCTCTATCATGGACCAGTAATCGGCATCACAGGCTCCAACGGCAAGACCGTGGTCAAAGAGTGGCTCTACCAACTCCTCAAAGACGACTACCGCATCACCCGTTCGCCTAAGTCCTACAACTCGCAGATTGGTGTTCCTTTGTCGGTATGGCAACTCAGCGAACAAACCGAACTCGCTATCTTCGAAGCAGGTATCTCCGAGATGGGCGAGATGGCTCGCCTGCAACCTATCATCCGACCTACGATAGGTGTCATTACCTATATAGGCACAGAGCATGGTGAGAACTTCCCTTCGCTCGAAGCCAAACGAGCAGAGAAGATGCAGCTATTTGCCAACTGCTCCACCATCATCGAAGACCCTACACATCAAAATATACGCACGTGCGCGACCGTTATGCGCGCGTTGGGCTACAACGAAGAGACGATCACACAGCGTATTCTGCACCAAACCCACGAGACGATTCTCGAAGTCAACCTCTCGGCTTTGGTGGACAACGTACGCTATTTCCGCTCATTGATGTCACCCTCTACCCGTCTCACTTGCATGGTCAAAGCTTTTGCTTATGGCGCAGGTAGTGTGGAGGTTAGCAAAGCATTGCAGCAATCCAATCTTGCTGATTACCTTGCCGTAGCCGTGGCAGACGAAGGTGTCGAACTTCGCAAAGCAGGTATCACCCTGCCTATCATCATCATGGATCCAGAGGTGGCTGCACTCGATCTCATCATCGAGAACAACCTCCAACCCAACATCTACTCCTTCCAAGTACTTGACGATATTATCCATGCCGCCGAAGCCAAAGGGCTCGAAGTGCTGCCCGTACACATCAAGATCGACTCTGGCATGCACCGTCTCGGATTCTACAAGGAGGATATCCCTGCACTCATTACCCGTTTGCAAGAACAAAAAGCAGTGCGCGTAGCCAGTATCTTCTCCCACCTTGCAGGTAGCGACGAAGCGCAATTTGATGCCTTCACCCACGAACAAGCACACTACTTCAAGGACTGTGCCTCTCTCCTTTCGCCTTTAACCTGTAACTCGCATAGCGAGCGTCCTCTATGGCACCTCTGCAACACCGCAGGCATAGAACGCTTCCCCGAATACCACTTCGACATGTGCCGTCTCGGCATTGGTATGTACGGTTTCTCCTTCCTTTCGCCTAATAGCCCTATCGCCTCATCGCCTTATCGCCTCAAAAACGTCTGCACACTCAAGACTACCATACTGAGTATCAAGACCGTACCTGCTGGCAGCACGATTGGATACGGCAGACACACAACCGTGAACGAAGACCGCCAGATAGCCGTCATCCCTATCGGTTATGCCGACGGTTTTGACCGTCGCTTCTCCAACTACGGAGGCGAGGTACTCGTGCGAGGCAAACGCTGTCCGGTGGTAGGAAATGTGTGCATGGACCAAGCCATGATTGACGTCACAGACACCGATGCACAACCAGGCGATTATGCAATTGTCTTTGGCGACCAACTCCCTATTCAGGAATTGGCCACCAAACTCAATACCATACCATACGAAGTACTAACATCCATCTCACGCCGTGTCCAACGTCTCTATTTCTACGAATAATCTCACGATTGGTTACGACCACAAGGTCGTTCAACACGATCTCAATTTCTCGCTTCAACAGGGCGAGATGGTTTGCATGTTAGGACCCAACGGCTGTGGCAAATCAACCCTCCTACGCACCCTCGCAGGACTTCAACCGGCTATCACTGGCACGATCACCATCAACTCATCACCTCATCACCTCATTTCCTCATCACCTAAAAACTCAATCGCCCTAGTACTGACTGAGCGCTTGAGCCTTGACAACACCACAGTCCACGATGTAGTGGCTATGGGACGCTACCCATACACATCGTTCCTCGGCGGATTGTCCCAACACGACGAAGATATCATTGCCCAATCTCTTGAAGCTGTTGGCTTTGATTCAACATCCAACACTCAACCTTCAACATCCAACATTCAACCTTCAACACTCAACCTTCAACATTCAACCTTCTCCTCCCATTCCGATGGCGAAAAGCAACGAGTGTTGATTGCCAAGGCGATTGCGCAAGAGACACCTATTATATTATTAGACGAACCAACTGCGCATCTCGATCTTCCCAATCGTATCAAGGTGCTGCAACTACTTCGCCGTTTAGCACACGAGCAAGGAAAAACCATCCTTATCTCTACCCACGAATTGGATCTGGCTGTCCAACTCTCCGACCGTATTCTGCTGATGTCCAAGCTGGGTATTCAGTTAGACACGGCTGAAAACCTCCGACAAACAGATGCATTCACCAATGCCTTTGGCATGGACATATTTCATCCCTTAGAACAAACAAACTCATAATTCAAAATTGATAATTCATAATTCAAAATTAACATATGGATACAAAAGAATTACAAAAACTCATTGCCATCTGGTTCGAAGAAGACATCCGCGATGGCGATCATACATCATTAAGCTGCATCCCTGAAACAGAAATGGGTTGCCAACAGCTCATCGTCAAAGAAGAAGGTATCATTGCTGGTATCGAAGTGGCAAAACAAATCATCGCTTACTTCGACCCTGAGTGCCGCATGGAGCAACTCATCGAGGACGGCACCCATGTCAAGCCAGGCGATATCGCCTTCCGCGTGTACGGCAAAGAGCTCAGCCTCTTGCAAATCGAGCGCACCATGCTCAACGTAATGCAACGCATGTCGGGCGTAGCTACTACCGCACATAAATACCAAAGCCTCATCGAAGGTACAGGATGCCACGTACTCGACACCCGCAAGACAACCCCAGGTTTGCGCTATTTGGAGAAAGAGGCAGTGCTCATCGGTGGCGGTATGAATCACCGTATTGGTCTCTTCGACATGATCCTGCTCAAGGACAACCACGTGGATTTCTCTGGCGGTATCACCGCAGCGCTTACCCGCGCAAAGAACTACTGCGAGGAGAAAGGCAAAGACCTACGCATTGAGATTGAGACCCGCAACGAGGATGAGATCCGCGAGGCTTTGGCGACCAATATCCCTGATCGTATCATGCTTGACAACTTCTCGCCAGAGCGCACCAGAGGTGCTGTGGAGATTATCCGCACATGGGAGAAAGAGAACGGCAAACATATCGAGATTGAATCTAGTGGAGGTATCACCATCGATACCATCCGCAACTATGCCGAGACTGGTGTAGACTTCGTGAGTGTAGGTGCCCTCACCCACTCTATCAAGAGCCTCGATATGTCCTTCAAAGCGGTAAAATAAGAATCTGTAACGACCTTAAGGACCTTAAAGACCTTAAGGACTTTAACATTACCTAAATGAATATCCCTAATCGACTTGCTGCGCTACGCGCGCTGATGCAACAACATGGCGTTTCTGCCTGCATCGTGCCAGGCAACGACCCACACGCCAGCGAATATATGGCTCCTCACTGGACTGAGATGTCCTGGATTACTGGTTTCCTTGGCGAAACAGGTACTGCAGTCATCACCCTTGACAAAGCCCTTCTGTGGACAGACAGTCGCTACTATCTCCAAGCAGAGGCAGAGTTGCAGGGCACGACAGTCGAACTCATGCGCGAAAGCGACATCGACTGCCCAACCATACCCGAGTGGCTATGCTCATGCCTTTCGCCTCTCGCCTCTAACCTCTCACCTAAAGTCGCTGTCAACCCTGAGATGTATAGCGTCAACGGCTACCGTGCTCTAAAAGCGGAGTTGGCAGAAGGAGGCATAGAGCTCGTTTCTATCGACCTCATCTCTCCACTCTGGACAGAGGGTCGTCCTGCTATTCCGACCTCTTTGCTCTACGAATACGAAGATAAATACGCTGGTGAGAGTGTAGCTAGCAAGCTCGCACGCGTTCGCCAAGCACTCACAGACAAGCATTGCGATGCACTCGTAGTATCGGCTCTTGACGAGATTGGTTGGCTGCTCAACATCCGCGGCAAAGATGTGGATTACACTCCATGTCTCATCAGTTATGTGGTATTAGAAATGGATAAATGCACCATCTTCGTAGCACCTAACAAACTCGATGATGCTGCACGTGAATACCTAAACCGCATCAACGTATGCGTCCGCGACTACAACCAAGTATTTGACTATCTGAAAGACATCAACGCTACTGCTGTAATGTACGACGGAGCACGCGTCAACGAAGCCCTCTTCGAGAGTATCAATTGCCAACTAGCAACTGTCAACTGCTCCCCTAGCCCTGTGCTGAAGATGATGAGCGTGAAGAACGACATCGAACTCCAAGGCGAGCGCATTGCCATGCGCAAAGATGCTGTGGCACTCACACGCTTCCTACATTGGTTGGAAACCCAAGCCTTTAGCCTGTCGCCTCTCGCCTCTTCGCCTCATACCGAGATCATACTCGCACAGAAGCTCGGCGAGTTCCGCGCTATGGGAGAGAACTATACCGACGACAGTTTCTGTACCATCGCAGGCTGGAAGGGTAATGGCGCTATCGTGCACTACCATGCCACCCCTGAGGACTGTGCTCAGATCGAAGGCGAAGGCGTACTCCTGCTTGATTCAGGCGGTCAGTATCTGGATGGCACCACCGACATCACCCGCACCTTGTGGGTAGGCAATCCTGCTAATATCCCTGCGGCTGTTAAGCGCGACTACACACTCGTACTCAAAGGACATATCGCTCTGGCATGCGCACGTTTCCCTAAAGGCACACGCGGCAACCAATTGGATGTCCTCGCACGTCAGTTCCTCTGGGCTGAGGGTATGACTTATGGTCATGGTACGGGACACGGAGTAGGTCACTTCATGGGTTGCCACGAAGGACCACAGAACATCCGTACCGATAACAACCCTAACCCATTGCAAGTAGGTAATATCTGCTCCGATGAGCCTGGTATCTACCGCACCAACGAGTATGGTATCCGTATTGAGAACCTCATCGCCGTTCGAGAAAGCAACAACCTGGGCGCACATGCCACAGGCGAGACTTTCTTTGAGTTTGAGACCCTCACTTTGTGCCCATACGACACAAATATGATGGATTTCAGCCGTATGACGGAGCAAGAGATTGCATGGGTAAACCAATACCACGCATGGGTATATGCCGAAGTTTCTCCGCTACTCAACGAAGAGGAAGCTGCATGGTTGAAAGAGAAATGTAAGCCATTGATAGTTTAGAGGTTCTAGATTACTCACATTAGCTCATTCTCCGTTAAAATCTTAGTTAAAACAGTAGTAATGCCTGGCATTACTACTGTTTGCTTTATTCGCCTCATTCTTCTCATTCGCCGTTCCTGCAATAATTTTGACAGCGAAGCGATCCGAAAATGTAATGGTCTGACTTCTGATAGCAAAGCGATCTATTTTAATTTTTCGGGGTAATTTTGAATAATTTTTATTTTTTATTAACAAAAACTTGCGTATTTGTTATTTTTTTTGTACCTTTGCGCGATTTTGTGGTATAGCTATCAAAAACATATTACCACAGCTGTCAAAAATGAATTTTACGTAGAAATATATATACATTACCATGACAAATAAACGCAATATTTTTTCGAGTATTAATCGCATCATCTACAGCGTTATGCATATCACGTTGGTATGCATTTTCATGTTGGTAGTTTCTATGCCTGCTTCAGCACAGGTATATGCTACATCGGAGGATAACAGCTACAACTACAATGCGTATCGATCCAATGTTTACAAGCCTGGTTCGTCCACTCCTAATTCAAGTTTAGGCAGAAAGAGCACAAATGCCTACGACCCTTGGTCAGGCAGTTACGCGCCTATGCGAAAGAACTCATCTACAGGTACTCCTGGCGATGGTGCTTTAGGCGAAGACGAAACCAGCGAGAACGACCCAGAGGGCGAGACTGGCGCACCCGATGGTTTTATCACGCCTAGCGACCCTGGACACCAATCCGATCAAGCGCCAGTAGGCGAGGCATGGATATTGCTCCTCTTCGCCGCCGCAGCGGCATTGGTGGTATTCATTCGCCAAAAACGAGAGAAAAAACACATCGCAATCTATTCCGAAAATCAACAACAAGCAGAAACATCCAACATGAAACAACATATTCGCAAATCACTCTTTATCTCTATCATCCTCCTCGCCGGAGTTAGTAATGCGTGGGCATGGGATATATATGGTAACTTATACTTTAATAACTCTTCAAAGAATTGGTCAAATGTAAGCCTTATTGTAGGTAATGATGGATGGCATCAAGGGTACAAATTCACAAAACTAAACAACACCCAATTATATTATAGTTGGGTAAATTATGGCGGATACAATGATTTGTATTTTATCAATGGTAATTACACAAGTAATGGAAATTCCAAGCCATTCGATAAAGAGACATCTTACACACGTTGGCAACCGGGAAAATTTGACTATAAAGAGTCAAAACAATGGTATTTTGATGCTACCACCCAAGACAAAACTCTCCTATTACCTAAATACACCGCTACCGCCGATATAAAAATCAGTGAAGATGGAGGCAATACTTATGCCGTAACTCATAACATTACTCTTGGTGTTCTTACCCTTACAGGTACATACATGAATGGGAATGTTGACACTGGACAATCAACAGAAACCACAGATGGTACTTACGACTATAAATATCAAAATATTCCAGTAACAGGAGAGTTTACATTGACTAACACAAGCGTCACAAACGCTGCATATGAATTTGTGGGATTTGGAACTGGAGATAAACCCACCATCAACAGCAATTCACACACATGGAATGTAACTGCCAACACAACCTACTACGCGTTTTATAAACGTAAACAGTACACCATAAATTATGGTGTTTATAATTCAGTTGGTGGTTCTATTAAATTGAATAGTGGCAGTTCTGTAACGTCTGTTCAATCAACTCCTATTAATCATGGAACAAATCTTACTTTTACTATCACACCTGCTACAGGTTATCAAATAGAAGGATGGTATAGCAACTCTTCATGTACTAGTAAAATAACAAGTGCAGGAACTTCTTCAACCTACACTATCAATAACCTTACTGCTGTTAAGACAGTATATGTAAAATTTAAAGCCAATACCTACACCGTAACTCTTGACCCACAAAACGGCGAGAGCACAAATGCAGTAACTGCCACGTATGGTTCGGCAATGCCTTCTATCACTATTCCAACTCGTACTGGCTACACATTTGGTGGCTATTACACAGCAACCAACGGAGGAGGTACAAAATACTACAACGCTAATGGCACAAGTGCAAAGAACTGGGCTATCGCAAGCAACACTACCCTCTACGCAAAGTGGACAGAGACAAAACACTCTATAACTGTTAATGCAAACCCTCAAAGTTATGGAAAAGTTTCTACCAACTCTGTTTCAGTAGGACAATTCACTTCCTCTGCTAACATCACTGCAACAGCCAACGAAGGATACGAATTTGTCAATTGGACTGCTACAGAGGGCATCACTATCAACAATCCTAACAATGCAACAACTACTATCAAAGCCACAAAAGCAGGTACACTAACGGCAAACTTCCAAGCATTACCTGGCAAAACCGTATATCTTAAACCTGTGGACTACTGGTTAGATGCAAATGCTCGTTTTGCTGTATATGCGTGGAACAATTCTGGAAACGAGTGGATAGAAATGGAAGATGTCGGTTGCAATAGAGAATATTTCGTAGCAGATATTCCTGCTCAATACCAAGACTTCATTTTTGTACGTATCAATCCAGCTGCAACAGAACTTAGTTTCGCAAATGATGTTGCATGGAATAAAACGCCCGACCTTACCATCCCAACAGACGGCAAAAACCTATTGATTTATCCACGTATCTACCTCAAACCAAATAGCAATTGGACAGCGGATAATGCCCGCTCTTCTGCCTACTTCTTTGAAGATGGAAAAGAAGCAAGATGGATGAGTATGTATAAAGATGGGGACTATTATTATTGCCAAGTACCTGGGGAAGATCATGCTAACGTGATTTTTGCTCGTATGAATCCAAATACCAGTGACAACAATTTCAACGATGGTGTTTGCTGGAATAAAACACGCGACTTAACAATTCAAGGCAACTGCTATACTTTATCAGGAGCGTTAAATGACCTTAGCGGTTCTTGGAGTACCCTTTGGACTACCTACTCTGCTCCTAAATATAGCGTTACACTCAATGCGACAAAGAATGGTACTACAACCGCTACATACAACTCAACTACAACAACCAGCAAAAACAACGGAACTGCCACCCTCACCAATATACCACTCAATCAGAATGTTACATTCACATTCGAACCAGCAGAGGGTTATCAATTTGCTAACGCTAAAATCACAATAGGCAACCAAGAACTAGAGGTTTACACTTCTACATTCACATATCCTATCTGTGGTCCTGCTACGGTATCCGCACACTTTGTATCTACAGAAACACGCAAAGTGTATCTCCGTCCTAACGATGAATGGATGATTAACTCTCCTATCTTTGCCGCATATGCTTACAAAAATGGTTCAGACTCGCACCAATGGTACATCATGAACACCGAAGACACCGATTATACAGGTGCGTATAGTTGCGATATTTCCACCACATACGACCATGTGCATTTCGTTCGCATCAACCCCAACGGATCAAATCCACACAATCACGGTATCAAT
>JAFZGC010000099.1 GCA_017555595.1 Paludibacteraceae bacterium | reverse complement strand
TAAGATAGGTTGCAAGGCATCCACAGCTTCTTGTGGAAGTCCTTTATCAAGCAACTCTTTGTTTACATTGTCGATGCCAATCTTATCCAGTTTATCGATAGCCACGGTGATGTCTATAATGCGCTCGGGCTGGCCGATTACTTCGGCTATACCAGCGAGAATCTTGCGGTTGTTGATATGCAGCGAGACACGAATACCAAGACGACGATACACCTCCTCCACGATCTGAATTAACTCAACCTCGCTGAGCAAAGAGTTGGTACCAACCACATCCACATCACATTGATAAAATTCGCGATAGCGACCTTTTTGCGGACGATCGGCACGCCATACAGGCTGAATCTGATAGCGTTTGAAAGGAAATTGTATTGCATCGCGGTGCTGCACTACAAAACGCGCGAAAGGTACGGTCAAATCATAACGCAATCCTTTCTCGCTGACCTTCGTTGTCAGCGCACCGATTGTAGCATTATCCAAGGATTCATGGCTAATAGCTGACTTCCAATCGCCTGAATTGAGAATCTTGAAGAGGAGTTTATCGCCCTCCTCGCCATACTTGCCCATCAGGGTAGAGAGGTTCTCCATCGCTGGTGTCTCTATCTGCTGAAAGCCATAGAGCGAGAACACCGACTTAATGGTGTCAAAAATATAATTTCTGCGTGCCATCTCCAATGGAGAAAAGTCACGCGTACCTTTTGGAATACTTGGTTTTTGTGCCATATTATTTATTTTTTAAATTTCTGTTTTGTTGGCTTCCGGCTACCAGTTTTTGGATGCCGTTCTAAAAAATCGCCCCGTATATCTTCTCAGTGGCTCCGAGTTCGCTATTCACATACTCGGTTGCAGCTTTGCCCATCTGTTGTTTGTTAGCCAATGCAGTATCTAATGCCTGAGCAAACTCGCGATAGTTCTTTACCGTAATCGCCGCTCCTGCCTTGAGCAGTCCGTGTGCCTCGCGAAACTTCTTCCATGTAGGACCGAACACCACTGGCATTCCATATACCGCAGCCTCCAGCGTATTATGGATACTCACGCCAAACCCACCACCAATATATGCCACATGTCCATATCGATAGATAGAAGATAATACCCCTATGGTATCCACCAGCAACACACGACACTTGCTTACACTTTGAGGAGTGGCTTCGGTATAACGCACATAACGTCCCTCAAAGAGTTGAAAAATACGATGTAAATGTTCAGCATCTATCTCGTGCGGAACCAGCACCAACTTCACACCCTCGCGTTCTGCCATATAGCGTGCCAGCATTTCTTCATCTTTGGGCCACGTACTACCTGCCACTATTACCCGCTCTGCTCCTGTCACAAATCCCTCTACCACAGGCAGGTCTTTGGCTTGCTTGCGAACTTCTGTCACACGGTCAAAACGCGTATCTCCTGCCACACCAACTTGTTTCACACCATGCTTAATCAACAAATCGGCAGATGCTTGATCTTGTACAAAAATATGTTTAAATGCATGCAGTAGTCTTAAATACCCTTTACCCCATGGTTTGAAGAACAACTGAGCAGGACGGAAGATAGCCGAAATCAAATAGGTAGGTACTTTCTTCACTTCCAATTCTTTGAGGTACGCAGGCCAGAACTCGTATTTCACCATTATTACCGCCTCCAGCGGGAGCATCTCCACCAGTTGTTTGGCATTTCTCTTTGTTGCAAATGGTAAGTACGTAACCTTATCTACCAATGGATAATCCTTACGCAGTTCGTATCCCGATGGTGAGAAGAAGGTCAATAAGACCTTGCGAAAAGGCAATTCAGAATGAAGGCGTTCAATGATAGGACGCGCCTGCTCAAACTCGCCTACTGAAGCTGCATGAATCCATAGGACTTCGCTACCATAAAGAGTCTTTGACCACTCTTCCAATTCAGACAACGCACGCGCCTGTCCCTGCACCAATTTTCGTGCTTTCTTATGACCCCAAAAGGCTGCTAAACGTAATATCCAAAAATATAGAAACATGTCCAACTTCAAGTTTTGCAAATTAACTCGCAAAGGTACAAAAAAAATAGGATATACACAAATTTTTGCTACATTTTTTGCGTATATCAAAAAAAAGCAGTAACTTTGCAAGCGCAAAACACACAAAACAGTTGTAACTGTCAATTATAAACTACAAATCAAACATACCATGGAATTACCTTTTGCAGAATCTTGGAAGATCAAGATGGTAGAACCCATCAAGAAATCCACACGCGCAGAGCGCGAACAATGGCTCAAAGAAGCTAAGAACAACATCTTTATGCTCCGCAGCGAGCAAGTTTACATCGACCTTTTGACCGACTCTGGTACAAGTGCTATGTCCGACCGCCAATGGGCTGCATTGATGCTCGGCGACGAGAGTTATTCAGGAAGTAAGTCGTTCTTCGAGTTGAAAGACACCATCACTCGTCTGACTGGTTTTCAATATGTTATCCCTACTCACCAAGGTCGTGCAGCGGAAAATGTGCTCTTCTCTCACCTCGTGAAAGAGGGTCAGATCATCCCTGGCAATGCGCACTTCGATACCACTAAGGGACATATCGAGGCACGCCGTGCACACGCGATTGACGTGACTATCAAAGAGGCAAAAGACACCCAATTGGAGATACCATTCAAGGGTAATGTCGATCTCGTTTACCTCGAGCAACTTCTCAAGGACAACCCTGGCAATGTGCCATTCATGGTACTCACCGTCACCAACAACACTGTAGGTGGTCAGCCTGTATCTATGAAGAATATCCGCGAGACATGCGAACTCTGCCACAAGTATGGCGTGCCAGTGAACATGGACTCTGCTCGTTTTGCTGAGAATGCTTACTTCATCAAGACCCGTGAGGAGGGTTATGCCGATAAGTCTATCAAGGAGATTGCACTCGAGATGTTCTCTTACGCTGATAGCATGACCATGTCCGCCAAGAAAGACGGTATCGTGAACATGGGTGGCTTTATCGCAACCAACCGTGAGGACTGGTACGAAGGCTGCAAACGCTATTGCATCCCTTACGAGGGATTCATCACTTATGGCGGTATGAACGGCCGCGACATGGCTGCTTTGGCTGTCGGCTTGGACGAGAACACCGAGTTTGATATGCTCCAAACACGTATTCACCAAGTGGAGTACTTGGCGCAGTTGCTCGACGAGTACGGCATCCCTTACCAACGCCCTGCAGGTGGTCACGCCATCTTCGTGGACGCAGATAAGGTATTGACCCATGTGCCTATAGAGGAGTTCCCTGCTCAGACATTGACTTGCGAACTCTATATCGAGGCAGGTATCCGTGCTTGCGAGATTGGTTATATCTTGGCTGACCGTGACCCAGAGACAAGAGAGAACCGCTTTGGCGGTTTGGATCTCGTTCGCTTGTGCATCCCTCGCCGTGTATATACCGACAACCACATGAAGGTCATCGCTGCTGCATTGAAGAACGTCTATGACCGCCGTGAGACTATCACCCGTGGTTTGGCTATTACCAAGGAGGCTCCATTGATGCGCCACTTTACTGTGGAGCTCGAGCGATTAGGATAATTAGAGACTCAACATATTGAATAAAAATCGTCATTTGAATCATACAAGTGGCGATTTTTAGTTGTTAAATTATATGGAAACTAAAGAATGGTAGCGGAATGGTACAGAATGGTAACGGTAGAAACAGGAGAAAAGATATATCTAAAACCACAAAAACTGCATTTTTAGACTAATTTTGATGCGGTTACCCTGATTTTTTAAATACATATTTGCTATATTCAAAAAAACATCGTATCTTTGCAGCGAATTTGAAAAATGCAGCAATGAAAGAAATCATTATTCTTGCTATAGAATCCAGTTGCGATGACACGTCCGCAGCCGTGATTCGCGACGGCCTACTGCTAAGCAACGTGACCGCTTCGCAAGGCGTACACGAAGAGTTTGGTGGCGTAGTCCCCGAGCTCGCCAGTCGCGCACACCAACTGAACATAGTACCCGTGGTAGATGCCGCACTCAAGCGTGCAGGGGTAGAAAGCAACCAACTGAGTGCCATAGCTTTTACGAGAGGGCCAGGCTTGCTGGGTAGCCTACTAGTAGGCACCAGTTTCGCCAAAGGAATGGCATTGGCGCATAACATACCACTGGTGGAAGTCAACCACCTGCAAGCGCATATATTAGCGCATTTTATTGAGGCGAAAGGCGAAAGGCAAGAGGCGAAAGGTGAGGAGATTGGAAACTGGGGGCCAGGCTTCCCATTCTTGTGTTTGTTGGTGAGTGGAGGAAACAGTCAGATTGTGTTGGTGAAATCGCACCGCGACATGGAGATACTAGGACAAACTATAGACGATGCCGCAGGCGAAGCATTTGACAAGTGCGCTAAGATCATGGGACTCCCCTACCCTGGTGGTCCATGGATTGACCGACTCGCCAAAGAAGGCAATGCAGATGCATTTAAGTTCGCCAAACCCCATATAGCCGGCTATAACTACTCGTTCTCGGGACTTAAGACATCGTTTCTATACTTCTTGCGCGATAATCTGAAGGAGAACCCCAACTTTATTGAGGAAAACAAAGCAGATTTGTGTGCTTCGTTGCAGAAGACTATCATCGACATTCTCATCAACAAACTCAAGAAAGCCGCTAAAGATCTGGGTGTGAAAGAGATAGCCGTAGCAGGTGGCGTGAGCGCAAACAGCGGGTTGCGCGACGCACTCCTTGATTTAGGCAAACGCCACCACTGGAAAGTGCATATTCCACCCTTTGCCTACACCACCGACAACGCAGCTATGGTATGCCAAGCTGGGTACTTCAAGTATCTGGATGGGGAGTTCTGTCCTATAGACGCCGCGCCGTATGCAAAAACGAGGATATAGATGTTAGACCGCTACGCTGTTAGATGTTAGATATTTTAGATGAAAGAGGACATAAAGAAATATATTGAGCCTCTCAAGCCCTACTACGACATTATATTGTTTGTGGTGGCGTTGGTAGTGGCGAACTTCTTTTGGAAATTCACCGTATTGGGCGATGATGGAGGAGAACAAGTCACATGGTTTGGACTGGATATCACAGCACCATTCAACCTATTGGCAGCACATATCGCTAACGCCGTATATTGGTGTGTAGATTTGGTGCGCGATACTATTCATCAACTTCCCAAGAACATATTGCTGTTCGATTCGGGTTCCAGCGTGCGCATTGTATGGAGTTGCACCGCCCTAAAGCAATCGTTTATTTGGTTAATAATCATGCTGGTCGCACGTGGATCGTGGTTAAAAAAGTTGTGGTTTATCCCATTGGGTTGGGTAGCTATATACGCATTTAATATTCTTCGTATTGCACTGATAACCTTAATAATAGAGCATCACCCCGAACTCTTCGAGATGATGCACACATATATCTTCAAGTATCTCTTCTACTTGATGCTGTTTGGTCTTTGGGTCTGGTGGACCAACCGCCTTAAAACTACTTGACTATCGCTTGCGTAAAGCATGTAGTACCATTGTATAGTGTAGCTTCTACCACACATACACCCGAAGGCACTTGACAGTGGATAGTTGATAATTGACAGTCGCTCTCGTTGCGATAGAGCAGTTGTCCAGTGATGCTATAGACCTTCATATCGCGGATTGGCTCGCCAGCTGCTACCGTCAGTTGTCCCACTTGCATAGAGTATGCATGTAGCACAGACGCTGTCGCGGTAGCATTGCCGATATTGGTGGTCGTTCCTCCGCCATTGTCGCTTCCTGCGCCTAAATACTTGTCAGGTCCCTCAATGAAATAACGTTCCTCGTAGTCCTTAGGCATCTCCACGGATATAACTAATCCGTCCATGATGCGAACCTTTTGCCCTGTATAACTATCGTAGATATAGCACTCGCGCATCCAGTTGTCGGATAAGTAGAACGCCAACTGCATATACTCCGTGCGATGTTCAGGATGGACAATCATTGATAGCGGTATTCGGCTCACACCCTGACGCACATCCGCCATCATTGGCACGCTCTCTGCTGCCGTATAAAGGTTCAGCGGTATAGTAACATAGCTACTGGTCTGTACGCCAGATGTCATCAGCAAGGCATCCTCGCCATATACGTAGTAGTCGTATGCCTCTGGATGCGTAATAATTAGTGTACGCGCGTGCGCGCTAGGGGTAACCGCATAGATGGTCATCATTTCCGAAGCCACTTCACTCTCCTCATGACCTGCCTCGGTGCGTGCCTGCACGCGACGAGCTGGCGACTGTGCTGCTACCTGATCATTTAGCGTGAGCACAGATGGTGTGAGCGTGAGATTCAACGATGTCTGTTCGGCCTTAGCCTCCAACATAACGGAGGTCATTGGTGCCAGGTATTTCTCATTATTGCGCATGTTTTGCTGCACGGTGGCAGTCCAACTGCCATCATAAACGCGATAGAAATTGCCAGTCAGAACATCTGAGTGCTCTTTGACAAACTGCGCCATGTTGATATACGCCATTGTTGGGTTACCAAAGACAAAATACCTATTTGCCACCTTGTTGGTAAGCGTGATATTCATCTGCTGATTCTCGTGTGTAGCAGTAAAGGCAAACTTGCCTGAGTTGGCACGAGGAACCGATACCTTGTTGCCACCAGAGGTGTAATATACATTGTCTGGTTTAGGCAGACGAACCACGAGTTCGTTCTCATCTCCCTCGCCCCATAGCAGGTAACCAGAAGCTGGCTCCAGTTTCTGATTCAATCCATTGGACATCTTGAACTCTGCCGCTGCAGCCACCTCCTCGGTCGTTCCGTTGTCAAACCAAGTCTTCACAGTCTGGTTGTAATATGAAGCCCAGAAGGCGTAAGTAGCAGAACTACTGCGTTGTCCGCGGAAGTCTGACACCTCAAATGGATTGGTTTTCTCTACACTCTTTCCGCCGCTATGTGGGATAAACATATCTCCTGAGTACATATCCAGCAACGGAGCGGACATCATATGCCATGCTCCCTTTGTGAGTGGCATATCCACGAATGCGCGTTCGTAGTGCAATAGGTGCTGGTTCTGAATCATCGCACCTGGGGCGAAATAGATGTTTGCACAGGCATGCTGGTCGTGGTACACTGCCATTGGGTAGTGGTCGTGCTCATGCTCAGGCACTATGTATGGATAGAGTATCTCACTACCCAAATTAGGAATCACTACATTAGAACCCACCATCGGTACGAAGCCATCGGTAAGTTCGCTATTTTCTATTTTACCATCTTTATTGCTATCGTTCCAGCCTTTCCAGTTCTCGTTTTTGCCCCAGCCATTGAAGGAGTGACCTGTAGGTTGCCAAACAAGGGTGTTAGGCACTACCTGAATAGTGAAGAACACATATCCTACAGAGCAAGCATCATAGTTCGGATCTGAGAGCTGATAAGAATTGCTTTCGTTTTGGAAAGCAAGACGCATGGTGTATTCCTTTCCTATCTCAAAAGATGATGGCTTATCAATCTTCTTGCCCTCATTCAAATCGAAGAAGGATATATAAGTAGGCAGAGCACTCGCCAAATCAATGGTAATATTGTCACCGACATTGGCATCCTGACTATTGATATTCACCTTCTCTGCAATCTCCTTGATAGGTAGGGTAACTTTAGTGATATTGTGCTGTGCGTTAGCCAGTACCTTGACGGTAGGCAATTGCGTCTTCTGCTGTGGAGTTTTGTTTTCTTGCAAAATAGGTGCCACATTGAGGTGGTAGTCACTCTGTGCAGATGTCACAAACACACGGTGTGGTTCGTTGCAGTCCTTGAGTGTTACTTCCTTGCCACCGATGGTAGTTTTGGCTGTTTCTGCAATTGGGAAGCACCAGTAGCGTGCGGTATCTTGCGAACCGAGGTAGAAATGCACAACCGTATCATATAAGTGCAGCCATCCGTTCTCGTATAGATGCTTTACAATCTCGTAGTTCTGTAGCGACTCAAATGCAGCAGGATCTAGTTCCTCAAACGTCTTAACAGAATAGTTCGGGTTAGGTTCGTCTTCAGTAGGTACGCGGCGCATGTCATACATGATGGCATGGGACACCTGTCCGTGGGTATAGCCATACATCTCTTCGAAACCTGCGGTGGAGGCTTGCAGACGCTCTAAATAATCTTGATACTTAGGGTCATCCGTAGCAGGCGGCGTTTCCGACAACACATCACCTTTAGGGTCACCCACGAGCCAGTCAGAATAGATAGGTGCTTCCTCATTATCTGGAGTTTGACCTGACTCTACAGCCAAGTGATTGACCACTGTAGATGTCAAGAAATAGAGGGCATTAGCACAGTTGCCAAGCGATTTATCAAATATATACACCTTTCCATCGGTAGTATTATCCTTATCTGTAATAGCCGTCAGAATATCGCCTGTTTGCGTATGCTCTATGATTTCCGCATTGGAATTGCGCAACTTGAAGACGGTCTGCTGTGTAGCATGGATAGGGGTAGTCATACTACAATCTGCATTTGGCAACTCCTCTGGTGTGTATGCCATCTGTATCACATAGCTATGTTGGTCATATAGTTTTTCGAGAGGCAACGTATTTTTTGTGTTTTCATCCATCTCAGTTGCAGTCACATTATCCAATAGGTGTGCCACATATAGCAGCCATTTTACCACACCACTATTCTCCGTCTTGACGTATGCCTTGGCATATAGCCAATCGTTGGCAACCATATCATCAAGAAGTTTGGAAACGGAATAGTAGATTTTGAGTTGGTCAGCTTCTGGCTTACCTGCATTGTATGCTTCTGGGTCGAAGTCCACATCAGGAATGCCCACCGAACCAAAATCGTAGTGATTCTCGTGTTCTCCTGCTAAGTGGGCTTCATGGAAGTATGCCGCATTGCCTTTCAATTCTACAGGTTTACCCTTTATAGTTTGACCATTTGCGTCTTTCCATTCGTACGAGTTATTGAAGATTCGGTAATACATATATCGCGCATCACCTACATTGATATTGCTATAATCGAGTCGGAGTACAGCAGCGGCGCGTGTGTGCGAAGCGTCCGAAGAACGGCATGTCATCTTACCTTGGTATGCGGCTATAGGCAGACGCGATACATAGAGGTTGATATCGTCCACCATAAAGTCGTTACCTTGGTTGGTGGTAGCGAAGTTGTAGATAGACACGCGTGTCTCGTCGTAGCTGTGTGCAGATTCAATAGGGAATACCACTTGTTGCCAATTGCTTCCGATAGCCAACTCGCCTACAAAATATACGCCTGCATCTTCCCATTCTCCATTGCCACTTCTACCTTGTATATTACAACGGAAGATTGGGTTACCCGTTTGTCCGTTGGCAGCCCAGTTATTGTTTGGTCGAGGATTGCGGAACCATGCGGAGCAATACACTGTTTGTCCAGAGCAGATGTTGGTTGGGGCAGAGATGGTCGCCACCAGTCCAGGCTCCATTGTACCATCCACATATAGGGCTTTGCCACTATGCGCTGCAGACTTCGCCCAATCTTTATCGACACGCTCCACTACTGTATATTCGCCATAGAATGGGAATACACCTTGGCTGGCACCACGTTTGTATTGTCCACCGTTATCGTTGAGTGGAGCCACATCATATACATATCCGTAAGAAGTATAATCCCAAGGAAGGTGCTTATCCTCCGAGTTGTACTCGTCGAAATTAATCTTAGCCAATGATTTATAATCGGCTTCAATACGCTCTTGGGTGATGATGATTTTTTCGGTTGGTCCGTATTGCTCAATATCCAAGAACTTCACTTCAAAACTAGCGATGAGCAAATCTTTGTTGGTATTGGCGTTAGCCGCAGGCACGGTGAGGGTGTATTTCTTTTGTGTAGGATAACGGTCTTCCTGCACTTTCAGGTAGTCCAATGCAGCGGTGTAATTAGGGGTAGTCATGACGCGACCTTGATCATACGAGCCATTGGATTGCATGGTGTATTCTGTCCAAACGACATTGGTTTTGTCGGTAATTCGTTTGATTGCGCCACTCTTGTCATAGTAGAAATAGCACATCTCAGAGATATGCGAGCGGTATTTGTGGAAGCGATATTCAGTAGCCAGCAATACGGATTTACCAGCAGGTGCTTGGTAGGAGTATGTCTCCAAGAACTCGCCGTCTTTCAAGTCTTTGAATCTCTCTGCCATCTCGCTGGCTGGGCGGAGGTGGAAGAGCTGGCGATAGGAGAGCGTAGGTTCGGTGATAGACTTGATCTGTCCATTCTCAACCACCACCTCATAATCGGTATATGCACTCACATCACATGCCATGATATGATAGCCGTTGTCCGACCATGGGCGGATGCGTGGAGCAGGATTGTCGTTGGCATCTTCGTTTAAGATAGCTGCTGTGAGCGATTCTCCCCCTGAGCCCTCTGCACTCTTGTTTAGTGCATAAAGACCGAGCGAGTAACCATCTTTTTCATAAGCCGCTTTTTTATCCGCAGGTGTATTGATAGCTGCAAACGCTTCTCCGCTGGCAGATTGTGGAGGCAATGCCCAAGTAGTAGCCGTCATCGGCTCGCCGTTCTCGTCTTCATGGCAATGATTGTAGTTAGGCGAGCCATTGGTCTTATAGTCGTACCAACGCATGTAGCCCGAGTAACCTGCCTCTGGCAGCCGCAGTTCTATATCCTCCTTGTTATCGTAATAAATTGTTCGCTCGGCAGTATGCACCGCTTGTTCTTGACGCTTGTAGATATTCTCTTGCAGTGCAGTATTACCTTTTCCCATGTTTGGTTTCAACTCAATACCCACATTCTCATAGCGTTGGTGGAGATTGATTGTAAACTTCTCGCAAGGGTGATTGGTTTCTATTACAGGGCACAATTTTCCTGTGAGTACCGCAGAGCGTTTAACACCTGTATTATTTGCCTCCGCGGTAACTTTGATTTGGTATCCAGACAACACTGCCGACAGTTCACCTCCCCAATCACTATCTAAGGTAAGTGTCAGATTATCAGTAGTCAATGTCACTTTTTTTGGATCATAACCAGACTCATATATTGTTTCTACCGCCTGTTTGTCCACGCTGTAAATCACACTGCCATGTTGGTGCATAGCCACCACTTCGAATTCTTTACTTTCCTCTCCCTGTGCAAAGGTGTAAGTAAGTGGATTGATGGAGAATGTGAGGGTAGGCAGTTGCTCCTCGTGATAGGACTTACGCACCACGCGCATCTGTTGGGTAAACGGTTTGCCGTCATATTCATAAGACACTATTACCCAGTCCACATAATCCACATATTGCATTGTTCCGACATGTTGACCATTTACATCCTCCTCGTAAATCAACTGCTGCAAACCCATTGGGCTTTTGCCTTTTGGAGTGATGGTAAATTGCCACTTATCGTCAGAGTTAGTGACGGCAGATAGAGTCATCAATTCGCGATTGGTTTCGCCTTCGGCATAACCATTGTATTTAGATAAATCTATTGTAGATGTCGCTGCTGAGCTGCTTACCCATGATATTTGCACATTGGTCACTTTGCTTGGATCCAAAGATTCGGATGCTTTACCAATAAGCATCTCTTCGCGGCAAACACATTTGTAGTATGATTGCGAAGATGTCTCCAGCACGAAACTCACATCCTTTTTTTGCGCTTGTGCTTCGCTATCATTGTATGCATAGTCAAACACCACCTTATCGGGATTGAAGTGGGAAGTAGCATCGCCACCACCATGTTTCTCCCATTTCTCGATATACATGTCAAATTGATTAAACCAACTTGCTGTAGTAAAGTTCTCACCCAAATACAATGCAACAATAGAACCCCAAGACATGGTTGCATTATAGTACAGCTGACCAAACATGTATTGCCCTTGCACACTTCCCTTGTTGGCAAACTTGAACAACGAAGCATTCGTCTTATCGGTCAAAATGAGAGAACCCGAGTTGGCGCCATTATTGTTTACCTTGAGATATAAATCTGTTGTCACATCTTTGAAGCGATAATCTCCATTCACAACCTCCAACTGCAGCAAACAGTTGTCATTCACGATGTTAGTGTATAGCACACCACTAATTGAGGTCTCTAAATACTTACGCGCAATCGCATTGCCCCATTCTGAGGTATAACTAATCGTCACATAATCACCATTAGCAAGATAGGTTTGCGCTTTCACACCCAGCGCAGCGATAAAAAGAAGCGAAAAAATCAGAAGTTTTTTCATAGAAAAAAGTATATCGTTGTTAAAAAATCAAAATTAGCGTGCAAAGTTACACTTTTTTTTCGAACTACACAAAAAAATTGACAAAAAACGACAAAAATTTCTATTCTATGTTTTCCATAGCAAACATTCTATATTTCCATAGCAATACGAATAAGAACAAAATTTGAATAAAAACCCCGAATTACAGCAGGAAATCTTTAGTGATTCTTTAGTTATTCTTTAGTGATTTATTAGTTATTCTTTAGTTATTCAGCAGCTTCCCCTATAGGATCATAGGTAGATCCGACCTATATCAGACCTATTACAACTATTCTATTTCTCAAGTAAACAACTATTCTACTTCTCCAGTAAAATACTCACGGTAGTGGTCTTTGAAACGCTGAACCGCCTCAGAGAGCGGACCATAATACTCGCCACCCGATGCGTTAGCATGACCACCGCCACCAAAGACATCCTTGGCGAACACATTCACAGGGCGATTGCCCTGACTGCGAAGCGAAATCTTAATCTTAGTCTTGCTGCCACCCGACAACGCCAATTCGGTAGGATTGACCTTATCCTCACGCATGAAAACAGAATAATGAACATCCTTAATCTGCAACGGCAAATTCACAATACCCTCTGCATCGCCCGACTGAAAATTGAATCGATACAACTCCTTTCTACTCAGATAGATAAGCGCGGTATGATGCTCAGGAAAAATCTTCATCTTTTGATACAGACAATAGCCCATCAAGCGCATTCTATCTGCCGAATAAGCATTGAAAACACGATTGTAAATCTCGTCCTTATTCACGCCCGCAGCCACCAATTCGCCTACAATCTGATACATCTCGGGGTAGTTGGAATTGAAGGAGAAATTGCCCGTATCGGTCATCATGCCCGTGTAGATGCAGGTGGCTATTTCAGGCGAGAGGTTAGAGGCGAGAGGCGAGAGACAAGTGATAAGGCGATAGACGAGTTCGCAGGTGGACGGACAAGCAGGATAAGAGATGGTCAAATCGGGGAAATCTGCAGGAAAGAGATGGTGGTCAATCATCATCTTTTTGCAGGATAAAGATAGCATTTTTTCACCCAACGCACCTATACGCTTAGGGTCGTTGAAATCGGTGCAAATTACCAAATCTGCTTGCTCCAACAGCGCATCCGCATCTTGGCGTTGCGATTCGTAAATGATATGCTCGTTTGCTTTAGGCAACCAAGCCAAAAAATCAGGAAAACTATTCGGAACAACTACCGATACACGCTTACCCAACCCCTCCAAATAGTGGCGCATCGCCAACGACGAACCCATCGCATCGCCATCTGGCGACATATGGGTAAGAACAACCACTTGATAAGCCTCATTAATAAGCTGACGCACAGCATCAATCTGAGCAGGTGAGATAACAGGTGTAAGCGGATTCATAAGCAATCGTTTTTTTCACAGCGCAAAGGTAGTAAAATTATTCGACACGCACAAATTTATGACAAAAAATTGTATTTTTTGGTAAAAAGCATAAAAAGAACTGAACATTTATATTCTGAGGGTTGCATATTCAAAAAAAAAGTAGTAATTTTGCAAGCGTTTTAGTAATTTATGCGCAAAATAAAATACAATGCAATGAAAACATTGAAACTCATACAAAAAGACACGTACCTCCGACCATACGCAAGTGCGATAGAGGGACGCTACAATTATGCGTTGAAGCGCGAGAAAGAACTGACAGGGGGTATTAAGCTGAAAGATTGGGCTAATGGCCATATGTATTATGGTCTGCACAAAGCAGGCACAGAGTGGGTGATCCGCGAATGGGCTCCTAATGCCACAGCCATTTACCTTGTAGGCGACTGCAACGGCTGGCAGAAGAACGAAGCATATCGTTTGCAGCCTACTGAAAATGGTGTGTGGGAGGTGATACTTGCAGAGGATATGCTCAAGCATGAGCAGCTCTACAAACTATTGGTAGAGTGGCAAGGTGGCTCAGGTGAGCGTATTCCTAGCTATGCGCGCCGCGTGGTACAAGACGAGGTGACGAAGTTGTTTGCGGCGCAAGTATGGGACCCTGAAACCATTAAACCTTTGAAACCTGCGCATAAGCGCATCAAACGCCGCAAAGCAGGTGATCCGTTGTTTATCTACGAATGCCATATCGGCATGTCGAGCGAGGAGGAGAAGGTAAACTCCTACGACGAGTTCCGTCGCGATGTACTACCTCGTATCGCCAAGTTGGGCTATAACTGCTTGCAGATTATGGCTATTCAGGAGCACCCTTATTACGGTAGCTTCGGTTATCACGTATCGAACTTCTTTGCGGTTTCATCGCGCCAAGGTACACCCGAGGAACTCAAGCACCTCATTGCCGATGCACACGCTTATGGCATGGATGTGATTATGGATATCGTTCATTCGCATGCGGTAAAGAATGAGTTGGAGGGCTTGGGCAACTTCGATGGTACTCCATACCAATACTTCCACGATGGCGCACGTCGTGAGCACCCAGCATGGGATAGCCTATGCTTCAACTATGGCAAAGGCGAAGTACTTCACTTCTTGCTCTCTAACTGCAAATTCTGGATGGACGAGTATGACTTCGACGGCTTCCGCTTTGACGGCGTGACATCCATGATGTACCAGAGCCACGGTCTGGGCGAGGATTTTGTCGATTACTCTTGCTACTACAACGGTAACGAGGATGGTGACGCAATCTGCTATCTGACCCTTGCGAACAAGCTGATTCACGAAGTAAAGAAGAACGCTATTACTATTGCGGAGGATATGTCGGGTATGCCTGGCTTGGCTTGTCCAATCAAGGATGGCGGCATGGGCTTTGACTATCGTTTGGCGATGGGTATTCCTGATTTCTGGATCAAGTATATTAAGGAGGTTCGCGACGAGGATTGGAAGGCAGGACATATCTTCTATGAGATGACCAACCGCCGCCAAGACGAGAAGACTATCTCCTACGCAGAGAGCCACGACCAAGCATTGGTGGGCGATAAGACCATCATCTTCCGCCTCTGCGACGCAGATATGTATTGGCATTTCGAGCGCGGTCACTCGACCTATATGGTGGATCGTGGTATTGCTCTCCATAAGATGATTCGCCTCGTGACCGCTTCGACAATTAATGGCGGTTATCTGACCTTCATGGGCAATGAGTTTGGTCACCCAGAGTGGATTGACTTCCCACGCCAAGGCAATGGCTGGAGCCACAAGTATGCCCGCCGTCAATGGAGCTTGGTGGATAACCAACGCTACTTCTATTCTTGCCTCAACCTCTTCGACGAGAAGATGGTACACCTCCTTCGCGAGCACTTGACACCTGTGAAGGATAGTTATGGTGTACACCTGCCTTGGGAAGATAAGCTCTGCGACAACGAGGGCGACCAAGTTGTAGCATACCAACGCGGCGACCTAGTGTTTGTGTTCAACTGGAATGGCATAAAGTCTTTCGAGGGTTATGGTATTCCTGTGCCAGAGGGCAAATACAAGGTGGTGCTGAATACCGATGCTGAGGAGTTTGCTGGCTTTGGTCTGTCGGACGACTCAGTAGAGCACTTCACTATGCCAGACGACGGCTACCTGAAGAGGGGCAAGGGTTGGTTGCAACTATACTTGCCTGCAAGAAGCGCAGTGGTGCTGGAGTTGGTGGACTGAATAAAGCACCAAGAACCAGGAACCAAGACATATCAGTGGCGACTGGGCAGACGAAAGTAATAAGTCTTTGCTCCTTGTTCCTTGCTCCTGAATCAAAAAAGAAATTTATTAACAATATAAAACAAAACAACCATGAGACTTATCGTTCAACCAAACTATGACCTGCTTTCAGAGTGGGCAGCAAACTATGTAGCAAAACGCATCAATGAGTTCGCTCCAAAAGAGGGTACTCCATTCGTATTGGGCCTGCCAACTGGTTCTTCACCTCTCGGCATGTATCGCAACTTGATCAAACTCTATCAAGAGGGTAAAGTAAGCTTCCGCAATGTAGTGACTTTCAATATGGATGAGTATGTAGGTATTCCTGAGGATCACCCAGAGAGCTACCATAGCTTTATGTGGAACAACTTCTTCTCTCACATCGACATTCGCCCTGAGAACGTGAATATCCTCAACGGTAATGCCGAGGATTTGGCGGCTGAGTGCGCTCGCTACGAGGAGAAAATCAAGCAATACGGCGGTATCATGCTCTTCTTGGGTGGTATCGGTCCTGATGGTCACATCGCTTTCAACGAGCCAGGTAGCTCACTCACTTCTCGCACTCGCAAGAAAGAGCTGACTACCGACACTATCATCGCTAACTCTCGTTTCTTCAACAACGATGTAAACCAAGTTCCTAAGACTGCATTGACCGTAGGTGTGGGTACTGTAATGGATGCAAAAGAGGTACTCATTATGGTAAATGGTCACAACAAGGCTCGCGCTCTCCGTCATGTGGTAGAGGAGCCAATCTCTCACATGTGGACCATCTCTGCGCTTCAAATGCACCAACATGGTATCATCGTAGCTGACGAGGCTGCTTGCGCTGAGATTAAAGTGGGAACTTACAACTACTTCAAAGATATCGAGAAGAACAACCTCGATCCTAAAAGCTTGCTCTAATTCCTAATTAGACGATTTATCATTGAGATATAATGTTACAGATATATAATACATTATCTAGACAAAAAGAGATTTTTCGCCCATTGCACGAAGGACACGTAGGCATGTATGTCTGCGGTCCTACCGTGTATGGTGATGCGCATTTGGGACATGCGCGCCCTGCTATCACATTCGACTTGCTGTATCGCTACTTGCAACACCTTGGCTACAAGGTACGCTATGTGCGCAATATCACAGACGTGGGACACTTGGAGCACGATGCAGACGAAGGCGAGGATAAGATTGCTAAGAAAGCACGCCTCGAGCAGCTCGAACCTATGGAGGTGGTGCAATACTTCACCAATCGCTACCACCGAGATATGGAGCTGCTGAACGTGTTGCCACCATCTATCGAACCACATGCCAGCGGACATATCATCGAGCAGATTGCCTTTGTACAAAAGATTATGGACAAGGGATATGCCTATGTGAGCAACGGCAGCGTGTATATGGACGTAGAAAAGTATGCCAAGGATTATCCATATGGCAAGCTTTCTGGTCGCAACCTCGAGGATATCGTCACCGAGACTCGTGAACTTGATGGCCAGCAAGAGAAGAAGCACAGTTTCGACTTTGCCCTTTGGAAAAAGGCATCGCCTGAGCATATCATGCACTGGCCAAGTCCATGGAGCGAAGGTTTCCCTGGTTGGCACATGGAGTGCTCTGCCATGGGAACCAAGTACCTCGGCGAGGAGTTCGATATCCACGGCGGCGGTATGGACCTGATGTTCCCTCACCATGAGGCGGAGATTGCACAGAGCTGCGCTGCCTTGGGTAAAGAGAGTGTGCGCTATTGGATGCACAACAACATGATCACCATCGCAGGCAAGAAAATGGGTAAGAGTTATAATAACTTTATCACCCTCGAGCAGTTCTTTGCGGGTAAGCATGAGTTGTTGGAGCAACCATTTAGTCCGATGACTATCCGTTTCTTCATTTTGCAAGCGCACTATCGCTCTACCGTGGACTTCTCCAACGATGCCCTCGTAGCTGCGGAGAAGGGATTGGGTCGTTTGACCGAGGCATACCAACGCTTGATGAAACTGCAAGCATCTGCTACATCGACCGTAGAGATTGGTAACTTGCGTGAGCGCTGCCAAGAGGCTATGGACGATGATTTGAACTCACCTATCGTGATTTCTCACCTCTTTGATTCAGCGCGTTCTATCAATACCGTATTCGACGGCAAGGGTACCATCTCCGAGGCAGATTTGAAGGAGCTCCGTGATGTATGGAAGACCTACGCAATGGACATCCTCGGCTTGCAATTGGACGGAGCTCAAGATGCGGGCGCAGGTATGGACTCTTACAAGGGTGCAATCGATATGCTTCTCAATATGCGCCTCGAAGCTAAGCGCAATAAGGATTGGGCTACTAGCGACAAGATTCGCAACGAACTCACCGCGCTTGGTTTTACAATCAAAGATACCAAAGACGGCTTCGAATGGAGTTTGTAAATACTTTGTATAAAATAAGATTAGCCCTGCTGATAGTGGGGCTAATCTTTGTTTTCTCCGCTTGCGGCACAAAATCGGATTCCGGAAGCCGGACTCCCGAAACCATCATCGAAGATACCATGGTATCCTATCCTGGTCGTACATTTAGCTACAAGGACAAGTTCCGAGACTTGCAATCGAAGCAGGAACAAGCCGCACGTGCAATTGGCTTATCTTCTCCACCGCAAAACCGCCAAGAGGCAGCTCGTATGCGTAGCCAGCTGTCGCTCATCAAGAGCAATGACAACTATATTGTGGACTCGCTCACCCACTCCATTCCCTACCTCGTACCTGCCGCTGCAGCAGAGTTAGAGCGCATTGGTGCCGAGTTCGCGGATATCTTGCAGCGCAATGGCTTGCCACATTATCAGTTTTATGTCACCAGCGTGCTCCGCACGAAGGATGATATCAAACAATTACAAAAAAGTGGTAACATCAATGCTACCACTAATTCTTGCCATAATTATGGCACCACGTTTGACTTGGCGTACTTCCGTTTTAATAAGGTAACGCGCACGCGCGAGTACATGCACCAGGATAATCTGAAACTGGTCTTAGGTCAAGTCCTTCTCAACGAGCAACGCGCAGGACGCATCTACGTGAAGTACGAATACAAACAAGCCTGCTTCCATATCACCGTGCGAGAATAATCCCATACCCAATATCCGATCCTCTATATCTTGCTCCGTATCTCTACCAGTTCGGCGCGGACGCGGAGGAGAATATCGGCTGCACGTTGGCGGAAATCCGCTTGGCGTTTGCCCTGCTTGAGTTCCTGACGAAGTGCCTCAATACGTGTGATATGCATCTCATCACGCAAATACTTAATCTGCTTTATCAAATCAATATCCGCCATGGTATAATAGCGATTACCATGACCATCCTTGCGTGGGTCAAGTTGATCGAAATGCTTTTCCCAATAGCGCAATGTGGTGGCAGGAAGCCCTGTCATCTCTTGGGCTTCGGTCATAGAATAATATATCTTTTCACTTGCCATTATACATTCGGTATCTTAAGCGTTTTACCAGCACGTATGAAGTCTGAAGTAAGTCCATTAAATGCCTTTAATCGTTTGACACTCACATGAAATTTAGCAGCTATGCCACCCAGCGTATCACCTTCTTTAATCTTATAATAGGTGACACCATTCACTGAATAGCCACCATTCAATCCCGTTTTTTGCATAAGGTCAATCTCTGCACGGCGATTGTGTATGAGCTCTTTAGCTTGATATGCCAAAATAGTATCCTGCTGATCAATATACGAACCCGAAATCGCGACAGGCAAACACAAAGCATACTCTTTACCTCCAGGGATAATGTCGCGTGCGTATTGTGGATTCAGTCGTCGCAACTCCTCAATGGTAATATCCAAATTCGCAGCAATCTGTTTAAGGTGCTGCCGCTCAGTAGTAACGATAGTATCGGTAACAGGATAGCGAAGATCTGCAGCAGGGCAGATACCGTGTACATCGGCATAGTTCATGGCGTAGGACGCCGCGATAAAAATAGGCAGATATCCTCGTGTCTCTTTTGGCAAAAATGGGTAAATGCTCCAGAAATCGCGTTTGCCTCCTGCACGATGAATTGCTTTATTTACATTACCAGGACCACAGTTGTAGGCGGCAATCACCAAGTTCCAATCGCCAAAAATGCCATACAATGCTTTTAAGAAACGGCATGCAGCTTCGGTAGAGCGGACAGGATCCATACGCTCATCAATGAGCGAATTGACTTCCAATCCGTATTTCTTGCCCGTAGCTGGCATAAACTGCCATAGCCCCACTGCACCCATATGTGATCGTGCTTGTGGATTGAGTGCCGACTCTATTACGGGCAAATAGCATAATTCAAATGGCAAGCCGTGCTTGCCTAAGATATCTTCGAAGATTGGGAAATAGTATTCCGCTTTGCGTTGCAAACTCGCCAATTGGCGGGGACTATGTTTCACATAGCGAAGGATATATCGGCGAACCACTTCGTTGTATGGCACTTCAATCACAAAGGGCAATGCCTGAAGGCGCGCCTTATATACCGAATCTGGCAACTCCGTGATCAGCGTATCGGAAGTACATTCGGTGGTGTCTAATGCTGCTAACGCCTCATCAAAAAACAATGGCAACTCCAGTGTGTCAGACGATGAGCTGATAAGACTATCGGGAGATAAGTTGAGCGTGGTGACGAGCAATATGATAGAAAATAAACTCATAATTCAAAATTCCTAATTCAAAATTGTATAGCGACTTTCACTTCAGCAGAACGTTGATGTTGCAAATCATAATAGAGTTGAGGTGTTACATCCAGAGACAAATCATTTGATACATCAAAATCAAATAACTGCGCATCTACATACGCATCCACAAGCGACAGTGCATATACTAAAACGGATACTAAAATTGACAAATCACGATTTCTGAGCGAAGCATTTTGCCAATCCTTCAAGCGACTTTGATAGGCATTAGCCCCACCCATACTGGCAATAGTATATCCTTCGGGCAGAATAGCATTATATGACTTGTCTGGACTATCACTAACCATCCCATTTTGGATATCGTAATAAATATCACGGTAAGCTTCCTTATAACCCACATACTGATTATTGCTCCATGTGACAGCATAAACACATCCCATCAACCCACCATATACAATTGGCAGTTTCCAATAGCTACGATTGTATATCTGTCCTAATCCAGGGAGCACAGCTCCTAACCAAACCGCTCGCATAGGATCTGGTTTCCAAAAAAGTCGGTCTATTTCTTTTTGCGTAAGCGAAATCGAATCTAACGTTTGAACAGACTCATCCACCACTTGCGCCCACGAAGGTATGACGCAACATAGCAACAATATGTAGATCAATAAACGTTTCAATGGATATGATTGAGGATACTATTTAGTTCTTCTTCATTGCGAAAAGAGATAGTTATTTTTTGTCCCACTATTTTAGCTTTTCCACCTAATCTCTCCTGCAAGACCACTTCTTGTGCAGCGTAAACCGATGGTATCTTTTTTTCTTTTTTTACGGTTTTGGTGTCACTCACTAACTCCTCCACCTTACGAACAGACAACCCGTCCTGCACAATACGTTTATAGATATTCAGTTGTTGTTCTGGCGATGGAGAACCTAATATTGCACGTGCATGCCCCATGTCAATTTTCTTCTCCTTGATACCCAGTTGAATCTCTGCTGGTAGTTTCAGCAAGCGCAAGTAGTTAGCAACCGTAGCACGCTTCTTACCTACCCGCTCTGACATGCGCTCTTGCGTGAGATTATACTCATCCATCAAGCGTTGATATGCCAATGCAATCTCAATAGCATCCAAATCTTCGCGTTGGATATTCTCAATAAGTGCCCATTCCATCACTTGCTCATCTTTCGCAGTGCGGATATAGGCAGGTATTGTGTCTAAACCAGCCATCTTTGAAGCACGGAAACGACGTTCACCCGCGATGATCATATAGCGATTGTTAGTATCTTTGCGTAGCGTAATAGGAGATATAACACCATGATCCTTAATCGACTGTGCCAACTCCTCCAAAGCTTCTTCATCAAATGTTCGGCGAGGCTGATCGGGATTAGGGTAAATCTTATCCAATGCTATTTCGCTGATGGATGAAGAGCCTGCAGTAGAAATATGGGTTGTGTCAATGAGCGCGTCTAATCCGCGTCCCAGTCCTAATGATTTTTTCATGCGTTATTCCTCCTAATAAGTTCCTTTGCTAAATTGATATAATTCTTTGCGCCCTTACTATTACGGTCATATTCCAATACCGACATACCATGACTAGGTGCCTCACTGAGACGCACATTGCGCGCAATAACAGTATTGAAAACAAGATCACCAAAGTGACGACGAACCTCATCATGCACCTGCATGGATAACCGCAAACGGCCATCATACATCGTCAACAAGAAGCCCTCAATACGCAAAGTAGGGTTAAGATTAGATTTTATTATCTTAATAGTATTCAACAGTTTAGCAATACCTTCCAACGCAAAAAACTCGCATTGCACAGGAATAATCACACTATCGCTGGCTGTAAGTGCATTGATGGTTATCAATCCCAATGATGGCGAACAGTCAATAAGAATATAATCATACAACGAACGCAGTGGAGCCAATACCTTCTTGAGTATATTCTCGCGGTTATCAATATTCAGCATCTCTATCTCTGCACCTACCAAATCAATATGCGAAGGGATAAGGTCTAGGTTCGGAAGAGAAGTAGGAGTTATGGCTGTTTGAGCATCAATACCAACGACCAAACATTCATAAATAGTATTGTTGAGTTCGCGAATCTCCACGCCCAATCCTGAAGAAGTGTTGGCTTGTGGGTCGGCATCAATAAGCAACACTCTTTTACCTTCAGCTGCCAATGCAGCAGCAAGGTTAATAGAAGTAGTGGTCTTACCTACACCACCTTTTTGGTTTGCTAAAGAAATGATTTTTCCCATATATTAAGTGTTTCAAAAGTTTCAAAAACTATTGTGATTTATTCTACTTTTATTTCCCATAAATAGGCAAAGTTCAGACTTAAATTCATCGCATTGGATTGACTAAAGTAATCCACTTTGCGGTTGTTATAAATGGTACCCATGCTGAAGTTGAATCGCGCTTCAAGTTGGAACAATCCAATACGTCTCGTGCGATAATAACAGCCCAATCCACCCGCTAAACCCCAATCAAATGGTTTTTCTATTGGTTGATAATGAGGCAAGGTAATCGTATTCGGCAATTGGGTAGCAACATCCCGAAAACAATAACCTATTTGCGGACCAAGATTAATAAACCCACGAAAGCGCTCCTTACCAAAATATAGGTGCATCAATAGTGGCACCTCAATATAATCCAACCGACGGGTATAATCTATAGTTAGATTTTCACTAACCGCAATCGTCTCATGCCATCCACGTGGCATATAGTTTACTTCTGCTTGAATAGCACACACTTTATGTCCTGCATAGCGAAATACCAATCCACCATTTACCGTTAGAGGCGATTGCATAACATCTATCTTAGCTATATTCGGCTGAAAAAGCATCGTAGATGCCATAATGCCCGCATGTGCTCCTACATATATCTCTGGCCTACGCAAACGAGGTTGAGCAATAGCAACATGCGTCATTAACCAAAACAACAGAAACAATATGATAGATCGTTGGCGAATCATTGGTGTATAATATGTACAACATTATTTTCATAGCCACTCATACGAGTCGCTGGTTGGAAAAAAATATCTGCTTGTATTCCCGTCCACACCTCGCTAGTGATAGTAGTAGCTTTGTTTTTTTTCAATTTGCCAATCATAGTAATAACGTAGTTCGTCAAATCATATCCCAAGAGGTCATAACGCGGTTGATAGGAGCTCAACGTATGATCGAAATATTGCTCAAATAACTGTTCGTATCCCGCTGGCACAACAGGGTCTGTCGTAAAAACGGAAGTGTAAAGTTGCGGTAAAATTATTTTCTCCGTTTGCCATGAGTAATGTGAGAACAAAGTTATGCGGTATTCACCACAAGCCTTCAACAAATGCGGCATCACCGTTTGTAAATTAGCATAACGTTCCGTATTGAATATCACTATATTCTCCTTGTCAGGCATAAACACCCCTTCAATAGAATCAGACAATATCGCCTTAAGAGAGATCATTGATGTTGGCACTTGATACTGCTCAATGGCTTGATGCAATGCTGCAATACCTGATGGAATAACCTCCCCTGGCTTTGTCTCTAAGAGCACACAATTTACACTATCCTTGCGTTGTGCAAGATAACGCGCTATTGTATCCGCTTCTATCTGTTCCGATGGATTAAATTTCATCACAAACGGATTATTCGTTAGATTCTTTACACGCGAGAGGAAAGGTATCATTACCCAGACACTATCATGGCACAGCGAATCCAGTACGATATCCACTTGTTGCGAGTATGCAGGACCAATTATTACATCCAATTGATGAATTATAGGATACTGTTGCAGAACCTCGTTCATGCGAGGGGTCGTCTTGCCAATATCATATGTAAATATCTCCAACCTCTGTCCTTTGGCTTGTTGCTCGTAGATAGCAATCAGCGATCCCGCATAAAAATCGTAAAAACGCTCCATGTTTTTTTCACGTTTAACAGCATCGGCATGTAGCGGTAATAATAGAGCCATCCGAATGGTTGTGCTATCTAACTGACGCAATGAATCTACGTTCAAACGCAGCGAATCTGCAATGGAGAACGTGTTCAAAGCAAGCGTATCTGCAATAGAGTTCACCACTTGTTGGTTGTCATGAGAGAGTGACAGCAGGTGTTTGCACGGCTTATGTTTAGCATCGGCCACACCGATGTCCTGTGCTTGTACATGCGATAGCATTCCTACAAAAACGCATACTAACAAACTATATTTAAAAAACTGTCTCATCATCATCCTATATAACGTTTTCTACGTGTTACTATTACTATCATTCCTATGATTGCCAGCACAGCCAATGGAACAATAATACTGATTATCTGTGCCATTACCCGTTGGTCTCTTGCACGTTGGTCGTTAAGCAAGCGCAAGGAGAACTGTTTCTGACGTAGCGACATCCAGCCCGTATCATCAGCCAGATATAATACAGCGTTCACCATAAAATCGCGATTGCCAAACTGTGCTTGGGTATATCGATCATAGCCCAATGGTAATGGTTGTCCTTGCTGCCATTCATTGCGAATCGTACTACCCGCTGCCACCACCACTTGTTTAGTTATCTCGCTTTGCTTGCGCAATGGAGCATGTAGTATTAAGCCTTCAGGGGGCAATAGATGCGCATAGAATGACGAAAAAATACCCTCTAAACTAACTGCCACTGGAATAAAAGCATATTGGTAGTCACTCTCCGCGCCATCAAACATAGCCAAATCCACTTCTGCAGGAGTACTCGTCAGTTTGCTATTTGAAGAGGTGGCAAGCAATATCTCTTTGCGCAATCCGTCTTCACCTCCCACCAAATCTATACACGATGCCATAGTTGCACTTACCTGCATTACGTTGCGTGTAATGGGCGACGCTTGCGATGTCAGTAGCAACGGAGCATACGTCCAAGGCATTGGCTGCCAATTGGGCTGTTGAGGATCTGTTGATACGTCCACTGGCATTGGCAAGCACTGTAAATCCTGCACCAACGCAGGATTGATACGCACACCATATCGAAAAAGCATATCATTCAGCTGCAAATCCAGCGGTACGATAGGTGTCTTGCCTTGTGAAGATAAGTAGTCCGAAGAGAAACGTACACCATTCAGCACCCATAGTATCCTACCACCTTGCATCAAATATTGATCCAAGATATACTTATCCATTTCAGAGAATGGTTCTTGTGGGTCTGCGATAATCACTACACGATAGTCATCCAACACGCCCATTTCATTACCCAATACGCCACGGTCGATTTGATAATATTGCGACAAAGCTTGACTGAAATCATATACTTCACGTTCTCCTAATTCACCATGTCCTTCTAAAAACGCTATTTTCTCCACACTATCTCTTGTCAAAGCATGGATAGTTTCCACAAAAGCAAATTCTAGGTTCTCTATACTATGATTTAGATTTTCTTCTCCACTCAAGCCTCTATTGTTACGCAACAATTCTACCATGGCAGTTTTTCCCTTGTATGTCAACAACGCAAATGGATAAATGGTCGTTTGTGCGGTTTTTCCTTTATGGGTACGTTCATGAATCACCGTAGGTGGAATACCTTGTGGAATTATCTCTGCTGAAACCCTATAATCAATAGTACATTGCCTACCACCAATGGCATCTAATTCCTCTACTAACTCTATCGTAGCACGTTGTAAACGTCGGAAACCTGAATTCAGTTCACCGTCAAGCAGAATAGTCACTTCCCACGGGGCATCTAATGATTGCAACAAAGTTTGTGTGGAAGGGGCAATGCTATAGCGACGGTCATCAGTCATATCATAACGCACCGCCAATCCATGCACTAGTACATTTATCAGTACTAATGCTACAATCAATGCTATGCCCTTCCAAATCTTCATTCCTATCGTTTTATGCCCTTACCTACAAATTCTCCAACACTTCCTCATTTACTACTACAGGATATTTATCACGTAGTGTAGCCACCCATTGTCTTTCTAGATAGTCTTGGTAATCCGTAGTTACGTGGCTACGTACATCGGTGTATTCTTGTGGTGCTTTTATCAGTTTACCAACAGCCAACACAATAGGGAATTCCTCTGCAGGGGTGTACTCTGCCTCTTTGTTCTTGAAACCGTATTTATCTACAGCCGCATTCCTACCTTCGACCCACAGACCGCGTTCTACCTTCACATATTGTACGCTGTCCACATTGATACGTTGGTTGATATAGCTCATCACCGAATCTGGAGTTGCACTTTTCACAATTCGTTTAGCCGCTTTAGCCACCGCCTCATTCTTAGCATAAATTATATAACCCTTGAAACGTGGAGCATCCCAAGTGTACACTTTCTTGTTTGCCTTGAAGTATGCAGCCAAGCCCTCTGTATCCTTGTTAGCTTTATCCCACACCTCACGAAGCGAAACATCAAACAGCAAAATACCATCATGATATTCACGCACCAAATTACGCAAGTCTGCATATTTTTCTTCTAAGTGCGCATCCGCATATGCCCTTACATCTGCATCGCTCATATCCACTGGCAACTGGTATTCCGCACGTGCCTTTTCGACAAAACTCTTATCTGCCTCTTGATAGCGCACATCGCGTTTAACTTGCATCAACAACTGGCTACGCATGCTGTCCAAAGGTTGAATACCACGTTTGTCATACAACTTCACAAAATGCCAACCAAAACGAGTTGGGAAAGGTTCACTCACTTCACCTGGTTGCATGGAAAAAGTGATATTCTCAAATGGTTGCACCATCATTCCTCTACCAAACCAGCCAAGATCACCACCGCGTACTGCCGAACCTTTATCATCAGATTGCGCAATAGCTAACGCCTCAAAATCCGCACCTTCTTGTACCAATTGATGCAAACTATCAATATCTTTCTTTACATCCAAAGCTGATGCATCCGTGCCGCGAGGCATCATCTTCATGATATGCGCAGCATGCACCTCTTCATAGGCACGTTCCTCTTCCACCAACGCGATATGGAATCCATATGGAGAACGGAAAATAGGGGTTACCTCGCCCACTGGTGTATTATAAACGGCATCCTCAAAAGGATAAACAAAGCGAAATACTTCTATCCACCCCAATTCACCACCATTTTCGCGACCAGCTGGATCTTCGGTCATCTCACGTGCTACATCTGCGAATGTTTCTGGCTCTCGCACAACAATCCATTTGCGACCTTTCTTAACTTTCTTCTCCACACCTGTGGTAACACGAGCACGAGCCAATTGAATTTTAGTTTGTGCAGCAGCCAACGTAGCCGAATCAGCATCCATAGGACATTGTACAGCGATATGCGACGCACGACGCACATTAGCTTTACGCTGGTAGCTCAAGTTTACAAGACTATCTATCGCATCATTATCCTGCATATATTTAGGAGTAGCTTGAGCACGATAGCCCGCCAGTTCTTTCTTAAAAGCCTCTGTAGTATCTACACCCTGAGTAATGGCTTCTGTAACTTTCAACTTGAAGTTTATAAACAAATCAAGGTACTCCTTCATGCTCTTCTTTTCTAAACTGGTCTCTTGATTATTTTTCTCATAAATGTACAAGAACTCAGAAACCATCACAGGTTGACCATCGATAGTCATCAAGACTTTGTCTTCTTGCGCGAATCCCGCGAGGGATCCCATAAACAAAACGATTGATAAAATTGTTTTTTTCATTGTTGTAGTATTTTTACACATATTTCGACTTTTTGCATAAATAGCGTGCAAAGGTACTACTTTTTCCCCGAATATGCAAGAGTTTGACAAAAAAATACGTACCAAACTAGAACACTATGTGTTATAGGTCAAAATCCCCTTATCATTTTTTGTATATTTAAAAAGAAATTAGTAATTTTGCAGCCAAATTATCAAACTACAATTAATATGGATAAATCTTTTGTATTTCTTCTTTCACTTATGGCAATAACAGCATGCAACAAACCTCAGACCACTGGCATTCATCTCGAGAATCTCGACACGACTGCCGTGGCACAAAATGATTTCTACCAATACGCTTGTGGCGGATGGATGAAGAACAACCCACTGCCAAACGAGTACAGCCGTTTTGGTTCGTTTGACAAGCTAGGACTCAGCAACCTCGAGCAAGTCAACGGACTCATTGCCGACATTGCTGCCAAGCAACACAAAGCGGGCTCTATCCCCCAAAAGATTGGCGATGTCTATAACCTCTCTATGGACACCGCACGCCGCAACGAGGAGGGTATCGCACCTGTATTGCCTGTATTGCAAGAGATTGAGAATGTGACAGATAAGGCACAATGGTCGGAGGTATTGGGCAAGGCTATGGACTACGGATTGTGGGCGATGTATGTGGATGCCGACGCGATGAACTCCAGCATGAATATATTGAACGAATACCAAGCTGGTTTTGCGCTCAGTCAGAAAGATTATTATGTGGATGAGGATGAGCACACCAAGCATATCCGTGCAGAGTATTTGAAGCACGTGGAAAAGATGTTTGAGTTGTATGATCAAGCCAATGCAGCCGAGAAAGCGGCTACTGTGTTGCGATTGGAGACTCGCCTAGCGAAGGCAGCATTTAGCAATGTAGAGTTGCGCGATCCTATTGCTAATTATAATAAGATGTCGGTTGAGGATTTGCAAAAATTGGTTCCTGAGGTGGATTGGCAAGTGTATTTCAATGCATTGTTCAGTATGGTTCAGAATGGTTCAGAATTGTCCGAAAGACTTAATAGTCTTTCTATTGGTCAGGTGCGCCACTTGCAAGAGGCAGGTAAGATGCTCCAAGAGGAGTCATTGGAAGACATGAAGACCTTGTTTACATGGCAAGTGATTGATGGCAGTTCCGATTTCCTGACCGAGGAGATTTTTATGCAAAACTTTGAGTTCTATGGAAAGATTTTGAGCGGTCGTCAAGAGCCTACTCCACTTTGGAAACGCGCGGTAGCGATGGTGAACGGTACCTTGGGCGAGGCTGTGGGTTTGATGTATGTAGAGAAATACTTCCCAGAGGAGAACAAGGAGCGTATGTTGGATTTGGTAAAGAATCTGCAAGTGGCACTCGGCGAAAGAATTCAAGCGTTGGAGTGGATGTCAGATGAGACCAAAGCAAAGGCAATGGAGAAACTCAATACCTTCACCGTGAAGATTGGTTATCCAGACAAATGGCGCGATTATACCGCTTTGGAGATTGATCCTACTTTGACTTATTACGCTAATATTCAACGCGCTGCGAAGTTTGAGCAAGACTATTCATTGTCGTTCTTGGGTAAACCTGTGGACAAGGATAAATGGTTTATGACCCCACAAACGGTGAACGCATACTATAACCCAACTACCAACGAGATTTGCTTCCCTGCAGGTATTCTGCAATACCCATTCTTTGACATGAATGCGGACGATGCATTTAACTATGGTGCTATTGGCGTGGTGATTGGCCATGAGATGACCCACGGTTTTGATGACCAAGGTAGTCAGTTTGACAAGGATGGCAACTTGATCAATTGGTGGACAGAGGAAGACCGTGCTCGCTTTGAGGAGCGCACGAAGGTCATGGAAGAGTATTTCAATGCAATTGAGGTAGCTCCTGGTGTAAATGCCAACGGCAAGTTTACCTTGGGCGAGAATATCGCCGATCATGGTGGTTTGCAAGTGGCATACCAAGCCTTCCAAAACGCACAAAAGGCGAAACAGGCGAAAGGCGATGAGGCTTTAGGCGAGAAGGAGGGGTTCACACCAGAGCAGCGTTTCTTCTTGGCATATGCCAATGTATGGGCTGGCAACATCCGTCCAGAGGAGGTGTTGCAACGCACCAAGTCAGACCCACACTCACTCGGTATGTGGCGTGTGAATGGCGCTTTGCCACATATCGGCGCTTGGTATGATGCCTTTGGCGTTACCCCAGAGTCACCTATGTATATCGCACCTGAGAAACGAGTTTCAATTTGGTAAAATAAGAACGCCGCTAAGCGGCTGTTAGATACTAGACCACTTCGTTGTTAGAACGCACCTAGAGTGCTGTTAGATTCCTAAAGTCTTACTTCTAACAGGCGAAGCCGGTCTAACAGCATAGCGGTCTAAAAACAAAAATAATTATGATAAAGCATGTAGTATTTTTTCGTCTGTTAGACGAGGCAGAAGGCAAGTCAAAATTGGAGAATGCCCAGATTATCCGTGATGGCCTTTTGGCATTGCGCGAGAAGATTGATGTATTGGTAGATGAGACTGTAGGAATAAATATTCCTAACGCTAAGAACACCGACCACGATATTTGCCTCACTTGCACCTTCAAGACATGGGAGGACTTGGATGCATACGCTACCCACCCAGAGCATGTAAAAGTAGCACAGTATATCGGCAAGTGCAAAGAAGCGCGTGGCGCTGTGGATTACGAGGAGTAAGTTGGTATAGATAGTTTAGATTTCTGCGCGTTAAAGTGCAAGAAGACAAAAGTATCATCGTTGCCGAACGCAACGCGAGGAGTAGCGCAGTTGGTAGCGCACCACGTTCGGGACGTGGGGGTCGGGCGTTCGAGTCGCCTCTTCTCGACAAGATGCGATAATGGAGAAATTTCATTATCGCTTCTTTCTTTTTTATCATTGTAATTATCAGTTAATGAGTG
>JAFZGC010000098.1 GCA_017555595.1 Paludibacteraceae bacterium | reverse complement strand
TATGTGCCGAGATAGCTTCGCTCACCGAGCGCGGGCACTGCTATATCGAGTTAGTGGAGAAAGCGAAGAACAATAGTATTGCCGCTAAAGTGAGGGCAACTTGTTGGCAACATGTCTATCATCTACTATCAGCCTATTTCACCACCGAGACAGGACAAACACTCTCTGTGGGCATGCAAGTACTTTTGCAAGTTGAAGTAAGTTTCCACGCCGTATATGGATTGAGTTTGAACATCATAGGCATCGACCCGACTTTTACATTAGGCGATTTGGCTCGCCAACGCCAACTTACTATCCAACGCTTGCAGGAAGATGGTGTGATGGACATGCAACGCTCGCTCAAAGTCCCCCTCTTGCCTCGCCGCATAGCGGTGATCTCTGCTGCTGATGCAGCTGGGTATGGTGATTTCTGTCATCAGTTGCAGAGCAACAATAGCGGTTTCCTCTTCTGGACACAGCTTTTCCCAGCCGTAATGCAGGGTGACCAGTCACCTGCATCCATTATTGCTGCGCTCGAAAAGATTGCGATTGCGATAGACAAGTATGATGTAGTGGTGATTGTTCGCGGCGGTGGCGCCACCACCGACCTAAGGAACTTCGATGACTACTCGTTGGCGTTTCACTGCGCCAATTTCCCTCTGCCGATTGTTACAGGTATAGGACATACGAGGGACATTAGTGTCGTGGACATGGTCGTGCATACAAGCGTCAAGACCCCTACCGCAGCAGCAGAATGGCTCATCGACGCCATGCAGAAGCAAGCCAATCGGTTGAATGAACTGCAAGTACGTCTGCAACACATAGCGCAGAACATTAGCCGCAAACAGCAAAACCAACTGGATAACCTCTGGCAATCATTGCGTTTTGCGACCCAACAGCGACTGCACCGACAACGTACACAAATCCAACTATGGGAAAAGACTATCGCCCTTCATTCGCCCGAACGTATCTATCGCATGGGCTATAGTCTAACCACCATTAATGGCAAGATTGTTAAGAGTATTCATGATGTCACAGCCGGCGAGGAAATACAAACACATACAGCAGACGGAGTAATACACTCTGAAGTAAAGAGATGAAAAAACAGAAGAATATTGGCTTTTTATTGACACACGAGCAATGGTTAGGAATCGCAATTCTGGTCATACTTGCAGGCATGACTCTATTGTTTTTGCATCATTTTCAACCGCCAAAAGAAGCACCTATAGTAACAATAAACGACTCCACCCTCACACGTTTTAGTGCCCATCAAGCCCAGCAGGATAGTATCCGCAAGGCACAATGGAAAAAGAAATATCCGCGTGACACGATTGCCATACAAATGCAGACGTTTGACCCAAACACAGCCGACAGTAGCACATTGGTACACCTAGGACTGAAGAAGTGGCAGGTAAGTAATATGCTGAAATATAGAGCCAAGAATGGACGCTACCGCAAAGCAGAAGATATGCGCAAGTTATATGGCATGACCGATAGCATGTATCAAGCGCTATTGCCATATATACAGATTGATACACTAGTTCTTGCACAATTCTGCGATAGCCTTCGTCGTGATAGATGTGACACAACGACACAGGACACTACTTCACAATATACAATGCGGCATTATATCAGTTACAAGCGCGATACGATACTCAATCTGCGTACAGCTGATACGACCGAACTGAAAATGATTCCTGGCATTGGAAGTTACCGCGCTAAGCAGATAATACACTACCGCAAGCAGTTGGGCGGCTTCGTATCGGTAGAGCAATTGCGCGAGATCCGAGCTCTACAGCCATTGCTCACAGATAGTCTATCCGCGGATAGTCTGCTCGCTCATTTTGTACTAGACAGCGTGATTGTAGAGCCGTTACGGATAAATAGTATGCGCATAGAAAGACTACAAAAACACCCCTATCTATCATTTGAACAAGCCAAAGCTATATACGAACTCCGACGACAAAAGATTCAATTGGACAACATAGACCAACTACAACACTTAGAAGGTTTCACGTCAGAGCAGTGGCAACGATTATCCCCCTACCTCAACTTCGAGAAACGAGAAAAATAGTGCAAAAATAAGAGTTTTTCTACGTTTTTCTTGCATATTTACATTTTTTGTAGTACCTTTGTCTGCCATTTTGGCAGACTATGCAATATTAAACTAGTAAAACCTGAAACTTTGAAACATTTAGTGCAGTATGGAACAAAAAGATTTGCAACGTATAAAGCAGCAATTTAGCATTATTGGTAATAGTGCGCAGCTTAATCGTGATATTGAAATAGCAGTACAAGTTGCGGTTACTGACCTTAGCGTCTTAATAACAGGAGAAAGTGGTGTTGGTAAAGAGCATTTTCCCAAGATAATCCACCAAAATTCACCTCGTAAACATGGTCCTTATTTCGCCATCAACTGCGGTGCCATACCCGAGGGAACAATTGATGCAGAGCTTTTTGGACACACTAAAGGTGCTTTTACAGATGCCAAGAGTGAACGCAAGGGTTACTTTGAAATAGCAGATGGCGGCACCCTCTTTCTTGACGAGGTAGGCGAATTGCCACTCCCTACGCAGGCGCGATTGTTACGCGTACTTGAGACGGGCGAGTTCATACGCATGGGTAGTTCTGAGGTACAAAAAACAAATGTTCGCGTGGTAGCTGCCACTAATCTTAATATCCCCAAGGCAATAGAAGATGGTCGTTTTAGAGAGGATCTATACTATCGTCTTAACACGATAGAAATCAAAGTTCCTGCATTGCGCGATCGCAAGGATGATATTCCTCTACTCTTTCGTAAATTTGTGGTAGATTTTGCCGAGAAATATCGTATGCCTGCCATTCGATTAACAGAAGAGGCAAACGATATGCTCAAATCCTATTATTGGCAAGGTAATGTACGCCAACTAAAAAATGTAGCTCAACGAATAAGTCTTATAGAAAAGAACCGAGAAATAACTCCCGATATTTTAGCTAATTATCTCCCTACACATCAAATGCATCGCGGTTTGGCTGTTGTACAACGACCAGCAAAACAAGATGTGCCGATGGACGAATTGAAGATGTTATATAACATGATTGGTATGATGAAACGTGAGATGGATTTGCTAAAAGAGCAATTGGCTTCAGTACAACAGCAAGAAGTGCACACCAATATTCCAGAGGAAATCGTGGATTGGGAGCCCAAGAAGAAGGTTCTTGATATTGATGAGGTGTCCGTAGTAGCCGACATCGAACCCGAAGCGACTGCTACCACAGAAGCACCTAACCTACGACTCGCCAATCTCGAACGAGATACGATTCAAAAAGCATTGCATAAGAATGGTGGAAACCGCAAGGCTACGGCTATAGAATTGGGTTTAAGCGAACGAACATTATACCGCAAAATAAAAGAATACGAATTATGAGTACCCTCCTACACAATCACCATAGTGCTCTACGATATGTTCGACTAATCATAACAATAGTCCTGTTGTGTCATAGCTGTACTATAAGTTATAAGTTCAATGGTGCAAGCATTGATTATACAAAGATCAAGACTATCTCCGTAGCAGACTTTACAAACAATGCCGCATTGGTATATGCTCCGTTAGCGGTGAATCTAACCGATGGAATTAAAGACCTATATCAACGCCAAACTCGATTGGAACAAGTACGAAGAGGTGGTAATCTTGAATTGGAAGGCGAGATTACAGGTTACAACCTCACACCAATGTCAGTATCGGCTGACAGTTATGCAGCGGAAACGAAATTGACAATTACCGTGAAAGTACGATTTACCAACAATATCGCACCAGAAGAGAGTTTTGAAAAGACCTATTCAGCCTACCAAACATTTGATGCATCGCAGATGCTCACAGACGTGCAGGATGAACTCTGCAATACGATGATTGCCGAAATTGCAGATCAAATATACAACGATACGGTAGCAAAATGGTAAAAAATTTGGTAATATCAAAAAAAAGTTGTACCTTTGTCGGCTGATTGTGTTATGTATCGTTAGAACTTTGAAACTTTTAAAACTTTTAAAACAATAAATTATGTACGTACTATTAACTATTTTGATTGTAATTGCAGCAGTATTACTGACCCTTTTAGTATTGGTTCAAAACAGCAAGGGTGGCGGTTTGGCTGCAGGTTTCTCTAGTGGAAACCAAGTGATGGGTGCTCCTAAGACTGCTGACTTCTTGGAGAAGGCTAGTTGGACTTTGATTGCTATTATTGTGGCATTGAGCATCGTAGCTGTAGGTGTGAAGAAGAGCGAGGCCGCAGCTTCAGTTGAGGGTAGTGTTGTAGCTGGACAAGCTCAAGAGGAGTTAGAGGCAGCTCAAGCGGCTCAAGCAGTACCTGAGTTCGACGCTGAGGTAGCTGAAGAACTAGCTGAGTAATCACCACTTACGAAGAAAGATACCTCCTACGATACTGATTATCGTGTAGAAAGGGTAGAGTATCTCGAGTAACAAAGCAGTAAAGAGAGAGACGGACGCGTCTCTCTTTTTTATTAATCGGTATTCGATTGGGAACTTCGCCAATAATACCAGCGGGCAAAATAATTGCAGTAGATTGGTCATCAGCATGATTGCTCCACATAGCAGAATATCTCTATCGGTGTATTTCGGAGCTTTGCCTGCCCAGCGCATACGCTGACGGAAGAACGCACACCACGAAGTATGAGGGCGTACTATCGCCTCAAAGCGAGGATCATCCAGCACGGCTATCTTCAGTCCGCGGCCTTTGAACGACTCCAATAGGAACATATCATCGCCACTGGGTATCTCGGGATGTAGATCTTTATATGACTCCAACCATCTGTCGCGGCGAACAATCAAGTTCGCTCCGCTACACATCACGGCTTTGCCGCGTTGCGCTGCTTCAATAGTCAGTTGCTGAATAGCCGCATATTCGGCTATCTGCAACCGCTCCAATAGCGATGGATTCTCATTCTCCGACTCCATTCTAAGCGGAAGAATTATTAAATCATTGTCTAACAACATAGCGGTCTGACTTCCGACAGCTTGTGGGGTCCCCGATGACACTTGTGTCGTGGGGTGCTGCAAGCGGTCTGACAGCGAAGAGGTCTTAAACGACACATCATCATCCATCATCCATACATACTCCGTTTCCGCAGCAGATATGAGGCGATAAAGAGCATGTTTCTTGCCCTTGCCTTCGTCGTTAATCCCCCTTCGTGGAATGACTACAGTAATATACTCTTGACCTTCTACCATCCGTTTCCTCTCGCCTTTCGCCTCTTGCCTTTAGCCTTTAGCCTTTAACCTCTTTCCTCTCACCTCTAAAGATATCGTTTGATCTTTGCGAGATGGTGCGATAGTTTTCCGTTAGCGAGGCGGATACCCATATCGTCTATCTTAGCCACATGCACCCATCCTGCGCAGTGTATCACTTCCGTTTGGCTAATCAGCATACCCACATGCGTTATTCTCGTCGCATTCGGATCGCGATCTGCATGGTCGAAAAACACCAAGTCTCCAGGTTGTGCTTCTTCCAAGGAGTTTATCACTTTTCCTTGTGTGACCTGTTCGCGGGCATTGCGCAATAGGTTGATGCCAAACACGCTATACACCGTTTGCGTGAATCCCGAGCAGTCGTAGCCCATCATGTTCTTTCCGCCCCAGAGGTACGACACGTTCAGCAGCATTTTCGCCACGCGCACCACGTCCTCGCCGGTCACCTCTTTGCCATTCACCAATACCTTTTCGCCTTTCGCCTCTAATCTATAAACTGACTTCGAATCTATCTTATACTGCTTGCCCAGCACTTCGAACGTGCCTTTTCGGTAGTTAGGCAATCGTGTACCAATGGTCAACATAAGTTTCTCGCCAGTCTCTGTGTCGGTGACCGCGGTCATTGGTGTAGCCACTACGCCTTCACCGTTTGCTTTTCGAGTCTCGTCTAATAGTCGAACGTCCTCTTCGCTAACGGGTGTTGTCATCTTACGGCTCACCCATCCTATTTGTCCGTCGACGGTGCAGCGTATCTTGAGCCAACTCGATTTGCGTTCCACCACTTCGCATACTTGTCCGAAGAGCAGTTGGGTAGCTTGTTCGGCGGCTTCGGATGGTTCTTCACGTACAGGAGTCACGGGACAATGATTAACGACATACTCTGCGCTGTGAACGAGGCATGTGGTTGCCATGAAGACTAAGAAAAGGATAACGATTTTTTTCATAACTATATGATCCAAATGATATTCGGGAAAATAACAAAGATAGTCAATGAGAGGTGACGCCTGTGCCAGGTTTATTCACTAATCTCAGTTTGCCATCCACAATTTGAATACCCTCGTAAGGGTCATTTCCAAGCAGCACATGACCGTCTAAGTCGGCATAATCTACCAACGGACTCAGCACTGTAGCCGCAGAGATACCTGCACTAGTTTCCGTCATACAGCCTATCATAACCTGCATACCTAACTCACGTGCCAAGGTAATCATCTTGCGTGCTTCCGCCACACCGCCGCATTTCATCAGCTTGATATTGATACCATCGTAGTAGGGTTGTAGTCCCGCCACATCGTCATAGGTCTGGCATGCCTCGTCAGCAATAATAGGCAGCGATACTTGCTCGCAGAGCCAAGCATGCTCCTCGTTCATATGCTTGGGCATAGGTTGTTCGATAAGCACCACTCCTTGCTCCTCCAACCATTGGCACATCATTAGCGCGTGTTCCTTGGTTGACCAGCCTTGATTGGCATCCACATAAATAGGTTTGTCGCTAATGCTGCGGATAAGGTTGATCATACGTTTGTCCTCTGCCTCCTCACGACCAAGTTTGACCTTCAAGATCTTCGCCCAGTCGGCTTCGCGCACCTTGAGCAGCACAATCGAATCGCAGGCATCGTAGCCAATCGTATAACTGGTGCAAGGAGTAGCATCTGGATTGATATCCCACATCTGCCATAAAGGCTGGTTGTGGAGTTTACCATACAAGTCATGCAGAGCAATGTCGATGCTTGCTTTCGCTGCATAATTGCCTGGTGCAAGGTTATTGACCACTTGCATAATACTATCCACATTCAGCGGCTCTGTACTGCTATTGATGATGGGTTCTGCTAACTTAAGGAAATTGCAGACAGACTCTTGTGTTTCCTTGAGATATGGTGGAAGCGCAGCTTCGCCGTATCCTGTCTTATCGCCGAGAGTGATGCGAGTGAGTACGATAGGCGTTGTGGTGCGTGTGTTGGTAGATATACCAAAAGCATGGCGCAACTCGCCAGTAAAAGGTTCGTAACTTAGTTGTGCGGTTTTATCGCCAAAATATGCCTTATAAATCGCATTGGCCAATGCTTCAACAATATCTTTATCGGGATTGTACACATAACCATTGGTTATGGCAACGATACCCCAACCATCCGCAGGGCTCCACATCATAATACTACGCAAGCCGTAAGCATCGCCAGTATGTCCCACAGGGTAGTGGCCTGGCTTGTTGTATTGAGGATCATCCAGAAAATCCACAAACTCCATGAGGCATAATCCGTATTGGTCCTCGTAGTAGTCATCTGTTAGCTTAATCCATACGGGTTTCTGCATGGTTTTGGCACTCTCTTCGGAGATGATATTCACACCATTGAACTTGCCATAGTTCATGTGCATCATCATATAGGTAGCCAAGTCGTACGCAGATATCTTCACGCCGCCAGTAGGCGAGAATATAGGTGCTGAATAGCCCATGGTGTAATCATCCAGTCGATGTGCCACGCTGCCATAGGCGTTTGACTCTACATATTCTCCGTCTTGATAGCGGTATATGGAAGCACATCTGCTCATGTCTAGTTCGTCGATATTATGGCCTGCATGCAAACCAAGAGGTGTGATCACACTATCTTTTACATAGCGGTCGAAACGCACACCAGACACTTTCTCTAAGATAGCGCCTGCGAAGTTAAGTCCTAGGTTCGAGTAGCTGTAGCCCGTACCTGGAGTATAGTCGTAATAGGTGGCGCTGCAGTCGCCATTCACAGCAGGATTGATATGGTCGAGTGTAGAATAATTCTCAGGGTCGCGGAAACTGGCTGTGTGCGAAAGCACCATGCGCAAGGTGATTGGTACCTCTGGGTAATGTGGATTGCGTACCTTAAAGCCAATGAGATCACTCACATCATCGTCGAGAGAAATGACACCTTTCTCCACAAATTGCATAAGGGATGTCGCAGTAAAGGACTTGGAGATTGATGCGATACGCATAAAGTGATTGGTTGTCAAAGGCGTTTGACTATCGAGATTGGCATAGCCAAAAGCATTCTCATAGACTATCTGTCCATCTTGGACAACAACAGCAGCTATACCTACTGCTTGGTAGTCGTTCATCACTTGTTGAATAGCTTGGTCGATGCGTTTCTCTGCACTAGGAGCGCAACTTGTCATCATCAATAGCACGGCTGCTAAAGCCATAAAGACATGATTGTGTTTCATATGAATATAGTTTTTAAGATTTCATTTTATCACCACCAATGTAGCCCCCTCTTCGTATAGCGCAAAATCGGCATCATGTACTTCGACTTGCGTTCCGAAATCGCGTTTGAGTATCTGTCGTATCTCGTTTTTGAGCACTCCATTGCCTTTTCCGTGGATGATGACTACGCGTCGTCCACGATGGCGGATATGTTGCTGCATCTGCATGCGAAAGAAACGCAGTTGGTATTGATGTTTCTCTACATCAGTCATACCATTGCCACTGGTGGGCAGGGATTCAAGATGCAGATCAATGATATGCTCATCGCGTTGTCGTTTTGGGCGTTTCGCAGGCGCAATATGGGTATGCGTAGGGGGCGGTGTTGGTACTTCGTGTTGCTTATGCGTACCGATGCAGCCTTTGCGTTGGTAGCTGGTGGCAGGTGTGTCCATTACACATTTGGAAGCAGGGATAGGTCCTACATCAAATCCGTCGTCGGTCTCAACCCAGACAAGTTGCTGCTGTGTGTCGTACTGTACGATAGTACCTCCGCCCACCGCATCTAAGAATCGTATTTTATCACCTTTACGCATAGGTTATTTTTTTTCGTGTCTGCTGCTATAAAAGGGGATTTATTTCTCTTTTAGCTTTTTAATCTCGCGGTCGAAGTCGCTTTCGAGGAGTTGCATCTCGCGTTGGCGGTAAATCTCAAACTCTTTTTCGGCTTTCTCGATGGCTTGTTGATGAGAGATATTCCCTTTGCCCAACAGCACCTTGCGTTTGTGAGAAAGAATTTGATTGTCAAGTGCTTCTATCCAATTCTGCATGGTCATTGGATTCATCTCTAAAGCTTGGAACTCCGCAAAATCCAAGAAGCCCGACACTAAAAGGTTGAGGCGTTGAAGTTCTATTTCTGAAAGATAGTTTTTGGCTATCTTCACATCATCTTTGGTCACATAGTTACCTCGGAAGTTAGTCATTCCAACAAAAGGTTTCTCATTGTCCACGCGCTCATAGATTACTTCGGCAGCAGTATGTTCGTGTACTGCATAGTGCAATTTATTCTGAACGGTAGCGAAGAACATCTTTGTCATTTCGCTGCGTGGGTCATAGTCCACTGAAGTGGCGTAGATGTCGGTTATTTGTTGATAGAAGTTGCGTTCGCTGCTGCGAATATCTCGGATACGTTGCAGCAACTCACGGAAATAGCGATTACCACCTTGTTTGAGTCGTTCGTCATCCATGGAAAATCCCTTTTGGATATACTCGTGCAAACGCTGTGTAGCCCAACGGCGGAAGCGTGTAGCGACTTGCGATTGCACACGATAAC
>JAFZGC010000097.1 GCA_017555595.1 Paludibacteraceae bacterium | reverse complement strand
GTGCAGGTACTGAAGAAGAACCAGCGAATTGAGCGTCAGAGTGCATACGGCCCAAAGTATCGGTCATACCATAAGAAGCAGGACCTGCAGCCATGTTATCTGGGTGCAAAGTACGGCCTGTACCACCACCTGAAGCTACAGAGAAGTATGGCTTACCAGCCAATACGCGCTCTTTCTTATAGGTACCAGCTACTGGGTGTTGGAAACGAGTTGGGTTGGTAGAGTTACCTGTGATAGATACATCTACGTTCTCGTGCCAGAGGATAGCCACACCTTCGCGTACATCGTCCGCACCATAGCAGTTCACCTTAGCACGTGGACCATTGCTGTATGCTTTGGTCTTCACGATATTCAACTCGCCAGTAGCATAGTCAAATTGTGTTTGTACGTATGTGAAACCGTTGATACGGCTGATGATCATAGCAGCATCTTTGCCAAGACCGTTGAGGATGATACGAAGTGGTTTTTGGCGCACTTTGTTAGCCATCTCAGCAATCTTAATAGCACCCTCAGCAGCAGCGAAAGACTCGTGACCTGCCAAGAATGCGAAGCACTCGGTCTCCTCGCGGAGAAGACGAGCTGCCAAGTTACCGTGGCCAAGACCTACAAGACGGTCGTCAGCTACAGAACCAGGGATACAGAATGCTTGCAAACCGATACCGATAGCCTCAGCAGCGTCAGCAGCGTTGGTGCAACCTTTCTTAATAGCAATAGCGGTACCTACTACATAAGCCCACTTAGCGTTCTCAAAGCAAATCATTTGGGTCTCCTCGCAAGTCATGTAAGGATCCAAACCATATTGCTCGCAAATTTGATTAGCCTCTTCGATAGAAGCAATACCATGTGCGTTAAGCGCAGCGAGTACTTGTTTCTCGCGGCGATCTTGTGATTCGAATTGAACTGGACGGATCATAGTTTTACTCCTTTCTTATTATTCATGACGTGGATCAATAAATTTAACTGCGCCTTGCTCCTCGGTAGTACGGCCATAAGTACCGGTAACCTTCTTCAAAGCTTCCTCAGCTGGAACGCCCTTCTTGATAGCATCCATGAATTTGCCCATATGAACGAACTCATAGCCGCAAGTCTCGTTGTCAGCATCCAAGTATTGCTTGGTGATATAACCCTCGGTGAGTTGGAGATAGCGTGAACCTTTAGCCTTGGTAGCGAACAAAGTACCAGTTTGGCTAACGAGACCCTTACCCAAGTCCTCAAGACCAGCGCCGATTGGCAGACCGCCCTCAGAGAAAGCAGATTGGGTACGTCCGTAAACGATTTGGAGGAAGAGCTCGCGCATTGCAGTGTTGATAGCGTCGCACACGAGGTCAGTGTTAAGAGCCTCGAGAATAGTCTTGCCCACGAGGATCTCGCTTGCCATAGCAGCAGAGTGAGTCATACCTGAGCAACCGATAGTCTCGATGAGCGCCTCCTCGATGATACCGTTCTTAACGTTCAAACTGAGTTTGCATGCACCTTGTTGTGGAGCACACCAACCGATACCGTGAGTCATACCAGAGATGTCAGCGATCTCTTTAGCTTTCACCCACTTACCCTCTTCTGGGATTGGAGCTGGACCGTGGTTAGGTCCTTTAGCTACTTGGCACATTTCCTGTACCTCTTTGCTGTAAATCATTGTTAGTAATAATTAATAGTTAATAATTAATATTTTGGACGCTTCGCTATCGGACGCCCTACGGGCTATTGGATATCGGATAACGGAGCACAACATTCCATAATCGGGTGCAAAATTACGAAAAAGTTTGGATATATGCAAATAATTTTACCAAAGACACAAAAAAACTTGTGTTTTTTATCCTGATGTTGCATAATTCGTGATTTTTTACTACCTTTGCACCCAAATCGCAAAATGAATAATTTATAACTAATCAATCATAGTTCATATTTAATATGAAAGCGCTTGTAAAACGTTACGCAGAGCCAGGTCTCTGGATGGAAGAAGTACCAATGCCTCAAGTGGGCGTGAATGATGTGCTCATCAAAGTTACCAAAGCCGCCATTTGCGGTACAGACTTGCACATGTATAAATGGGACGAATGGTCGCAAAGCCATTGCACACCGCCTTATATCATGGGTCACGAGTTCGTGGGCGTAGCTGTAGAAGTGGGTGCTGGCGTTCGTGGCGTAAAAGTAGGCGACCGTGTAACTGCCGAGGGACATATCGTCTGCGGTACTTGCCGCAACTGCCGCCGCGGCATGGGTCATGTCTGCGAGAACACTCTCTCAGTTGGTATCATGGGAAAGGACGGAGCCTTCGCAGAGTATGTATCTATCCCAGAGAGCAATATCGTGCATGTGCGTCCTGAGATTCCAGACGACTTCGCTGCTATCATGGACCCATTTGGTAATGCTACTCACACCGCTCTTGCATTCCCTCTCTTGGGCGAGGATGTGTTGATCACAGGTGCTGGTTTGATTGGCACCATGGCTGCAGGTATCTGCCGCTATGCAGGAGCGAAGAACATCGTGGTGACTGACCTCAACGAGCAACGCCTTGAGATTGCGAAGAAAATGGGTGCGACTATCACGGTTAATGGCTCGAAGGGAGAGACCGTAGAGGGCGCTATGAAGCAACTAGGTATTCGCGGTTTTGATGTAGGTTTGGAGATGTCTGGCGCGCCAGCAGCGTTCAACGATATGATTGCGCACATGTACAAGGGTGCAAACATCGCACAGTTGGGTATTCTGCCCAGCGATACCAAGGTGAACTGGTCAGACATCATCTTCTCGGCTTTGACCATCAAGGGTATCACAGGTCGCCGCATGTGGGAGACATGGTATCAGATGGAGCAGATGTTGGTTGGCGGCTTGGATTTGAGTCCAGTTATCACTCATCGCTTCCACTTCGATGATTTCCAAAAGGGATTCGATGTGATGCTGAGCGGTCAATGTGGTAAGGTGTTACTTGAGTGGTAATTCTGTTTAGAGATTAAAGTTTAAAGACAAGAATATGAAGAAATTATTTTTACTTTGCATGGCAGTAGTATTTTCTGCAACCATGCTGTTTGCGCAATCGCGCGAAGGATTGACCGAGTATAAGCTTGATAACGGCTTGACCGTCATGCTGTGGGAAGACCATGACCAACCTGATGTGACGGGCTATATTGCCGTGCGTGCAGGTTCGATGGACGAGCCAGCAGAATATACAGGTCTTGCTCACTACTTGGAGCACATGCTCTTCAAGGGTACACAAAAGATTGGTGCACTCGACTGGGAGAAAGAAAAACCTCACTACGAGGAAATTATCCGCCTCTACGACGAGTATGCAGAGACCACAGACGAGGCAAAGCGTCTAGAGCTCACCAAGAAGATTAACGAGGAATCACAAGAGGCAGCAAAATACGCTACCGTAGAGGACTTCTTCGTATTGCTCGATGGTATTGGTGCAACCGATGTCAACGCCTATACCAGCTACGACATGACTTGCTACCACAACTCGTTCCCTGAGGCAAGTATGTACAAGTGGTTGACCATCTTTTCTGACCGATTGATTGACCCAGTATATCGTACTTTCCAAGCGGAGTTGGAGACCGTTTTCGAGGAGTACAACCGTGGCGAAGACAACCTCAGCCGCAAGCTCAATAGCACCATGATGGCAGAGATGTTCGCAGGTTCACCATACGAGCGTAGCGTCATCGGTTTGCCAGAGCACCTCAAGAATCCACGAATCAGCAAACTCATCGAGTTCTACAATACATGGTATGTGGCTAACAACATGGCGCTTATCATCGTAGGTGACTTCGATGCTGAGGCTACCAAGCCAATGATTGAAGAGACTTTCGGTCGCCTAAAGAACGCACCATTGCCAGAGCGTCCAACCTATCCTAAGACCTCATTTGCAGGCAACCCATCACGCAAATTCAAACTGGGCTACTACCCACAAGTGATTTGGGCATGGGACGGCGTAACCATGAGCGACGAGGACTTGCTGACATTGGAGTTAGTGGTTCGTCTGTTGAACAACAGCACCCAAACTGGTTTGCTTGACAAGCTTAATATCGATGGTGTAGTATCTTCTGCAGGGGCAGGTGTATTTGCTTTGCGCGAGCAAGGTCGTATCTTGGTGGAAGCTGTTCCATACTACGATGCTGCACAGCAGATGTACGAGTCAAATGCAGCTACTGAGAAGATCGTGATGAAAGAGATCAACCGCCTCAAGACTGGCGATATTCCTGATTGGTTGATTCAAACCGTAAAGGCAGAGTATGCACAAAACTACAAGCTCGCCTTCGAGAGTTCTGCTACCAAGATGGATGCGTTGGTGAATAGCTTTATTTATGGCACTCCAACCGACGATATCTTTACAGAGAACGATAAGATTCAAGCGCTCACCAAGGAGGATATTCAACGCATTGCAAAGAAGTATTTCGATGCTGACCATATGACATTGGCATTCGACGAGGGCGATCCTAAGAAGAACAAACTCTCTAAGCCAGCCATCAAACCACTCGACCTGATCAACAATGAGGAGACCGAGTACGCTAAGCAATTTAAGGCACTGCCACAAGGCGAAGTGAAGCAGACATTCATGGATATGAATGATGTGAAAGTGATGGATATCGACGATAATGTGAAGCTCCACTATGCTACCAACCCAAAGAACAATATCTTCTCACTTGATTTGATCTTTGGTATCGGTACCGCGAAGAAACCTATGTTGGAGTTTGTGACTTCATTGATGAACCGTGGTGGTATCATGCCTAATATTGAGCCACAAGACTTCCGTCGTCAGTTGTCTGAGTTGGGTGGCCGTTGTGCATATGGTGTGAATGATAGTTACTTCTATGTTTCTATCATCGGTAACGAGGAGAACTTGGCAGAGATCTGCCAATTGGTTCAACGCCAGATGTTGATGCCTAAGTTCGACAAGAAGCAGTTTGATGCTGTGAAGGGTAGCGAGCTCTCCAGCCGTTTTATGATGGCTAAGATGGACAACCTGCAAGCTGATGCGTTGCGCCAGTATGTAGTGTTTGGCGAGAAGTCTGACTATATTGATGTATTGCCATTTATGGACATCTATTATATGGACGAGTTGAAGCTCAAGGTGGAGTTCCTCGATGCTATCAAGTATGCGTTGGATATCCACTATTGTGGTCAAAAACCAGTAGAGGAAGTGAAGGATATCTTGACCAAGAACCTTCCATTGCAAGAGGGCGTGATGCCATCTACCTCACCCGAGATTACCGACAAGAAGACATACAATCAAACACAAGTATATTTCTTGGCGAACTCCAATGTGCAACAAGCTACCATCTATTTCTACTTCAATGGCAAGCCATACGACAAAGATCAATCTGTCTTGTTCCAAGCGTTCAACCATTACTTCTCAGGTGGTTTCACAGGTATCGTATTGGATGAGATTCGCGAGAAACGCTCAATGGCTTATACCGCTTCTGGTAGCGCTGTGCGTGGTCCATTGCCTGGCAAGGAGTCATACTTCATGGGATATATTGGTACCCAATCTGACAAGGCAGTAGATGCGATTAATGTATTCATGTCGTTGCTGGATTCTATGCCTGAGTATCCAGAGCGTATTGAGAGCATCAAGGCTACTTTGCGCCAAAACGCGCAAGTATCTAAACCATCATTCCGTAGCAAGACTGAGGCATACGACTCATGGCGTGAGATGGGCTATGAGATGGATCCTGCGAAGTACAACCAAGAGGCAATCAACAACTTGACCTTTGAGCAAATCAAGCAATTCTACGAGGAGAACATCAAGGGACAACCCGTATCTATCATCGTAATGGGTGATCCTAAACTCATCGACCAAAAGGCATTGCAAGCTAAGTACGGCAAGATTGTGAAGGTAAGCAAGAGCAAACTCTTCGCTCCACTTGATTTGGACTTCTAAACTATTCTACACAACACTACACCTAATTATACAATGCATCGTGCAGGTTTTGTAAATATAGTAGGTAATCCCAATGTGGGCAAGTCCACATTGATGAATGTATTGGTGGGGGAGCGTCTGTCGATCATCACATCGAAGGCGCAAACTACTCGCCATCGTATTATGGGTATCGTCAATGGCGATGACTTCCAAATGGTATATAGCGACACTCCAGGTGTGCTGCAACCCAACTATAAGCTCCAAGAGCAGATGTTGGAGTTCTCACGCTCGGCTCTTGTCGATGCGGATGTGTTGCTATATGTGACGGATGTGCAAGATAACCCAGATAAGAATGCCGACTTCCTTGACAAAGTAAAACGCATCAAAGCCAAAGTATTCTTGATTATCAATAAGATTGACCTTACTACCCAAGAGACTTTGGAGCAATTGGTGGAGTACTGGCATCGCGTATTGCCCGAGGCAACCGTATTCCCTATCTCGGCACAACAGAAGTTTGGTACTGACCAGCTATTCACGGCTATCCGCGAGGCGTTGCCAGAGTGCCCGCCATTCTTCCCTAAGGATCAATTGACCGACAAGTCGTCCCGTTTCTTTGTGGACGAGATGATTCGCGAGAAGATTCTCTTGAACTACGACAAGGAGATTCCTTATAGCGTAGAGGTAGAGGTAGAGGAATTTCACGACGAAGAACCCGACGAGCAACATCCAGAGGGTATCATTCGCATTGGTGCTGTGATCTTTGTAGAGCGTGACAGCCAGAAAGGTATCATCATCGGCAAAGGTGGCAAGGCACTCAAGCGTGTCGGCACGCAAGCCCGCAAGGAGATTGAGGCATTCTTCGGCAAGCCCGTATTCCTGCAATTGTTTGTCAAAGTGGATAAGGACTGGCGTTCATCACAAACTCGTCTCCGCCACTATGGATATGATCTAAATTAGGATATAGGGCGGCTACGCCTTCAGGACGCCCGTTGGGCTATAGGACGGCGTAAAGCGCCTATAGGTTATAGGTTATAGGCTGGGGGTATAAAAAATGAGTTGGACGGTGTCCAACTCATTTTTATTATCTGCGCCTCTAAACTCTAAAAGTAGGCGAAGCCGTTCTCTAAACTCTAAACCGTAGGCGACGCCGTTCGCTAAACAATAGGCATGCCTATAACCTACAACCTCTTGCATCAAAGATACCGTCAGCGGTGCGGATGATGAGCTGACCATCGATGATGAACTTCTCTATACGTGCCTCTTTGCTTTGTGCATCATCGCCTATATTATCTACAGATGTAGCGGTGTGGTTAGGATCAAGTACGAGGAAGAAGCGGTTTTCGTATGTGCCAGCATTGAGTGGGGTAGTGTACTCATTGAGGAGCATATTGGTGTATTGACCTGTCTCGTTGTCCATGAGGTAAACGGAGATACCGTCGGTTTCAGGCATGCGGAAGGTATATTCGCCTGCGGTAGGGATTATTACTCCCACTGGCACGGTGAGTTTCTCCATTGGCAGAGCATTACCAGCTACCATGATGTGGGTGTTCTCGGTCAGGGTGTAGATATTAGCACCGCTGTTCTTGATCTTGGTCATGTCGATATTCATATCGAAGTCGGCAGTAGCATCTTGCTCTTGGAGCTGGATGATGGTTTGGTCTGCCTTCTGCTCGCCCTGTAGCAACTCCAATTGCAATGTATGCTGACTAGGCATCTCGCCCGTGCGGCGAGCTGCAATAGAGGATGGTGCCGTAAATTCAGGACTGCTCCATTCTATAGTACCAGCGTATTGTACCATGTAGGCGTGCATGATTTGGAATTGATTCGTTTGTGCTGTAGCTAAATATGAATTATCATTAGATTGGTATGCGTAGTAGAAACTTACGCAGTCTGCATTTATCTCAGCGTTGTAATCCTTGTGTGCACTACCGCCTACGCCTACATTGGTGATATCTTTGAATCCTGGTACGCCGATGAGGTTCCAGTTGGAATCGTAGATATTGCGGTTGTCGCGCTCGATGGTACATGTGTGTGCAGGTACTTCGGCTGCGGTCACTTCGCCCGAAATCTCTTGCAGTGGCGAAGTGGATGGGAAGTAGAGACTAACTTCGCCGGTATGGGTAAATGCGTTTTGCATCTTGCCAAGGTTGAGGCAGAGTACATAGCCCTTGCCAGCTTCTAGTTTGTAATTAGGATTGGTGATATACTTCCAATAGGTGTCGGAGTCAGCCCACAAACCATTTTGTGCGCGAGATGCACCGTCGTAGTATTCCATGATCCAATGTTGTCCATACTCGCCGAAGCCAGTTACGTCTCGCAGCCATACATCGAATGGGAAGGAAACCCAGTAGAGCGAACGTGCGTATTGTGTGCCAGAACCCAAAACGTGACCCTTGGTAAAGGTCATCACGGCATATCCGATGCCTACGTCGGATATGGATTTATTGTTAGTGAAGTTAATCTGTGTTGCTTGTTCGTGGTTGGTTCGGATAATCATCATGTTTGTGCCCAACGCTTCGTCTTCATATGTCTGGGAATTGTCTGGCAGCCAAGCCGTAATGAGCTGGTTGGTCTTGAAGTCGTAGATGATGCGAATCTTATAACTATCATGGGCAGTACTGCTAAGTAGGTTGGTATATTCGCTTTCGCTACCTTTGAAGTACTGTGTTTTGTCGTTGTACTGGGCGGTTAGTTTGATGGCTGCCTCTCGGTTGGCTGTGACATCTACTGTGTAGATCCAGTTGCCAGCGTCTGAAAGTATCTCCTCGTTGGCAAGCAAGCCAGTTCTGTTGCCTGTACCTTCAGGAATAGGAGTCCCATTAGCGTCTTTTAGGTTGTCGTCTTTACCTGTGAGTACTAGGAATCGGTCTTTAGCTTGTCCTGAACCTTTAATATATGCGCGCGCGAGCGCGTTGGTCTCGTGATCCCATGTGAAACGCACATTGGCACTATCAGGTAGATAACCTTCGGTAACACCATTTTTTGCGATGATAGCGTCGCCAATCAGCGTGTCGGAGATACATCTGCTGTATGGGTTGGCGATGGTATATGTGATATTTGCCTTGGCTTCGTTTTTGTTCTTTGGGTTGACCCACTTACAGAAGTAGTAGCTGAATGGCTCGTAGTGGTCGGCATAACTGCTGTATGTCATGAGGTTGGATGGTTCTAGGTAGTTAGCCCAGCCGCCCTCTGCGTAGTTGGTGCGGATGTAGTAGTTGCCTTCGTATAGGTGTGTAGCGCGGGTGTCCAATGCAGCGGCGTGTGAGCCAGTGTTGATTTGCTGGAGGATAAAGTTGTACACCGCAGTGCTGGTGACTCCGCAACCCTCGCCGATATGGATAGTGGCGTCAGAAGCTCTTTTGCCTGGCAGTTGTGCATTGTTAGGATTGTCGCCTGATGGGAAGCTGCTGGTGGCAGGGTAGATGGCGAGGGTAGTCCATACAGGATTATCGGTATATACATCTGCGCTGCTGCACTGCTGCAAGAGAATCTCAGGTTCTTTGTCGTGACGAACGAAGAAACTGATGGTATCTAGCTGCAGGTCTTTTTGGGTGTTGCAACGAATGAGGTGTGCAGGGTGGAAGGAGTTAGGGGTGTTGTCGCGGTATGCGAGTCGGTATGCTCCGCCAGAGAAATCAGGGTAGGTGATGCTGATTTGCTTTTGGTAGTTGCCTGTCACAGTGATTAGTTGCAATTGGAAAAGGTATGCCTCGTTGTCGATGTCGGCTACCACGGTGCAGTTGTTGCCTATGTTGTTATCCATTGTCCACCATTGTCCACTATTGGTGCGTTGGTAGGTGCCGGTGTTTCCGTAGTAATCACCGTGGCGGAAATTGTACAACTTGAACTCATGACTAGCGGCAGAGAGTAGGATGTTGAGTTTGCCAGGGTAGCCCATGAATACAGCGTCTTCTGCGTGCCAGTTGTCGAAGTCGGAGGTAATACCCCAAATAGGGGTGTTCTCTTCCCATGCGCCGTCGTAGTGGTTAAGATCACCTTTATTGGAATCTGTATTTTTAGCTATAATCTCAAAGCGCTTTTTGTTTTGTGTGTTGTAGATGTCATTGACTATCTCTAACGCTATTGTCTGATTCCATGCATTTGCCCAGTTGATACCTTGATTGTGTGGATTTGATCCTT
>JAFZGC010000096.1 GCA_017555595.1 Paludibacteraceae bacterium | reverse complement strand
TTCCCTACCATCTTTTACCTTATTTGTAGTTTGATAATCATTTTTGGCTTGGGGCTCTTTGCTCTATCCTTGGTGGTGAAGTGGATAGGGTGTTCGTTGGGTAAATGTGTTAGAAAAGTATAGGGGGCAAACGAAAAAGCCGCTAAACTTAGCGGCTTTTCTTGGTTGCGGAGGGCGGGATCGAACCACCGACTTTCAGGTTATGAGCCTGACGAGCTACCACTGCTCTACTCCGCGATATAATCAACTCATTTCTGAAATGCGGTGCAAAGGTACTGCTTTTTTTTGACATGACCAAATATTTTGAATGTTTTTAACGAAAAAAGTGATATTTTTGTGTGTTTTCTTGCGTATGTGCGTTTTTTTTAGTAATTTTGCGCCCTATTTTGTGCGTGAGTACGCTACGCGTGCGTGTGAAACGAATACAAGGAATTGTAAGAACAAAAAATAATAACAAATAAAACTAAATTAAAATTATGCAAAACAAAGGACTTGTTATCACATTGGCAACCTTGCTTGCTTTGGTAAGTGCGTTCTATTTGTCATTCTCTGTAGTGACAAACCACTATGACAACAAAGCGGCAGAGTATGCTCAAGGTGATGATGCAAGAGAGTACCAATATTTGGACTCTATTGCTGGTGAGAAAGTGTGGTTTGGCTACACTTTGAAAGAGTGCCGTGAGAAAGAGATCAACCTTGGTCTTGACCTCAAGGGTGGTATGAACGTAACGATGGAGGTGTCTGTGCCAGACATTGTCCGTGCGCTTAGTGGTTACAATGCTGGAAATGTAAATTTCAATAAGGCAATTGCAATGGCGCAAGAGAAACAAAAAACATCGGGTGCAGATTTCTTAACCCTTTTCTTTGAATCATTCTACGAGATTGATCCTAATGCTCAACTAGCATCGGTGTTCTCCACATTTGAGTTGAAAGATAAGTTTTCTTCCAATCCTACCAATAAGGATGTGGAGGATGTTGTGCGTGCAGAAGTGGAAGGTGCTATTGACAATTCGTTTAACGTGCTTCGTACACGTATTGACCGCTTTGGTGTAGTACAACCTAATATCCAAAAGTTGAGCCAAACAGGTCGTATCTTGATTGAGTTGCCAGGTATCAAAGAGCCAGAGCGCGTTCGTAAACTGCTTCAAGGTAGTGCAAACCTTGAGTTCTGGGAGACCTACAACTTGGCAGAGATTCTTCCACAATTGGCACAAATCAACAACGAGTTTGCTGCGCAAAACGCAAGCACTGAGGCTGCTCAAGCAGAGGCTGCTCCTGTGAAAGAGGAAGTGAAGGCTGAGGCTAATGAGTTGGACGCTTTGGTGGAGGCTGCTGATAGCCTTGCTCAAGTAGAGGCCGATCAAGAGGCTGCTATGGCAGAGTACAAGAAGGCCAACCCATTGTTTGCCGTGCTTAATCCTTCTGTAAGCCCAGCAGGTCAACCATATCAAGGTCCAGTGGTAGGTACTGTACATTATACTGACACTGCAAAGGTAATGGCTATGTTGAACTCACAAGTGGCTAAGTCGTTGCTCCCACGCGAGTTGCGTCTCAGCTGGACCGTGAAGGCTATTGACGAGGCAGAGTCATTCTATCAATTGGTAGCATTGAAGTCACAAACCAGTGGTCGTCCTTCTTTGGAGGGTGATGTAATCACAGATGCTCGCGCTGACTTCGGTCAAACATCTGCTTACGCTAATGTAAGTATGACTATGAACGCTGAGGGTGCACGCGATTGGCAACGCATCACACGCGACAATATCGACAAGTCTATTGCTATCGTATTGGACGGCTATGTATATAGCTTCCCAACTGTACAAAGCGAGATCGCAGGTGGTAGCTCACAAATTACTGGTAACTTCACCGTAGAAGAGGCTAAGGACTTGGCTAACACCTTGAACTCAGGTAAGATGCCTGCTCCTGCTCGCATTATCCAAGAGGACGTAGTTGGTCCATCCCTCGGTAAAGAGGCTATCAGCGCTGGTCTTTGGAGCTTCGTATTGGGCTTCATCCTCATCATGCTCTACATGATTTGCTACTACGGATTCACCGCTGGTATGATTGCTAATGCAGCATTGCTCTGCAACGTGTTCTTGCTCGCTGGTATCTTGTCATCTTTCTCAGCAGTATTGACCTTGCCTGGTATCGCCGGTATCGTGTTGACCATGGGTATGGCTGTGGATGCTAACGTGCTTATTTATGAGCGTATCCGCGAGGAGCGTCGTGCAGGCAAGAACTTGCGCAAGGCTATCGAGGACGGTTTCAATGGTGCTATCTCTGCCATCATCGACTCTAACGTAACATCATTCTTGACTGGTGCTATCTTGGCGATCTTCGGTACAGGTCCTATCAAGGGCTTCGCTGTTACCTATATGATTGGTATCATTTCTTCTTTCTTGACCGCTGTGTTCGTTTGCCGCATGTTGCTCGAGGCATATGCTAAGAAAGAGAATGCTAAGGAGCTCAACTTCACTACCAAGTTGATGCAAAACTTCTTGCAAAACACCAAGGTAAACTTCATCGGTGGTCGCAAGGTAACTTATATCATCTCTGGTGCCATCATCGTTTTGGGTGCTTTGGCGCTTAACCCACACTTCTTTGGTAAGTTGAACCTCGGTATCGACTTCTCTGGTGGTCGCAACTATATCGTTCGTTTTGCTCAAGATGTGAACACTGAGGAGGTAAATGCTTCTTTGGATAATGTGTTCATGGCTGCTAAGGCTGAACTTGGTGACGAGGAGACCTTCGCACTCAACGTAATCACTATTGGTGATGCTAACCAAGTGCGTGTTTCTACTAACTACCTTATCAACGACAATTCTGACAATGTAGAGGAGATCATCGAGTCATTGCTATACGAGGGTTGCAAGCCATTCTTGCCAGAAGGAACAAGCTTTGATGAGTTCAAATCTACAGAGATTAACCCAACTGTAGGTATCATGCAATCACAAAAGGTCGGTCCTGTTGTGGCTGACGATATCACCCAATCTGCTGTTTGGGCAGTCTTGGCTGCATTGCTCGGTATCTTCCTCTATGTATTGCTCCGTTTCCGCAATGTAGCATTCTCTGTAGGTGCATTGGTTGGTTTGGCACACGATGCGCTCTTCGTATTGGGTGCATACGCTCTCCTCTGGAAGGTAATGCCATTCTCTATGGAGATTGACCAATCATTTATCGCAGCTATCTTGACAATCATCGGCTACTCTATCAACGATACTGTGGTGGTATTCGACCGCGTGCGCGAGTATAAAGGTTTGTATCCAAAACGCGAACTCATGCTCAACATGAACAATGCATTGAACGATACATTGAGCCGTACCTTCTCAACCTCTATGTCCACCTTCGTAGTATTGCTCGCAATCTTCTGCTTCGGTGGTGAAACTATCCGCGGATTTGTATTCGCATTGATGTTAGGTGTGATTGTAGGTACTTATTCTACTCTCTGCGTAGCTACTCCTCTTGCATACGATATCCAAGAGGCTATTGCTCGTCGCAAAGCTAAGAAAGCAGAATTGAAGAAATAATGAGTGTCCTACGCGTATGTGCGCGTACACACGATAATTTATAAGGTACTGCCCGGCATCCGTCGGGCAGTACTCTGATAAAACAAAACATTAAACACTAAACACTAATTGAAAAATTAACATGAAGAATGATTTTTTGAAATTTGCCGTGTCTAACGGCATGAACTCGATGCATGTGGAGAATGCCATGAATGCATCGGCAAGTTATATCAGTCCTTCTATTCTTGAGGAGCGTCAACTCAATGTCACTCAGATGGACGTGTTCTCGCGCCTCATGATGGATCGTATCATCTTCTTGGGTACAGAGGTGAATGACTATACTGCCAATGTCATCCAAGCGCAGTTGCTCTATTTGGATTCGGTGGACTCTGAGCGTGATATCAATATCTACCTCAACACCCCTGGTGGCTCTGTATATGCGGGTTTGGGTATCTATGACACCATGCAGTTTATCCACTCCCGCGTGGCTACTATCTGTACAGGTATGGCAGCCAGCATGGGTGCAGTGCTCTTGGTGGCAGGCGAGAAAGGCATGCGTGCTGCGCTGCCACATAGCCGCGTGATGATTCACCAACCATTGGGCGGCATCCAAGGTCAAGCATCTGATATAGAGATTACTGCGCGCGAAATATTGAAGCTGAAAGATGAACTCTATCAGATCATATCCGACCACTCTGGTCAGACAGTAGAGAAGATTCGTCAAGATGCGGATCGCGACTATTGGATGACCGCTGAGGAGGCACTCCAGTATGGTATGATTGATAAGGTGTATCGCCGCGAGAATAAGTAATTTGTGCTATGGTAAAGAAGAAAGAACAATGCTCTTTTTGCGGTCGTGAGATGCCTCACATGTTCCGTGGCGAGGATGGCAGCCTCATCTGCCATGACTGCATCGAGGCGGGTCACAAGATGATTCGTGAGATGAAGCAGTATGTGGAGGAGGAGACAGATGTCAAGGGGCTCGACATGAAGACCCTGCCCAAACCTGCTGAGATAAAGGCCTTTTTGGATCAGTATGTGATTGGTCAAGACGATGCCAAGCGCTACCTCTCTGTGGCTGTGTATAATCACTACAAGCGTGTCCTGCAGCCTCGCGAAGAGGGTGGAGTGGAGATAGAGAAGTCTAACATCATCCTCGTGGGTTCTACCGGTACGGGTAAGACCTTGCTTGCACGAACCATTGCTAAACTGCTCAAGGTGCCTTTCACCATTGTGGATGCCACCGTATTGACAGAGGCGGGTTATGTGGGTGAGGACGTGGAGAGCTTGCTCACACGCCTTTTGCAGGAGTCTGAATACAATGTTAAAAAGGCAGAGAAAGGTATCGTCTTCATTGATGAGATTGATAAGATTGCTCGTAAGTCTGATAATCCAAGTATTACTCGCGATGTATCGGGCGAGGGTGTGCAACAAGGTCTGCTAAAGTTGCTGGAGGGTTCTGTGGTCAATGTACCACCTCAAGGTGGTCGCAAACACCCAGAGCAGGAGTTCATCCATGTCAACACACAGAACATCCTCTTTATCTGTGGCGGTGCCTTCGATGGTATCGAACGCAAGATAGCGCAGCGCATGAACACACAAGTGGTGGGATTTGATGCGGCTAAGAAGACGCAGTGCATCGACAAGAATGACCTCTTGCAGTATATCGCTCCACAGGATTTGAAGTCGTTTGGTCTCATCCCTGAGATTATTGGTCGTCTGCCTGTGCTTACCTATCTCAAGCCGCTGGACAAAGCAGCCTTGCGCAACATATTGACCGAGCCTAAGAATGCGCTGGTTAAGCAATACCAAAAACTCTTAGGTATGGATGGTATCGAGCTGACTTTTGCACCTGATATGTTGGATTATATCGTAGATAAGGCGGTTGAGTATAAGTTAGGTGCGCGTGGTTTGCGCGGACTCATGGAGACGGTGATGATCGATGTGATGTACGATTTGCCTTCTTCTAAGAGTCTCAAGAAGACCTATGAGGTGACCAAGGACTATGCGCAGCAACGCATCGAGAAAGCTAATCTAAATACACTCGCCTTGAGTGGAGAATAAACGACTATTGGTGTACCCTTGGTATACCTTTGGTATAGGAATAACAAACGAAATAATATGAAAAAAGTACTTATTATGATGACTCTTGCAGCCACTCTCATGGGCTGCTGCAATCAAAAGCCTCATTATGAGAGCGTGAATGACTACCCAGTTAAGCAAGGCTCGCTGAGTGAGATGACCTATTCGCCAGAGAATACCACTTTCTCTGTGTGGAGTCCTAATGCAGATACTGTGTATCTGAATCTGTATGCAGATGCTACTACCATTGAACCATTGCAAACCCTCACTATGTGCCGCCAAAAGGATGGCAGTTGGACCAAGACCGTTAAGGGCGACCTCAATGGTCAGTTCTATACCTTTAAGATTGTAGAGCCAAGTTCTCGTTGGACACTTCACGAGACTCCTGGTATCTTCGCAAAGGCTGTGGGCGTGAATGGCCGCCGTGCTGCGGTGATTAATCTCGCTAGTACCAATCCAGAGGGTTGGAGCGAGGATGTGCGTCCTGCTTTCGCTGGCGCTAAAGATGCTATCATCTATGAGATGCACCACCGCGATATGTCTATCCACGCTACTTCAGGTGTACAGAACAAGGGTAAGTTTGTGCAATGGATTGAGCATGGTACTACTACCGCTGAAGGTCTCGCTACTGGTATCGACCACCTTGTGGAGTTGGGCGTTACCCACGTGCAGATCCTTCCATCGTATGACTACGGATCTGTGGATGAGACTCGCCTGAGCGACAATCGCTACAACTGGGGCTATGACCCTGTCAACTACAATGTGCCTGATGGTGGCTATAGCACCAATCCATATGACCCTGCTACGCGTATCCGCGAGATGAAGCAGATGATTCAGGCACTGCATAAGGCAGGAATCCGCGTGATTATGGATGTGGTGTACAATCACACTTTCAATGTAGAAAATAGCAACTTCACCCAAACAGCACCTGATTATTTCTATCGCCTCCACGAGAATGGCGATTTGGGCAATGCTTCAGGCTGTGGCAATGAGACCGCTAGTGAGCGCGCGATGATGCGTAAGTTTATCATTGAATCCTGCCGCTACTGGATAGAGGAGTATCATATGGATGGTTTCCGCTTTGACCTGATGGGTATTCACGATGTGGAAACTATGAATCAGGTTCGCGCAATGATGGATAGCATTGATCCTAGCTTGTTGCTCTATGGCGAAGGTTGGGCAGCTGGTGGTCCACTCTACAATGGCGATTCGCTCTGTATGAAGGCGAATATGCAAAAGTTGCCTGGAATAGGTGCTTTCTGCGATGATATGCGCGATGCGTTGCGTGGTCCATTCTCTGATAACAACAGAGGTGCTTTCCTTGTTGGCGAAAAAGGTTATGAGGAGAGTATCAAGTTTGGTGTGGTAGGTTGTATCGCTCACCCAGAGGTAGATATGGAGAAGGTAAACTACTCCAAGCAAGCGTGGACAGCGCAACCTACGCAGTGTATCAGTTATGTGTCATGCCACGACGATATGATGCTCACTGACCGCCTTAAGGCGAATAAGAAACTGCGTGCAGGTGAATTGCAACAACTCAGCAAGTTGGCGCAAACAGCCGTTTTGACATCACAAGGTATGCCATTCCTGTGGTGTGGCGAGGAGATTGCACGAGACAAGAAAGGTGTGCACAACTCCTATTGCAGCCCCGATGAGATCAATGCTATCGATTGGTCGTTGAAGGCGAAGAATATGGATTTGTTTGGCTATTATCAAGGTCTGATTGCACTCCGCAAGGCACACCCTGCTTTCCATATGGGCGATGCTGAGTTGGTACGCCAAAATCTCCACTTCTTGCCAACAAAAGAAGGTGTAGTGGCCTATCAATTGAACGGTGAGGCAGTCGATGACAGTTGGAAGACTATTGTGGTTATTCTTAATGGTCAAACCACTACTGCGCAAGTGGCATTACCAGATGGCATATACCGCTTTGCATGTGTGGATGGCGAGTGCCCATACTACGGTGAGCGTATTGCCGAGAAGACTGTACGAGTAGCACCACAATCGGCTGCTATTCTCTATCTCGACTGATTGCCTATCTTCCGCCTATCCTCTGCTGTCCACTCAATGGATTGCAGAGGAACTATGGAAAATCAAAATAAACAAAAGGGACTGCTACAGCAGTCCCTTAATTATGTTTGCAGGTATGTCTTTTTTCGCCTAATAACCTTCTCGCCTTATCCCAAGTAGGTCTTCAAGATTCTGCTACGAGAACTGGATTTTAGGTGGCGGATGGCTTTTTCTTTGATTTGGCGAACGCGCTCACGAGTAAGGTGAAACTCAATACCTATTTCCTCCAAGGTCATTTCTTGTACACCAATACCAAAGAACTTACGAATAATGTCGGCTTCACGTGGAGCAAGGGTTGCTAATGCGCGGTCAATCTCACGAGAGAGCGACTCGTTGATAAGTGTGTGGTCGGCATTAGGAGAGTCTTCGTTGACCATTACATCAATCAAGCTGTTGTCTTCACCTTCTACAAAAGGAGCATCCACACTCACTTGACGACCCGACATCTTCAATGTGTCAGCAATCTTATCTACAGGAATATCCAAAAATTCAGCCAATTCCTCTGCGCTTGGCTTGCGCTCATGCTCCTGCTCAAAACGCTGATAAGCTTTGTTGATTTTGTTGAGTGAACCCACTTGGTTAAGTGGAAGGCGTACAATACGCGATTGTTCTGCCAATGCTTGAAGAATAGACTGGCGAATCCACCATACTGCGTAAGAAATAAATTTAAAGCCGCGGGTCTCGTCGAATTTTTCTGCTGCTTTGATAAGCCCAAGGTTGCCTTCGTCAATAAGGTCAGGAAGGCTAAGTCCTTGATTCTGGTACTGTTTTGCTACCGAAACCACGAAGCGGAGATTGGCTTTTACCAATTTCTCCAATGCGACTCTGTCTCCATTTCGGATTCTACGAGCCAATTCTACTTCTTCATCAACTGGAATCAGCGGTTCGCGACCAATCTCCTGCAAATACTTGTCAAGCGAAGCCGATTCGCGGTTGGTGATAGATTTTGTGATTTTTAACTGACGCATGTAGTACAGTTAATAATTAATAGTTAATAGTTAATAATGAAAAGCAGTCATAATTCTCAATTACTACTGCCTTGTGATCCGGTCGGGATTCGAACCCGAGACCCACAGCTTAGAAGGCTGTTGCTCTATCCAGCTGAGCTACCAGACCTCGTGCGCGTTAACGCGCGCTTTTCGTACATTACGCACACGAAATTACCCATGCAGGCACACAAAATAGTGCCTACAAAGGCAATTTATGGCGCAAAGGTACTGCTTTTTTAGCACTTATGCAAATGTTTTTGCAAAAATCTGCAAAAATCTTGTAACTTTCTTACAAAAGTTCTTCAAATAACTTTTGCAAATCAGGTTTGCGGATTGCACCCACTTGACGATGAACTAACTCGCCACCCTTAAAGAATAAGATTGTTGGGATGTTCATAATGCCATATGCAGCGCAGGTCTCATCGTTGTCATCTACGTTCACTTTACCTGCGATAATGCGACCTTCATACTCTTCTGCCAATTCGTCAAAGATTGGAGAAATCATCTTACATGGACCACA
>JAFZGC010000095.1 GCA_017555595.1 Paludibacteraceae bacterium | reverse complement strand
GGAACAATATAGCAATATAAGAAAGGTAGAAGCAGGGTCTTTACCTCATTACTTACTCTTTCTCATCACATAGAAATCCCATACAATACTACGCTTTGCAAGATAGTCGCAGGAGATAGAGCGTCCGTCATGTTGGGTACAAGACATCGGATATTGCTTCTTCATCTGATGATATGCACAGCGTGCCTGAAAGACAGCTTTAGCATTGGGCCATTGCTTGGTCAGCAGCATCTGCAATGCCGCCAAATAATCCATAAAGAAACGCACCACCATCACCCAGCAAAGGCGTGAGAAAGGCAAGTTTTTGCGAAGCATCAGCAGATTGTTGCGGAAATTAAGAAAGGTTTTGCGTGGGTTCTCATACCCCAATGTGCCACCACCAACGTGGTACACCGTTGAAAACGGAAAAGCGAAAACGGAAAACGGAAAATTATTATTCATTCGCCAGCAGAGGTCAATCTCCTCTTGGTGCGCGAAGAAATTAGCATCCAACCCACCCAATTCCTTATATACTCGCGTGCGCACGAGCAGACATGCGCCCGTAGCCCAAAAGATAGGAGCCACCTCGTCGTACTGCCCATGGTCCTCCTCCAAGTGCGTCATTAACCGTCCACGGCAATACGGATAGCCCAGCATATCCATCATACCACCAGCAGCTCCTGCATGCTCAAAACGAATAGCAGTCACTTTGCCCTGATCAAATTGCTGTTTAGAATGCCATGATAGCACTTTAGGTTGGGCCGCTAACACCTCAGGATGAGCGTCCATATACTCCAGCATACGTTCTAACCAATGGGGCGTAACCTCTACATCGGAATTGAGCAACACTGTATATTCGGCATCCACCTGCTCAATAGCGCGATTGTAGCCCTCCGCAAAGCCATAATTCTGGTCCAATGCAATCACTCGCACAGGTTGCGTGTGTAGGTAAGCCAAAGTTTGGTCGGTAGAGCCATTATCTGCCACCACAATCTCTACATCGGGCAGTTGGGTATGCAGCAAAACCGATGGCAAGAACTGCCGAAGCATCGCTTCGCTATTCCAAGTCAGTATGACGACAGAGCACTTCAAGTTGACAGTTGACAGTTGAGAGTTGATTAGAAGCCAAAACTAAAGGCGGCTGAAACGGTGAAGTTTTTACCTTGATAGTATCGTGGCATGTATTTATCCAAATAATATTGCGCAGTGCCAATATCTTCGCTAGGCAGTGCTTCGGTTTTAAGGTTGTCAAAAGCCCGCGCATTGTTATATTCAAGCGCCAACGTCAAATACATATTCGGATGCACCTCGTAGATACCATCTACACGAAAAACATCGTTGCGGAAGATGGCATGGTCGAATGGTTTTTGAGCTATAGTCTCTGAGATATTATTACGCAGATAAGCATAGGAATTATACTTCGTATCATTGGTATAACTCATCTTCACGAGCATTCCCCTGATTGGTCGGTATGCCAACTCCGCATAGATAGACTGGGCATTATCGCCCATATAATGCCCCATATTATAAGAGTTGGAAGTCCATGCCAATGCCTCGATGGAGTGCGTATAGCATACGATATAAGAACGCACAAACTCCCCTTTCAAACTAAGCCCCTTGATTGGCCAACCCGACCAATTGAAGCCCACAAGATAGGAGATTGGATTATTCTCGGGATTAGAGGGCTTGAAACGAGAAAATTTCACCTCATCTACGAAGAACGATCCATATACATGCAAATGCTCAACAGGGCGCACCGACAGCGAAGCAAAAGCTTGGGAGTTTTGGTTTTGTGTGCGAATACCTTTGCTCAACAGGTGGTCAAGCGATTTGTAAAACGCAATTGGTATCAAACAAGCTGCCTGAATGGTACGCTCGGCATACACCACCGAATTACCAAACGACAACGACACATACTTAACAGGCGTGAATGTGAACATATTTGCCGCCATAAACTTATTCATTGGGCGGTAGTTCTTGAGCACGCCATCGGTGGTTTGTTCTACGTAATAATAGGTAGAATCTGCGACATTCGATACCAACCAAGCATGGAAATAGTCGAATTGAAACCACTTGCATGGTGTCAATTGCAACGTAATCATCGGCGCAGCAGGCGTACGCTGCGAGAGGATATTAGAGGCATGATAAGCATCTCCCCATTGGATATTCTCGCGTTGGATACCGATACTACCCCACCATGTGTATAGACTGATTCCACCTTTGGAGTCGGAGAAGTCGCCACCATAGGTAGCCTCTTTGTATTGCACACCCGGCATAGGCAACAATGCTGGTTGCTGACGAGATGCACCATAATGAATCTGTGCACCATACATCTTATCGTATTTACCAGGGTAATCCTCCGTTTTCAGCCAATTACCATTCCATGAGTTATCGCGCAAACTCCCCCAAATACTCAAGTGCTTGGCGATATCCATTTGCAATTCTGCTCCCCACCAACGTTGTAATAAACCACCATGTCGATTGATGGAGATATTAGCACCTAAAATAGGTCGTAGGCGCATTTTGAACATGTTGTTGCGCGATTTGTAGCTGAATTGTGGGTCAGCCAACGAGAGATTGAATGTATTATGGTCTGTGTATTGCACATAATTATTAACCATCGTATCGCGCTCCAAAGCAAACTCTT
>JAFZGC010000094.1 GCA_017555595.1 Paludibacteraceae bacterium | reverse complement strand
GACTTACCAGTACCTGTAGCACCTGCTACGAGCAAGTGTGGGGTCTTGGCAAGGTCAAACATAAACACCTCGTTGGTAATGGTGCGACCATATGCGATAGGCAGACGCATCTTCTGCTCCTCTTGGAAACGCTTGCTGGCAATCACCGAGTGCATGGATACTACTTGTGGCTTCTCATTGGGCACCTCAATACCGATAGTACCTTTGCCAGGGATTGGGGCAATGATACGAATACCCATCGCTGCTAACGAGAGCATGATATCGTTCTCGAGGTTTTGAATCTTCGCAATACGTACACCCGCCTGCGGAACAATCTCGTATAGGGTAACGGTAGGTCCAACGGTTGCCTTGATGGACTCGATCTCAATGCTATAGTTGCGCAAAGTGGTTACGATGCGGTTGGCATTGGCTTGTTGTTCCTCTTTGTCTATGATAGGAGCCGTCTCGTTGTCATATACCTTGAGGAGTCCCAACGATGGGAACTTATAATGCTCCAAATCTTTGCGTGGGTCGTATGGACCAAGTTTCTTGAGAAGATACTCAGGGTCGTCCTCAGAGAGCTCGACCTCTTTGACTTCTTCAACAGAAATCTCGACATCCTCTTCTGTGTGCCCAATAGTCTCTTCTGCAATTTTCTCTTCTTCGTGTGGTACTTCTACGTCCACAACAAATACTGGGTCGATTGGATCCGTTGTCGCAATTGTTGTATCTTCAATTTCAATATTGATAGCGGTGGAAGGCTCTTCTTCGATTGGGGCTTCTTCTGGTAGTTCGGTCTTAGGTTGGCGCTTAAAGCAGTGCGCGATCCATTGCCATGCTTGTTGGCAATGCTCTACGAAATGCTTGTCTGCTACGATGCAGAATATGATTAGCACCGTCAGCAGTATCAATCCCAATCCAAGTGCTTGCACATAGGAAATGGCGTAAATGGCAATCTGCTCGCCAAAAGCACCTCCCCAACGGAAAAATGAATCTACAGAGATGAGTTGTTGTACAAAACCCAAAGTGATAGAACCCCATACCAGACTAAAAAACGTGCAGAAAAACAATTTCCAACTCTTGAGTTCAAAAGGGAAGATGATTCTCAATGCATACACACCTATTAGCAAGATTGGTAGGATAATCAGTACACCAAACATATGGTCTATTAATCCGCTCGCGATTACTGCTCCTGGCAAACCCAGAGCATTGGTAATGCCTTCGCGCATAGCCTTTCGGGTAGCGGATTGCTCGATGATTGACATGTCGTTTGCTCCTGTAAAGAAGAAACTGATGTATGCAATGACAAGCATCAGCGCTACAAACAACAATATGATTCCTGCGATGAGCTGGAATTGCTGGCTGCGGAAGAACTCTTGTAGTGCGAGCCAATATTGCTTGTCGGGTGTCTTTTGTGTAGTGGTACTTCTAGGGTTGCCCGCAGTAGGGCGTGTAGGTCGTGTGATTCTTGCTGCCATAAAATTAATTTTGTTTCATAGTTGTAGTTTAGAATTGATTTTTATTTAGTTTGAGACTGCAAAGGTACAGAAAAATTATGATATATGCAAATTTTCTTGATAGTCTTCTCTACATTTTTTGCAGCGAAGTCGGGGCGCATAGCTATTTCTAGTGGAACTGTCTCTTCTAAAATGGGGTAAATACCAGCAAAGCCCATTTGTTCGACACTTTCACACATCTCCACACATCCGCCAATAGCAACGACGGGTATGCCTTGCTTTTTAGCGCGAGCAAGTACACCTGCGGCCGTCTTGCCTTTGGCTGTCTGGAAATCAATCTTCCCCTCTCCTGTAATGATAAGATCTGCACCTTTTATTGTCTGATCAAAATGGATAGCGTCTAGCAGCATTTCTATACCGCGTTGGAGTGTAGCATTCAAGAATGCGCGGAATCCGCCACCCATGCCACCTGCGGCACCTGCTCCTGCCATAGGTATGATATTGATGCCGTATTTGGCTTCTATTACTTTGGCGAACGATGCCATACCAGCATCCAACTTTTCCACCATCTCTGTATCGGCTCCTTTTTGCGGAGCGAACACGGGAGCTGCACCTTCTGGACCACAAAATGGGGTATCTACATCACATGCTACAATGAATTGTGATTCTAGTACCGATTTTGGTACGATACTATCGTCTAAATCGGCAATATCATGCAATCTGCCACCTCGGCAGTCAGTTATCTCTTTCCCGTTGAAATCGTAGAATTTGAAGCCTAATGCTTGCAGCATGCCTGTGCCTGCATCGTTGGTAGCGCTACCTCCAATTCCCACCAAGAATTGGCGACAACCGCGTTGAATAGCATCCATAATCATCTCGCCTGTGCCGTAAGTAGAAGTTATCCATGGATTGCGTTCTTCAGGCTGGAGTAGGGGCAAACCGCTAGCAGCAGCCATCTCTATGATGGCTTTCTCGCCTGCTATGCCATAGCTCACTTGGATCGGACGACCCAACGGATCACTAACGGTAGCCTTCACTATCTCACCACCCAATGCCTCTACTATTGCCCCTACGGTTCCTTCGCCACCATCAGCCACATTTACAGCCACTACCTCGCAATCGGGATATACGGCCTTGATACCGCGTCTAGCTGCTTGGGCTACTTCTGTCGAACTCAACGAACCCTTAAAAGAGTCGGATGCTATAACTATTTTCATATTCCTTGCCTTTAACCTCTCACCTCTAACCTATAATAAAATACATACCAATGCTTCCAAGGGTGAGTATCAATCCAACCAATGTCTCGTATGGGATCAATCGCAGACGCTCATTCACAGAGAAGCCCATCGAACCACCTGTGGCATGGAAGAATGATCCATGAGGCAGGTGATCCAAGGTTGTAGCACCAGCGTTCGTCATAGCCGCACCCCATACGGCTGCCACGCCTGCTGCCAATATGGCTTCGCCAAACGAAGCCGAAGCGATGGTAGCACCTGCGGTAGTAGAAGCTGTAGCTGCGGACATTAGCGCACCTGCGATAGGAGCCATAAATGTTCCACCGTTGCTCCAACCTGCCAACATTCCCACCAATACATCCTTAATTGCAGATGCCTTGATGATACCTGCCAATGTGCCTGTACCTACCAGCAAGATCGCAATACCCGACATCTTTTCTAATCCATACGACAAACACGCTGCTGTATCGCGCCATTTGCCTGTAGCGATGATACCAATCACACCGCCTATAGGCAAAGCAATCATAGGGTCAATCACTATGTCTGCTATTGGACGGAGAGCCAATAATACAATAGTAACTATAGGGCCTAACAAACTACGCCATAGTGCAGGCAATGCCTCCTCGTTGTCACGCTCTATAGCTTCGTCGCCGACCATCAAATCGCCTTTAGGGATTAATGGTACGATAACAAACACCGTGACAATCAGTCCAATCAACGCAGGTATAATGCCTGCTGCCATGACGGATGAGAGTGGCGCGTCGAAGTTCTCCGCTGCGATGATTGTATTGGGATTTGGCGATAGAATATTACCACATTTGCCACCGCCAATCATAGCAAGTAGTAGTTTGAATTTGGAGAGGCGTAGGCGGCTGCCCATGATAATGGCAATAGGGGCAATCGTGATGACTGCCACATCGATGAATACGCCCATTCCTGTAAGAATCATGGCTGAGATGGCTAATGCCAAGTAGATATATTTCTCGCCTAACGCCTTGATGATACTCTTGGCAATCGTGGTCGCTGCCCCTGTTTTGACCAGCATACCCGTCAGTACACCAGCTGCCAAAATCCGCACGATAGCGGGTGTGATATCCTTTACGCCACCAATCATATGGCTAACGGTCATTTCCAATCCCCAGCCTGCTAACAAACCGCCGACAATAGCACCCAACATCAGACTGAAGACGGGTGACACTTTCTTGATAATCAATACGATAGATAATAGCAGTCCTATCACTGCAGCCAATGCACTATTCATAATCCCTGCCTTTAACCTCTAACCTCACTCCTTCCATACTTGTTTCACAAAAGCTTCTGCGTATTTGGTGTGACATTCCATGCCGCGAAGTATCTCCATGGCATCGTGCCACTCTTGTACCACGGGCATGTCTTGGCTCTCGTGGCAGTAGTAGGCTTTCACTTTCTGCTCGTGTTGCTCGGTGATATTTACCCAATGGTTGGGCGCAAATGTTTGGGTTTGCAAACCTGTCATCACTTCGCCGTAGTAGAGATCAAAATTATATCCTGTTTGTCGCCAAGCGTCATATACGAGGATGGAGCACACGCGATGGTCGCGGTGCGAGTCGATAGGCCAATGGGTGATGACCATATCGGGTTTCTCGGCTTCAATCAGGGCTTTCATCTCGGCGTAGCGCGCTTTGTTGACTTCAGCGTTGCCATCAATCTGTGTCATGAAGATGGGGCGTACATCCATCATTTCGCACGCTTTAGTGGCTTCAGCAGTACGAATGGCGCGTGACTCCTCGTGTGTCTTGCCAGGAATACCAGCTTCGCCACCCGTGAAATAGACTGAGACTACCTCTACCCCCATCTCGCGTAGTTTGATCATAGTGCCGCCGCACATGGTTTCTGGGTCGTCGGGGTGTGCGCCAATCACCAGTACCTTTTTATATCCCTCCAACCAACGCTCGGAGGCTTGTGTGGAAGGAGAAGATAGAATTAGCAAACTGATTGCTAAAAGAATAAATCTCGTCGTTTTCATGGTATATAATTATTAATTATCAACTATCAACTGTCAATTGTCACCTGTCAACTGCAAACTAATCAGTATGGGGTCATGGTCCGCGTAGCGGAACATAGTCTTGTCGAGTTGGCGTTTGTATCCGCGTGAGTAAAAGTAATCAGCATTGAGGTGATAGGGGTGCACTGCTTTCACCTGCGCAGCCATCGTTGGAGACGCAAATGCACGATCCAAATAGCCCGCCTCGCTGTGATACACATAGGAGTAACCCGTTGAATCATATTGCATTAATACATCTTGATACCCAGCTTGAATGATAGTCTGGATAGGCTGCTCTTGGGTGTAGCAGTTATAATCACCTACAAGCAGGATATCCGCATCACCAAACACTTGCTCATGCTCTATTCTGTTGAGCATAACAAGCAGGCTATCCACGTTCACCATACGCTTGGCATTGGATTCATCGCCCGTGCCTCGCTTGGAGCGCAAATGGTTAATATTCAGCACGAAACGCTCGCCGCTTTTGATCTCTTCGAAGCCACATGCTACCATGCGATAGTGGTAGTGATTGCTTGGATCGTGATAGCCATATTGCAAGTCACCATAAGGTCGCACACGGTCGCTGCGGTAGATATACCCACAAGAGATGGTGTCGCCATTGCTCCAACCCTGTGACACATATGCATATTGCGCTTTTTTTGCTCTTTCGTTCATAGCATTGACCAACATCTGCGCGGCACTGTCGCCCTTCTGTATCTCGCAGATAGCATAGATATCGGCGTTGATGTGGGTGAGGGCTTTGCTGATTTTCTCGGTTTGAATGTCCTGTTGTTCTTTAGTCGTCTTAGGATGTGCATATCCACCTAAATCGTAGAAATAGTTCTGTATATTGGTGGCGCAAACAAGCAGTCCTTTGGGCATCTTGGGTTTGGGTTCGGGCTTGTTGTTTTGGAACTTAGGTGTAGCGCCCGTGACGAGTTTACCTGGCGCAACCACACGAGCAGTAATATTCTTGAGCACAGCGCCTGTGCGCACTTCATAATTGCGGATATTGCATGTCAGACTGATAATCTGCGCTCTATTCGCTTGTTTGATAGCCCAATAGGTGGTACTATCTCCCTCTGCCAAACCAACGGCGCGCTCCTCTGGCACATACAAGCGTTCGGGGGCAATGATCAGCGAATCGTAGTAGTTGCCGCATACATAGAGTGGGGTGGTAATCTGTACCATTTTGCCGATGTATGGTTCCCAACCGTCGGCAAACGACTCGGGAAATTGCACTTTTTCTACCGCGAGTAGCGAAGAAGCAAAGATGATTGTTAGTGATAGAATGAATGTACGCATGAAAATCTAAAGATTTATTGATAATGCTTGCTATCTTCCGCTACTGCTGTAGTTGCTCAAGGTGACGGATGTACCGCCACTGACGGTGCCTCCGATATTGGCTACTCCGCCAAAATATGTAGTGCCTCCACTAACCGTTACACCCGATTCCAAAGCGGGAGTAGAGGAAGTATATACTACCAGTTGCTGACTACCTCCGCCACTTGGTCCGCCACCACCTCCAGGAGGGCGATTGCCACCAGGACCGCTACCACCAGGATTGTTACCGCCTGTGGCTTTGGTAGGCGTTTGGAAAGCAGCAACCAATTCGCCGCCGTTGTACAAGGCATGCCAAGTGTTTTCTGTCCATGAGGAAGTGTATTTGCATGTGCCGCCTGTGATGCTTGCGCCACGCTCCAAACCGCCTATGGCGATTACCGTACCGCCTTGCACATAGAGTTTCTTGTTCTCCTCGGTATTGGCATCAATCGCCACTTCTGGTTCTCTTGAACCAATAGCATACACCAATCCGCCCTTCACATACACATTGCCGTTGCCGTCAATACCATCGTTATTCATTGCACGCGCATATACGTATCCGCCCTCGATAATCAAATCCGTTCCATCGCCACCTACATTGATAGCATCATCGTAGGCATTCACCACTACTTCGCCGTTGGAGATAAGAATTGTGGTCTTGCTCTCAATGCCCTCTGCATTAAGACCTGCAGTGGATACATTGATTCTACCGCCTGTGATGGTGATTGCACCATCGGCTTTTACACCCTTTGAAGAAGAGTGATAGTCGCTGTCGATATTATCGGTATTACCCGTGTAATTGGTATTTTCAGTTGTGCCGTTGTTGTAGTACAATCCGCCCGTGGTTGCCACCGTTACATCGCCGCCTGACAACTCGAACGCTGCATCGCAGTTGATACCTTTACCGCCTGAACCTGTGCTGGTTAGCGTCAATGTGCCGCCAGAAATCACCACCTTTGCATCACTACTCAAGCATGCTGCTGCTTTAGTTTTGAGGTCCTCATCATCCCATTTGCCATGACCTGTTGTGCTGACATTTATAGTGCCTCCAGAGATAATCATATCTCCCTCTGACTTAATGCCTTTGGCTGCTTTTCCCGCAATGTTGATACGGATAGCGCCGCCCTCAAGGTAGATATTTCCGCTATCTTCGTCCTCGTGGTCGGTTGTTTGACCGGTAGAGCCTACTTCGGTGTCATCAATGTCGCACTGGATACCGTCATCTTCTACACCGCTGATATTGATTGTTCCGCTCTCCATCAAGAAATATTGCGCGCAATTGATACCATCTCCTACCGCAGATGTCACATTGATTGTTGCTTCTTTCAGGGAAACATACTCTCCTGCCTTAATCGCATGCTTCAAATTGCCTACTACATTCAGCACTCCACTCTTACTAAACTCAGGATGACCTTTCACATAGAACGCACCCTTTTGCGAACCATTGGCAGCATCCACGAGGGTGTTAGTCGTGCCGTCAAGCACTTTCACCTTGATTCGCTTGCCATTTTGGATATGTACAGCAGCACCCGAAGTGACTGGGGTGGTGTTGGTGAGTGTGAGATTATTGAGTTCGATGGTTGCTTTGTAGGAGCCTGACATATAGAACTCTCCGTCCTCAGAACTGCCCGAGAGGGAGTAGGTGATCTCCTCTGCCAGATCGCTGCTTTGAGCGATATTGATATGTGCACCTGTTGTGCTGATTGTTAGATACTTAGCTATATTGCCTGCTACGGTAATGGCTGCGGTATTGTTGTTGTAAACGACTGCTACTGTGTTGTCTGTTACAGCCTCTTCGTTCACATACATGGTAGCTACATCTGCGAGCGTAAAGGTCTTATCCATGACGGTTAGTTCTGTGCCATTTGAGTAGGTCATTACACCTGCTTGCTCGGCAGGAAATTGGTAGATCACTTGCCCTACTTGTATATTCAATGTCTGCGCTGTGAGCATACCGCTCAAAGCCAATGTGCTGATAATCAATCCAAATATCTTCTTCATAATTTCCTCCTTATTTTACGATAATTGTTTGACTTGCGCTTCCGTTTGTAATGACGTACGTACCTGCGTTGAGGTTTTGTGCCGCATCGAGGAGCGAAGTGTATGTGCCAATCGAAGAGCCCGAAATGCTGAATACTTGCACGGGTGCGTCAGCATTGAGCATATTCTCTAAGGCGGTCGTTCCGTCGGTTGAGAACTGCATCGACTTGAGTGCAGTCAAGGTAATCTGGACAGTCCCGTTTGCATTGGTTATTTGCAACTCGGTTCCGTTGACAGTCAGTGTGAGGTTATTTACGCTGAAAGCGGTAGTGGTGCCCGCGGTGTTGGTAAATACAAGGTAGTTGTATGAGCTGGCGTGTGCCGCCATTGCATAACAGATGAAGAATAGGAGTAATAGTCTTTTCATGGTCAATAGGTCTGCCTTTAACGGCTGACGCTGCAAAGGTACAATTTTTTTGTGAGATATGCAAATATTTAATAAAAAACAAGCGTGGGTAGTTGCCCACGCTTGATTTTTATGTGTATCTAGTAAGATAATTATTTTACTACAGATCCAAGTACGTTGTACTTAACGCCCTCTTTGATGATAAAGAGTTGGTTGTTCTCAAGTACCTTGCTTGCGTTGTTCTTAACGGTTACATTCTCTACTGCTGTGGCTGCAGCCTCATATACGATATGTGCTGGTACATCGTATGAGTTGAGTGCGTCGATTGTCATCTTCAAGTGACCATCAACATTCTCAACTACGATATTTCCGCTAACCATGAAGTAGAGTTCGTTGAGATACAAATTACCACCTTGCTCTACCAATGTGCTATAAACGCATGGCATTGCGCCATAGTCAGAATCGTATCCAGTAGAAGCATATGCTGTTCCATAATCACCCGTGTCGGTAATAGGATAGGTTCCTGCAGGGAGGATAATGTCTTCATCGGTTGCCTCTACGAAGAAGACCAGTGACAACATATCGCTATAGTCAGCAGCCAAAATGTCTAAGTACAATTGACCATGACTTTCTACATAATCCGTATTGATTTCAACTTGGTCAGCGTCGCTATAAGTGCGATCTACGCTGCCTTCTTCCATGTCGTACTTCAAACCTTGTTTGGTTCCGAGGTCGTACTCTGCGATGATGTTGATTGGGCGACCGAATGAGTTGGTAGCGTTGATAGTGATCTCAAGTACACCGTTGTCCTCCTCTACGGCTACCACACCTTCTGTCATGAAGTAGAATGTGTTGTAGTAGAGTGAGCCATCTTGCTCTACCAAAGTGGTGTAGTAACTTGGCATAGGACCGTAGCCAGATACATAGCCAGTAGAAGCTGCTACTGTACCATAGTCGTTAGAGTCGTCGATGCTGTAAGATCCTACAGGTACGATGGTACCGTCGGCTGTCTCCTCTACGAAGAGGGCTAATTGTACATAATCGCTATTGTCAGCTGCCATCATCTCGATATACAACTCGCCGTATTGAGCTACATAATCGGTGGTGATGGTGATTTCGCTGCTGCTATATTTGCGATATACGCTGCCTTCTTCCTCGTCGTACTTCAAGCCGCGTGGCAATTCTACATCTGTGCTAACGAGGTAGAGAGTTCCGTTCTTGCCAGTCAACTCTGCATCGATATGTACGAGACCCTCACCTGCAGCTGCAACTACCGCCTTAGCGTCAGCAATTTGCACAGTAGTGGTATCGCTACCGTTGATTTCACCCACCAAAGTGTAGGTGAGGAGGAAGTCTTCTGCGGTAAACTCGCCTGCGAAGTTGTTTTTCTCGGTGACCATATCCAAGTAAACGAAATACTCGGTGTTCTCGTTGTAGATGAAGTAGTCGCTATCTGCGTCATACCACTCAGCCACACCTGGAGTCTCGAAGACGATGCTTACGGTGTCAGCCACCTCTGGAACTACATAGCTCAAATCCAATTGATAGAGGATGTTGTCAGCTGTTACTACGCTACCTGTGATGGTACGAGCAGTACCTTCGCCAGCGATAGTAAGGGCAAGATCGGTCAAAGTACTTTCTGTCTTAGCTGCTTTGTCGGTGATATAGCTACCTGCGAGTGAGAATACGTCGCCACCCACATACTCGCCAGCTGGCAAGAAGTCGTATGCGGTCAGTGTTACACCATACTCCTCGTTACTTGCTGTAACAGAGGTGTAAACCAACCAACCGAGGTCGTACTCGTCGATGAACAAGTCGGTTGCTACGATGCTGATAGTGTCGGTTGGGTCTGGCTTGGTGTATTGCATAGTGATGTGGTAGAGGATAGAGTCTGTACCCAAAACATCTGCTGCCAAAGCGTAGGTTTTACCCTCGCGGGTGATAGATACATTGAGATCCAGCATGTCGATGATGGTGGTGTCGGTTGCAGTGAAGTAAGCAATATAGTTGTAGTATGGATCTACCATATCCATGCGTGTGTACTCGCCTTCAACTTCAGAAGAAGCTAATACGATAGAGGTGTACCAACCCTCTTCCTCTGCCCAGAATTGGAAGTAGCCGCTGCTTTGGGTATAGTCCAAGAGCTCACAAGAGTTGTAAGCCAAAGTCTTCTCGCCAATTGGTTCTGGGAGTGGAGCCTCGTAAGCATAAGTTTTATATACATTGCCGTCAGAACCGAGGATGGTTACATCTGCTGATTTGCCGTTCTCGTCGTCTGTAACGGTGAAGTCTGCCTCTACGATGTCGATGTAGTTGGTGTATCCCTCTTCATCCAAATACTGGATGTAAGAGTAGTACATGTCAAGGTCAGCCTCGGTGTAAGTACCTGTGAACTCGGTTGATAAATAGTCTAAGTTAACGACGTAGGTCATGTCTGCATCAGCAATAGCCATGTACCAGTCGTAGGTCTCGGCATAGTACTTGTACAGCCATTGATCTGCTGGAATCACGATGGTGTCTGCTTGGGTAGCTTGGTTAGCTTTCTTAGCAGCTACTTTCTTCACGCCGTTGTTGAGCTTTTGCTTTTCAACGTTCATTGCATTCAAAGCTTTGTGCTCGCGAACGATGTTCAAGTTGGTGGTAGCTGCATTTTTCTTAGCAACAGCCTTGCGTACCACTTGTTGGTTCATGACTTGCTTTGCTGCTGGAGCTGCGTCAGCGGAATAAAGTTTGTTAACTACTTGAGGTCTTGCTTTAGAGAAATCCAAAGACTTAGCTGCCTCAAAAGAATTAGCGTTGGCACATAACACTATGCTAAGTGCCATGAGAAAAGAGTAAATCTTTTTCATAAAACTAAAATATTTTAAAGTTGTACCTAGTGTTTTTTGACGATGACTAATACCTTGTTTTTATCGTCTAGATGAAAAACACCTCGCAAAATTACAATTTTTTTTTGGAATGTGCAAATAATTTGTTAAGAAAATCTTATTTTTTTGGACTTTTTGTGCATTTTTGTTTTATGATTGGTAACACAATATTGAAAAAACCGCGCGAGCTGTGCGCCCGCGCGAAAGTATAAGTATATTTTGCTATTCAATTTTATGATTAGTACTCATTCTGCCAAATAATCCTCCAACGCCTTCCATTGCTTTTGTGCATCCTGCATACCCAGGGCGTGTAGCGCTTTCAACTTCTCTGGATCTTTCTCCAAGCGACCCACAGGGCGGTTCTCCGACGGACGAATTACAAATACTTTGCCTTGCTTCTCTAACTTTTTAATCTGCTGAATACGAGTGTTATATTGGTCATTCCTTTGCTCGATAGTGCGCAGCAATGCCTTGTATCGAGGGAATGCCAAACGGCATAGCGGAGCAATATGATCATTGCGCACATAGTCCATCGGTCTTGTCAGCACAATAATCACCTTGTCGCAACCCAACTCCAGACACTTATCCAAAGGAATATTGTCCGCCAGTCCGCCGTCGAGGTATTTCTCGCCTTGCCACTCTACAGGTTGGCAGATGATTGGCAGCGATGCCGAAGCACGAATCACATCCATCTGCTTCCATGTGTCTGTAATACGCACATACTCGGCTTGCCCCGTGCGCATATTGGTAATGGTGGCATAAAACTCGGCTTTGCTCTTTTCAAAAGTCTCTTCGTCAAACGGGTCCAGTTCGCGCGGCAGCAGCCCATAGGCAAAATCCTTGTTGATCATATTGCCTGTGGTCAGCCACGAATGCATGCTGATATAGCGACGTTCGCCCACATAGCGGCAGTTATAGCGCAGCACACGCCCACGCTGTTGCGACAACAGGTTCACGCCAAAAGTCACACCCGCCGAAGTGCCACACACCACATCGGGCAGGAAACGATGCTCCATCATCACATCCAGCACGCCTGCGGTATACAATCCTCGCATGCCTCCACCTTCCAGGACAAGGCCAATCTTCATATTAAAATAAAATGAATTACTTCGTGAAGTTGATCATTGGCATCATATTGTTGCTGCCTTGGATTTGTGGCATCTTACCGTCCCATTTCTCAATCCAGTCTTCGAGCACGATATTGTGCGTCAGAGACGCAGAGATTGTGCGGTTGTAATATGCTTCAGCATCCGCTTTGATCTTCATGGCCTGCGCCTCACCTTCGGCTTTGGCGATGGCAATCTTAGCATTCGCTTCGGCTTGCTTCACCTCGTTCTCTGCCTTCAATGCAGCTTGTACGGCAGCGTTCTTGGCATCAATCATTTGACGAAGTGATTCTGGAGGAGTGATCTGCGATGTAAACTCGGTTACAATAAAACCTTCGGTTGTTAGAGTCGAGTCTAGCATGATACGCACCTCACTCTCAAAACTTGCTCGGTTGGCCATCAGTTCGTCAGAGGTATAATTATTCGCCACCACACGATATGCATCATAGATTACAGTACGCATATATCCTTCCTCAATGTCGCTAAGCGAGCGGCGGTACTTAAAGAATACATCTACTGCCTTATCGCGGTTAAGATAATACGCCATTGTTGGGTCCATCTCAAAGATAGCTGCATCTTTGGTGTTGACATTAAATGGATGATAATCTACGCGTTGTACGAAGATAGGATAAGTAAATACATCCGTCGTAATCGGGCAATAGAACACATAACCTGTTACAGGAGTAGCATCCAAAGTACCTTGCTCGGTCAAGGAGAGTTTATTGAACTTGATACCTACTTCAGAGGAATCCACGCGTGTGCAACGCACGAAGATAGAACAAAAAAGAATCATTGCAATAATGATAATGGTAGGCATTACGCCTTTGGTTTTAAAGAAATTGTTCATAATCAGTCTATTTAAATATTAATTCTTTTTCAATGTAATGACCGTGATTTCAGCAGGTACGCCAACGCGAACGGGTAAAGTGCAACCAATGCCCGTATTGATATAGAGGGATTGACCATCCATCTCGTACCATCCTTCTGAATCTGAGAACATTAGCGAAGATAGAGGATAGCCAAAAATCCGCATTTGTCCAGCATGGGTATGTCCACTAAGTGTCAGAGGGATATCCGTATTGGACACCACTTCTGCTCGCCAATGCGAAGGATCGTGAGAGAGGAGGATTTTAAAAGGCGATGAGGCGAGAAGGCGAGAAGGAGATGAAGCGAGAAGGCTATCAGGCAAAAGCATAGCTTTAGGCAAGTCTGCACGATAAACAGTCTGAAATCCTTGTCCTTGACACGAGGCGTTATCCACGCCTATTATTTGTAACGCATCGCTATCGCGGGTAATGACAACAGACTGATTACGAAGCAGTTTCCAGCCTAGTGTGTCGCGTTGATAAATAGCTAACTGCTCTACTTTTTCTTCTTTCTGTTTAGAAGAAAGTCCATGATGATAGAGTGCAAAATCATGGTTTCCCAACACGCTTGTTACACCATCCGTAGCTTGCAATTGGCGTAGCATATTGGTGAAGGGCATTGCCTCTTCCACACCGAAGCCTACAAAGTCACCCGTGAAGCAGATGAGGTCGGGGTGCTGGGCATTGATTGTATCAATCACGCGCTGCAAAAAGCGGGTGAGTCCGCTAGTGACGACAAATGCAAATCGCTGATATGCACAATCTTATATCCGTCAAATGCAGCAGGAACTTTGTACGATGTATAGGTGGAATGTTGTACGCGTAACTGAAAACGTCCAAAGCGATAGCCATAGAACATGATCGCCAAGAATAGTACTACAATACCTAATCCCGTATATGCAAACGGAGCAAATGGCATGCGATGACGGCATACTCGCGCCACTACCCAACACACGAACCATACCACTGCCACACAGAGGAATAGGAAAACGGATATGAAAGTGATAAAACTCGCAAACATAATACACTTTAATATGCTGCAAAGGTACAGTTTTTTTTTGATATGTGCAAGATAAATCGCATGAAGTTGCGATTTTTAGTTTAGAGGACGGCACGGAGTGCCTACAGGACGCTGCAAACGGCTACTGTTTAGAGGTGGGCGCCATTCGGGACAACGGGACATTTGGGACATTGAAAATAAAAATGCACACACGCGCGTACGTGAGATTTAAAAAATAGATGTCAAGACGTCCAAACGGCAGACTTTGGAAACATATGCTCAGCTACAAACATAAAAATAGGGCGATACCGAGGTACCACCCTGAATGTTTACACAAGGGAATAATCCTTATTGTGTATATCCTTCAAATTGTTCATTGAAATCGAACAATCATTCCAATTCAAACGCAATAATCAAAAATCTATCGGGTTATAATAAGTCCCATCGTCAGAAGTAACATAAATGTGCTCATTGCCAGAGGAATCATCGCCTCCGTCATCGCCACCACCGTCTCCGTCCTCTCCAGCATTGTTATGCGTCACGATTCTGTGTTTGCGATAAGGAATATGCTCTTCGACAAATAACCAAAATAGGTATATTGGGATGCCACTTACAAAATAATTCAGCAGGATATCAAAAGTAGCACCCCACCAAATAATTATTACTAAACCCAAACAGACAACAAACATAATCACCTCAACCGTTGTCAGCATTTTTAAAGGGACTACTGTTTTTATACCAAACATAACGAAAATTACAAGAATCAACAGCCAGCCGCCATTACAAAAAGTGTAGGAAAACTCTTTCCACCATCCCTTGTGAGCTATTTTGATACTTTTGAACATTTTCTCTAATTCTTCTAACTGATTAACTGTAGAATAGGTTGCAATCATCACAAAACCAGCTTCTGATTCGGTGTGGCAACTATAGGTAACCGCATATGTATCTTTGGACAATTTGTAGTACCGTTTTACATTTTTTTTAGCAAGCTGCCATATCTTAGAATGCTCTTCGCGCTCCATATTAGCACGACTTAGATTGTAAAACATAGTGTCAGCAGAGGTATAGAATACTTTTTTATCAAATGTATCCCCATACATGGCACTCAGATATAACACATCATTACCTCGTTTGGCTGAATAAGGATAGCTCTTATGCTTAAAATACTCATATCCTTCTGGCATATCAAAAGACACGCCATTAGTCAGACGAACCTCGGTGGCTGACACGCTAATAGAAACCACCATTAATAAAAAGAAGAGAACGTTTTTTTTCATAATTGTATTATGTATTTCTATTGGTATATTTTAGATATTTTAGTTTTTTAATCCTACTCTTAACTGCTTGCCCTACCAAATCGACGGCAAAATTACTACTTTTTTTTGAATATTGCAAGAAAAGAGGGGACTTTTTGTTTATAAGACGGCACGATTTTGACCATATGGACATGTCCATATGCGAAGATTAACGATCATCTGTCACACTCAATGCAAGAAGAGAGAGAGAAAAATAGCAACAAAATTGGACCAATATACCAACTAATATAAAAATTCACACACCTGTGCATACGTGCGGGTGAATTTTAGAAAACAGGTGGTCTAATGGTCTATTGGTCCATTTCCTCACAACGATATTTTTGAACAATTTTAACAAAAAAAATCTCCAAAAAAATTGGAAATATGAGAAATATTTTGTACCTTTGCAACTCCATTATGACAGCATAAAAGCGCTTTCTCGTAGAACCACCTGCGAGGACTAAATAGTTAACAGCAAACAAATTATAATAACCTCAAAATCAAAAGACTATGATAGTACATGTAGCATCGTTTTTAGAAAGTATCGGCGGGTCGATTGATAAGGATCATTACCTCCGTCCTCTCCCTGGCAGACCCGGTTACGCTGCCTATTGTCACAAACCCGATTACTCCAAGAAGAAGCGCAAAGAGATGTCCGAACGCCCTATGGTTAAGGCGTTTAGCCAAGTGT
>JAFZGC010000012.1 GCA_017555595.1 Paludibacteraceae bacterium | reverse complement strand
TCAATTGTACGCACACCTGTTTCAAGGAGTTTGAATGGACGTGGTTTGCTCTTGTATGCCAATACTGGCTTCTTCACTGGCCATTTTTGTACCATGGTCACATTGTGGTCATTGCCCTCAGCGTCGGTCAAGACAGCGATAGTGTCGTTGATCTTGTACTCGCCAGCAGCCACAATGCTCTTCACGGTGTATGTGCCTTCGAATACGAATGGCACCATGATCTTGTGTGGTTGATAGTTCTCATCTACCTCACCCAACCATGCAGCAGCTTCTACCTTGTCGCCTACCTTAGCGATTGGCTCAAACTTCCATAGCTTCTCCTCGTCGAGTGGGAAGTTGTACTCACCACGTTGGAGGAAAACGCCGGTCAACTTATCGAGGTCGTTTTGCAGACCATCGTAGTTACGGCTCAAAAGACCAGGACCGAGGGTTACCTCGAGCATGTGTCCTGTAAACTCTACGGTATTGCCGACCTTCAATCCGCGGGTGCTCTCAAACACCTGAACATAGACATTGTCGCCAATCACCTTAATGACCTCTGCCATCAATCGGGTCTCGCCGAGCTTGATGTAGCAGATTTCGTTTTGTGATACAGGTCCATCTACCACCACAGTTACCAGGTTGGCGATGATACCTTTTACTTTTCCTGTTGTCATATATTAATCTAATTTTATTCCTTTTTTCTTAGCCCAGCGGCTAATTACTTTCGTCTTAGCCCAGCGGCTAATTACTTTCGTCTTAGCCCAGCGGCTAATTACTTTCGTCTTAGCCACAAGGGCACGATTAAAGGCGGATGCCTTTTTTCATATCTGCCACCAACTCGCGGAACACTTTCTCGCCTTGCTCTACGGTCAATACCGCCCAGCGATTCAGCATCTCAGCTTGCAAGTAGTAAGCCAACACATTCTCAACAGAGAAGTACACAAATTGGTTCTTCTCTTCCAGCCATGCAAAACGGATAGCGTCCATCTGTTTCTCTCGCTCCATCAGGTTGTTGATATCCACGAGTGCTATCACGTTCTCCAAGTTGTCCATCTCAGCCGACAAACCAAAATCCTTTTGTGGCAAGTCCTTGCGCAGGATCTCAGCCACAGCATTATGACCAACGATTGCCTTCTTCACATCAAAGCCGTGACGGCGGCAGATGACGGCGGTCAGCACGTTGTTCATATCTTGGTTGAAGGCGAACCAGTCGCGAATAAACTGATTCTTGCTTGTTAGCCCTAGTTCGTACAACGCTTGCATGCGCAAGTCGGTTTCCGACAACGCGCCACGTACATCCGTCCACCAGCACTCTTGCTCAGCATATTTCTCGTCGTTGCGAGCAATCAGCTCAAGCACTTCTGGTGCATCAGATGGCATGCGAAGCATCTCCAGCAGGCGCAAGTCACTCTTGGTGAGGGTCTCACCAAACAGCGCAAGCAACGCCTCCATTGTGATTGGAGACTCCGCACCCGCTTTCAAATCAGGCAAACCAGCTAATAAACATTCGTATCCCATTAGAACAGCAAATCGATCAATTGTGGACGCAAGAACTCTTTGAAGTACTCTACAAACTCCTTCTCACCGAATGCCAATTTGTAGCCACCTTTCTCTGATACGATAGCGAAGTCAGTCTTAATACCCTTCACCTCGTTGATTTTCACGCCCTTCTCGAGCAAACCTTTGGTGTTAGCAGCAAAGTATGCCTTCAAAGCCTCTGCATCTGCAGTCTCGATGGTCACATTACCCTCTTTCGCCATTTGCTCAGCAAGCTTAGCAATCACGCCTTGCATAAACTTAGCATCCGCAGTAGCAGCCTTCACGCTCTCTGCAGCTACTTGCTCGGTCAAGAGATTAGTTACCTCTGTCTTGAGCGCGCTTACGCTTTGCTCTGCAAACAGTTTCAACTCGGCACGAGCATTCTTGTCCAACTCTGCCAACTTAGCTTCAGCAGCAGCCAATTTCTCAGCAGCCTCTTTCTCAGCCTTAGCTACGATCGCAGCAGCCTCCTCTTGCGCTTTCGCTACAATAGCAGCTGCCTCTGCATTACCTTTCTCTACGCCTTCAGCATAGATTTTGTTTGTCAATTCTGATAGATTCATTGTATATATTTTTTTGATTTATTCGCTAAAATCCATAATCGCTACAAAGGTACTACTTTTTTTTGACATTGGCAAATAATAATTATTAATTATTAGTTAATTTCCGTTTTGTCACTTACAGATATCATTTTCCCCATATTAGTCGTTTTGTGGCTATTGCAATACAAAAATAAAAGAGGGTGTGTCTGCATATTGACACACCCTCTTGAAGAAGCTGGATTACACCAGCAACATTATACCTGTTCTCTCTCTATAAGGCATTGAGCCATTGAGTTTAACATTTTTTCTGCTTCTTCTTTTGAATTGAGTTTGATGAAAGCGCCAGCTCGCAAGTTATGTGTATGAATTTCTATACCACGTCTTTTCCAAAGAAAATAAGCTAAGAGTAAACATACCAATCCGATTATAATCATAACTATACCTGGTGTTGCATCCCACAGCTCTTCTAGCATATAAATTCCAAATGGTATTAAATACAGGGCTAAAAGAATAAGTAGCCACCACCATCTGTTTTTTTGTAAAATCAACGCTGGAGATAGCGTCAACAGGGATGATTTTGCCTCGTGCAACACCTGAATTACTTGATTCGATACCACCGATACACCATACTTTGTTGCTAACACGAACGCCATTCGCATCGTAATAAACCTTTTCTTCCATAGGATTTTAGTTTTAAGAGTTAATATTGATTGTTATTTTGATTATTCTCGTTTCGTGCCGCAAAGGTACAATATTTTTTTTAGTTATGCAAATATAATTGTTATTTTTCAGGGCAAGCGCATCAAATTTTAGCCAATCTATTCATTTTTCCGTTTTCCCAAACAACAAATGATTGTCAAACTGTAGGGAAAGTAAAGCATAGTAGGGAAGTGGTACGGAATGATAACGGGAGAAGCGGGGAAAAAGCTCTATCAAATCTCCACAACACACTACAATATTTCTATTCAACTGTCCCAGCTAATGTCTGCCACAATGTATCATCAGGCACAGGGGCAGTAATAGATATCGGCAACTTACTAACAGGATGCACAAACTCTATCTTGCGGGCGTGTAACGATATGCCACCATCGGGATTGCTGCGCTTGGCTCCGTATTTTAGGTCGCCTTTGATGGGACAACCGATGGCAGCCAACTGGCAACGGATTTGATGGTGGCGACCCGTCTCAAGATTGATTTCCAGCAGGGTATATCGGTCGCTATGAGCAATGGCTTTGTAGGTCAATACGGCACGCTTGGCATCTTTCGTACCAGGTTTCACCACGAACGACTTATTCTGCTTCTCGTTGCGCCAGAGGTAATTCTCCAACCTCACATCACCGTTTTCCGATATCCGACTCCCGACACCCGACTTCTCCACAATCGCCCAATAAGTCTTTTGTATCTGCTCGTGTGATTGAAACATGGCGTTGAGGCGTGTCAATGCTTTGCTAGTACGAGCAAAGAGCACAACACCCGTGGTTGGGCGATCCAAACGGTGGGTAACACCCAAGAAGACTTCGCCAGGCTTCTGGTATTTCTCTTTGATATATGCCTTCACCATCTCCGAGAGTGGTGTATCTCCCGTCTTGTCGCCTTGCACTATCTCATGACAGGTCTTGCTAACGGCTATGGTATGGTTGTCTTCGTATAATACTTGCATATAATATTAGTTAGTAGATCGCTGCGCTGTAGATCGTCCTTCGGACTGTAGATCGGTGCAAGCGCCTGTAGTAGTGATTATTTCTTCCACCTCACGAAGAGGAATCATTACAAAATCACGCTCCTGCATACGTGGATGTGGAAGGGTGAGGGTTTTTGAGTTACGAACTATAAGTGATGAGTGATGAGTAGCTTTCAGCAAATCAATATCTATCACGCGGTCGTGGTAGATGCCATTTACAGACTTCTGTGTGCGTCCCATCTCACGCTCGATCTGTTGGGTGATGAGCAACACTTCTTCAGGCGAATGATCTGTCTCACACACAGCCACGATATTCGCAAACTCATTGTCCGACACAAAACCTTGAGGTGCACTCCTATAGACAGAGGAACATGCCAAGCACTCACCCACTCGCTCATGCAGCAGTTGAACGGCTGTGCGGAGATTCTCCTCACGCTCGCCGAGGTTAGTGCCTATGGAGAAAAATATTGTCATATTTTCGGATATCGGGTATCGGACGCCCTGCGGGCTATTGGATAAAGGTTATGGTACTGCAACAAACTCATAATCAATCTCATCGCCCATGGTCACGAGCATATAGAATGGCTCTTTGTTCTCGTCTTTCATCGAATCCACCACGATACAAGTCATGCCTTTCACTTGGGTTATTTCACGACAATGGTCGTGTCCTGACCAGACCATTTTCACGCCATGTTGGGTAAAGAGGTTGAGCAACGCATATGTCTCCTCCAAAGGGAAGTTTGAGCAATGTCCTTGCGACCCATCACGCTTGAAGAAGTGGGTATGTGTACATGCTATGATATGGCGGAAGTCTTGTGTGTCAGCCCATTCGAGTGTTTGCTCAAGCCATTGGAGTTGTTTGTTGCCGACTGTACCATCAGCAGTGTCATAAATAATAAATAGGTCTTGCTTACCCGTTGGGGTTTTGAGTACGAAATAGTACGTACTGGTCTTGAATGTGGCGATGAAATTCTTCCATTGTTTGAAATAAATATCGTGGTTGCCACAGACAGCCATAAGGGTGTCAGATTTGGTGGGTAGCATCATCGTTGTTGGTTTAGGAGCAAGTGCTTCTTCTACATACTCAAAGTCGGTAGTAGCATCAATGACATCGCCCAAGTGTACAGCTACTGGGCACATCGGGTTGGCGCGATAGGTGTCGATAAAGTACTGCCAGCGTGTACGTGTATTGTGGATGTGTGTATCTGTACAGACATATACTTGATAATCGTCAGATAGTGCTTGTATTGTAGCAAATCCCGCTTTTTTGTTATATTCTTGCGATTGTTCGAAACGCTCGTCAATCGTTGGCGAGGTGCCAGCAAACATACCCACCATATCCAATCGTGCATCTGGTCCGCAAGCGGTGAAGATGGAACCAAGAGCAAGGAGCAAAGAACCAAGACAAATTTGTATATTCTTCTTCATATTTTCCAGCCTTTAAACTTTAAACTATAAACTCTCAACTAAAATCTGTATTCCGCCCCTGCGCGGAGTTCGGCGCCATAATAATGGGCATTGAGGTGGAACATACCAGCAAGTTTGTATTTACCAGATAGGCGCACACGCCAATGGTTGTTGATATCATACCAACCGCCGAGGTAAAACATCGGTTGCCACATGCGCTCCACTTGGTAGTTGTCCATATTGGAGATGCAAAGACTGATATTCCATGGCGATGTTTGTGGACGAACGAATGCCTCCACGCGGTACACGGCATCAAAAGGTTCGAGTATCATCGCGTCAGCGGAATGTTTCTCGTATGGCAGCGGTGTGATGATACGATTGCTCATACCTACTTGCACGTTGACATACTGCATCTTGTAGCCTACGGAGAAGGCATGCACAAAATCTCGAAAACTATCGCGCGACACAAAGCGCATCATCAGTCGGTCTTCGAGGTATAGTTCGCCAACTGGCAATACGAACTTGGGACGCAGTTGTACGCCCATCGTATAGAAATTAGCGGTACTGGTGCGGATATTCGCTTGCATATCAAAATGCTTATTGATAGGCATATACGCATCCAAATCGAAGTTAGCATATGAGGCGTATGTCAGGTTGTGGGCATACCCCACATGCAGCGACACCGCATATTGCGAATCGCCTGGTTGCACTTGTGCCGTCGCTACAGGAACAAGGAACAAGGAGCACAGAGAAAGGATAAAGAAGAGGATAAATTTGGTTCTCATACTATATTCTTAACTTAAATCGGCTGCAAAGGTAATAAAAAAAAAGCGAATGCGCAAGAATTTATCAATTAATGTAAAGTAATGCTATAGAAATACATAAAAAAATCACGTGCGGATGTTGTCCGCACGTGATTGATAAATTGTAAGTGCTATCGCTATTCTTTAAACGCTAAATAGTAGCGAAGCGTCCACTAAACACGGATTACAACTCTTGTCCCATTGCGTTATAGGTCTTGCCGTTATGGAGGATGATGAGTTGACTATTGCGGAGAATCTTTTGGACATTAGCATTATCGTTCACTTCAATCTCCTCTACCGCAGTCAAAGATTCGGTGGTAAACTCACCAGTGTATGATTTGATGGTTTTGTCGGCTGCATCTTTCACATCAATATTATATGCATAATGCGTTCCTTCTTCCAAACCTGTCACAGTAAAGCGATAGCCATTAACCGCTTGCTCGGCATATTGTACTGGGTGATTACCATCGCGACCTGGAGCAAAAGCGATATTGAGCAACTGACCATCGGCATTGAAAGTGAGCGTGCAGAATACCTCATTGCCTTTCTTGATGACAATCGTATAAGTATCTGCATTGCTTTCTGTTGGCCATGTGATAGTGACATCGTTGGTGGAAGGAGTAACGACAACACCGTCTGTTGTTACATCTTCAGAATCAATACATTCAATGAACTTGAATTTGCCCCAAACTATATCCAATGTATAATCTCGTTGGCTTTCGCATGGAACATATAAATAGACATTGTAGTTAGCAAATGCAGAGTCATCTACAAGTGGCGGATAAGTAGCATAGCAATAAACATCATATAAGCGAGTACATTCTGCAAATGCATTAGCAGCAATCTCTTCCACACCTGTGCCGAGACTAATCTTACCCAAGCGAACACATCCTTCGAAGGCAGAAGTGCCAATCGTCTTTAGACTATTAGGAATATTCACAGAGGTCAAACCAGAGCAACCAGAGAAAGCCTCTTCTTCAATGCTTGTCACGCTGTTTCCGATAGTCACAGAGGTCAAAGAAGAGCAATCATAGAAAGCTACACATCCAATGCTTGTCACGCTTTCACCGATAGTCACACTGGTCAAACCTGAGCAATTATAGAACACGCCGCTTTCAATGCTTGTCACGCTTTTTGGAATATTCACAGAGGTCAAATAGGGGCAAAAAGAGAAAGCATACTCTCCAATGCTTGTCACGCTATTGGGAATAGTTACAGAGGTCAAAGAAGAGCAACTTTCAAAAGCATAATTTCCAATGCCTTTTACATCATCACCGATAATGTACTCGGTAACTTGTGAGCCAAATATATTGGAAATATTGGAGGAAGATGAATAGGCTTTGTTCACAATAGCATCTGAGTTGATAGTGACTGAGGTCAAAGAAGAGCAACCAGAGAAAGCAGTACTTTCAATGCTTGTTACGCTGTTACCAATAGTCACCGAGGTCAAAGAAGAGCATTTATAGAAAGCATAATCATAAATGCTTGTTACGCGGTTAGGGATTGTGACAGAGGTAAGGGAAGAGCAACCACGGAAAGCAGAATTTCCAATGCTTGTTACGCTGTTAGGGATAGTCACAGAGGTTAAAGAACCGCAATTATAGAAAGCATAATCATTGATAGTGTCAATGCTGTTAGGGATTACTAAATCTTTTATTTCTTGGTTGTTTATATAGAAATTGTGTGAATAGTCCATTGGATTAGCAGAACCGTTACCAAACTTGATATCACACCAACTTGTAATATCTCCTGTATAATTGGTTTTGGTTAAACTAGAGCAACCAGAGAAAGCAGAATTTCCAATGCTTGTTACGCTGTTAGGGATTGTGACAGAGGTCAATGAAGAGCAATTATAGAAAGCATAATTTCCAATACTTGTTACTTTTTCACCAATACCAAGTGCCTTAATGGAACTTACAAGTAGTTTCCAAGGCACTGTATTCGAATTGTAATCATACATTGCGCCACTACCTATAATCTGCAAAGTAGTATCTATTAGTTCCCAATATAAGTTATTGCCACATTGACCAGAGAATGATTGCGCAAACTCTGCGGTTAGAATAGTATCTTGTGTAAGTTCCAAAGTACGAGGGTTGTTCGTGTTTCCGTCATTCCATTGTACAAAATGATAACCGACATTTGGTGTAGCGGATATTTGAGTGCCACAAGCATCATGTATATCCATTTTAGCAGTACCCATTATGTTGTTATTGACATATACTCCTATCTGATACTCTGCCAATGGTCCTTGGATGTTGGTAAAATCTTTCCAACCACTAGCAGCTTTATATGCCTCAACGCATCCACATGGCACATATACAGGAATCGATTTTGAGATACTGCCAAATGTGTATGAACCAATAGTAGGGGGAATTACTGCCTCGCATGTAATGGAGGTCAAAGAAGAGCAACTATAGAAAGCATAATCTCCAATGCCTTTTACATCATCACCGATAATGTACTCGGTAACTT
>JAFZGC010000093.1 GCA_017555595.1 Paludibacteraceae bacterium | reverse complement strand
TCAATGCCCAACCAGCACCCTCTACGTAACCCTCTTTCCACCAACCGTCGAGGACAGAGAAGTTGAGTACACCGTTCATTTGTGCCTTCTCACCTGATGTGCCAGATGCCTCGAGAGGACGAGTAGGAGTATTCAACCAGATATCCACACCAGAGATGAGGCGCTTAGCAAGACGCATGTCGTAGTTCTCGAGGAAGATGATCTTACCAAGGAATTGTGGCATACGGCTGATTTCGATGATGCGCTTGATGAGACCTTGACCACCACCATCAGCTGGGTGAGCCTTACCAGTAAACAAGAATTGTACTGGACGGTTAGGGTTGTTTACGAGTTTATCCAAACGCTCCAAGTCGGTGAAGAGCAAGTGAGCACGTTTGTATGTTGCAAAACGACGACCGAAACCGATGATGAGGTTGTCCGCATTCATCTCGTTCAATGCACGAACGATACGAGCAGGATCACCCTGGCTCTTCATCCAGTTGTCACGGAATTGCTCTTTCAAGTAGTCAATGAGCTTTATCTTGAGACTCATACGAGTAGCCCAGATCTTCTCCTCTGGCATATCGTTGTATGGAGCCCACATTGCGAGGTTAGATTGATCTTTGATCCACTCTTTAGGGAAGATCTCTTTATAGATAGCTTTCCACTCGCTAGCAGCCCATGTAGGCATGTGCACACCGTTGGTCACGTAATCTACGTGGAGCTCCTCCTCGAAGTAACCTGGCCATACAGGAGCGAACATCTTCTTGCTCACCTCGCCGTGCAACCAGCTCACACCGTTAGCCTCTTGGCAGGTGTTGAGTGCGAAGACGGACATAGAGAACTTCTCGGTGTTGTTAGCAGGGTTTTGACGACCCATACCGATGAGGTCATGCCACTCGATGCCGAGGCGTGCTGGGAACATGTTCATATACTTGTAGAACAATCCCTCCTCAAAGTAGTCGTGACCAGCAGGTACTGGAGTGTGGCAAGTGTACAAACCGCTTGCGCGAACAACCTCCAATGCTTGTTGGAAGTTCAAGCCCTCTTTCTCTACAAGGTCGAGCATACGTTGGAGACCCATGAATGCTGCGTGACCCTCGTTGCAGTGGTAAACATCCTTCTTGATGCCGAGTTTGTTGAGAGCTAGTGTACCACCCATACCGAGCATGATCTCTTGTTTGATACGGTTCTCCCAGTCGCCACCATAGAGTTGGTGAGTGATTTGGCGATCCCACTCAGAGTTCATCTCGTTGTCGGTATCGAGCAAGTAGAGGTTGATACGACCTACAGCCACCTTCCAAAGATATGCCTTCACAGTGCGCTCTGGGTAAGGAACCTCGATGATCATTGGAGTACCATCAGCCTCCATTACTTGTGAGATAGGGAGGTTAGAGAAGTTTTGTGCCTCGTATTTTGCTATTTGTTGTCCTTCTGGAGAGAGTGTTTGTGTGAAATAACCATAGCGATAGAGGAAACCGATAGCAGTCATATCCACGTTGCAGTCAGAAGCCTCTTTGAGGTAGTCACCTGCGAGTACGCCAAGACCACCAGAGTAGATTTTGAGCACTTGGGTCAAACCATACTCCATAGAGTAGTATGCTACGCTTGGTTTCTTAGGATCTTTTGGCTCATCCATGTATGCACGGAATTCTGCATACACAGCGTCCAATTCCTTCATAAAGGTCTTGTCCTTGCTGAGCTCCAACATACGATCATAGCTGATAGTATTGAGCAAAACAACAGGGTTAGACTGCGCTTGGTGCCAAGCATCGATGTCAATTTTACGAAACAAGTTCTTTGCCTCAGAATTCCAAACCCACCAGAGGTTGTTAGCGATCTCTTGGAGTTTGCTGAGGTTCTTAGGCAGATTAGCATGAATGTTCAAATCTGTCCATTTTGGTTGATTGGTGTTACTTACTTTAATTACCATAATGTTTTTGTTTATCTTTTTTTTGTACTTATTTTCTACAACAAAAAATATCCGCGCGTAGTCGCGCGAAAACCGGGACAAAGGTACAATAATTTTTCGACATGACCAAATTTTTTTTCTATAATCATTCTTCTACTCCCTGCAAACGGTTGCAATGATGACTTTAACAAACGAAAAAAGATTGAAAATCTACACAAATCACACTAATAAACTCACTATCTGAGTCTCAACAAGCAACTATGACTACTATGGTAATACATTTTTTTTGAGATGTCCGAATTTTTGTGTACCTTTGCACGATTTTTGTAACGAATAGGATATGCGAACAAAAGATTTGATAGCTAAACGCGAGCGGCGTGAGCGAAAACATGCTCGTTCTGAACGTAACCATATGGAAAAGAAGGCTCAAGTAAAAGTGCCTGCAAAAGAGGTGTTTACGCTGCCTACGGATTTTAGTGATGAGGTGCTGAAAGAGCTTCGTCAGTTGCCCGATATCATCTCGCAAGAGGAGATACTTCGCCGTCGTGACATGCGCGATGTGCTGACTTTTACCATCGACCCTGCAGATGCGAAGGACTTTGATGACGCACTCTCGTTTCAGGTGCTGGAGAATGGCAATTGTCAGATCGGTATTCACATTGCCGACGTGACACATTATGTGGTAGAGGGTAGTGCTGTGGATGAGGAGGCATATCAACGTGGTACGAGTATCTATCTGGTAGATAGGGTAATACCGATGTTGCCCGAACGTCTGTGCAATGAGCTTTGTAGTTTGCGTCCAAACGAAGATAAGCTCTGTATGGCGGTAGTGGTGGAGATGGATGAGCAAGCCAAAGTGTTGCGCCATAAAATCTGCCGAACGGTAATTAATTCGGACTATCGTTTGGCGTATGAGGAGGCGATGGAGATGATTGATGGAAGGCTAGAAGCTAGAGGCGAAAGGCAAGAGGTGCTATTGGAGGCATTGCGGACATTGAATGAGTTGGCAAAGCAGTTGCGTGCAAAGCGATTTGATCATGGTGCAATCAATTTTGAGACACCCGAAGTACGATTCCAGTTGGATGAACAGGGCGATCCTACTGAGATTGTTTTCCACCGATCCACCGATGCTAACCACTTGATAGAGGAGTTTATGTTACTTGCCAATCGCATTGTTGCAAAGGAGGTAGGTGGAAATAAGGCGAAAGGCGAAAGACCTTTTGTATATCGTGTGCATGATGTGCCAGATCCAGATAAGTTGGTAAAGTTGGGCAATTTTATCCGTCAGTTTGGTTTTCATCTGCGCACTTCATTCAAACGCAGTGTGCAAAACAAGCATATCAACGCATTATTGGATAGTTGCCAGGGTACTAATAGCCAAACACTGATTGAGACATTAGCTATCCGTGCGATGGCAAAAGCGGTATATTCCACATCAAATATAGGGCATTATGGTTTGGCTTTTACTCATTATACGCATTTTACTTCGCCTATTCGCCGCTATCCTGATATAATGGTGCATCGCCTTATTTCTCTCTATTTGCTGCAATCTAAAACTATTTGCCGACACGATAAAGAGGTTCTGGAGGAGGCTTGTGTACGTTGCTCAGACACCGAACAAATGGCACAAATGGCAGAGCGCGACTCTATCAAAGAGATGCAAGCACGATGGATGAGCAAGCATGTTGGCGAGGAGTTTGACGGAGTAATTAGTGGTGTTACAGAATTTGGATTGTTTGTACAAATTGGCGACACACTAACCGAAGGATTGGTGCCAATTCGTACGATTGAGCCGCATGATTATATGCAATATGATGAGGAGAATTATTGCTTGACAGCTGCCCGTAGTGGTAATACTTATACCTTATCAGACAGCGTGCGTGTACGCGTTGTGAAAGTGGATGTAGAACGCAAGAAGATTGATTTTGCGTTGGTTGAGAAACGCGTAAATAGCTAATGGATTGGAGTTAGTCGAAAAGGGTAGGAGTATCCTTTTCGAACTGCTTAAGTACCGCTCGCATCAAGGTCTCTCGCACGAAGCGCGAACGGTTGCGCACACCATATTTGTCGCAGTAGCGACTTAAGGCACGCATCTCGCTGTCATTGAGCATGATGTTGATGCGATGGATGCGCGCATCGCGTTGGCGAGGCCGATTGAGTGAATGAACTGATTGTGTCTTTTTGTGAATCATATCCCTAAAATTGTATTCCCACTTTGATACCTATACTCAATAAATTGCAACCGATATGATTGGTGTAGTCGATATAGTTGATCGTTTCTTTAATATATATTTGTGTTTGTTGCCATTGTGCGGTGAGTGAGATGGAGAGATTGCTGATGGTGTTGATTTGATACCACCAACCGAAATCTATTCCAGTGCACAATCCGCCTCCCCATTGTTTATTTGTAGCGAATGAATAACCAAATGAAGCCCCCAAAAAGGGACGGTGGTGCATAGTAGATCGATAGGCAATAGGGTATTGCAATACTAACTGTAGTGGAATCCATAAGTAATTATTATCACCGTAGAAGACTCCACGGTAACCCGTGCTGCCGCCTAAAAAAAATGGCTGTCCAAAAATCCTTTGAGTACCCATCATTAGGTGTGCCTCCATTGTTCCCCCCCACCCAATATGAGGCATATAAGTTGTTCCACCTGCTATGGCTGCGCGGATAGCTATATTTTTTTGTCGTATTATGTTGCTATTTTCTTCTGTTGTAGTTTCTTCCATTTCTTCTTGTATGGCAACTACCTCTGTCTTAGGATATTGATAACGCAACCCATTTTTTTGTCGTAAAATAACGACTTCATCATTGTTGAGTAGAATTTTTCCTTTA
>JAFZGC010000092.1 GCA_017555595.1 Paludibacteraceae bacterium | reverse complement strand
TTGTACGGATAGCGCTGAATATGAATGGCTTTGATGCGTTCGTAGAAGAGCGTTTTTAGTTCGTCGATATTCACTTTCTGTCGTGCAGAGATGAAGATGCAGTCATCGTGCAGTTTGGACATCCATGTGCGTTGTAGTTCCTCTAAAGAGATGTTCTCACGCTTTATTGGTGTAAGATCATCTTCCTCTTTGGGAGTATAAGTGAAAGCGTCAATTTTGTTGAAGACTACGATGCGAGGTATTTGCACTACAGTCTTCTCTGATTTTCGATTTGCCTTGCCCGATTTGCGATTCTTTGACCATGGGTCGGCTTCCTGTACTTCGGTTTGCTTGGTCAGCAATTCATTGATTGTTTGCTCTACTACCTCGTATTGCTCCTCGAAGTTGGGGTGCGAGATATCTACTACGTGAATGAGTAGATCTGCCTCGCGTACTTCGTCCAAAGTAGATTTGAAGGATTCTACCAAATGGTGAGGGAGTTTGCGAATAAATCCTACTGTATCGGAAAGAAGGAATGGTAGATTCTCGATAGTTACCTTGCGTACAGTGGTGTCCAACGTAGCAAAGAGTTTGTTCTCTGCAAATACATCGGACTTGCTCAACAAGTTCATCATGGTGGACTTGCCTACGTTGGTATATCCTACGAGGGCGACGCGCACCATCTTACCACGATTTTGGCGTTGTGTGGCCATCTGGCGATCTATTTTCTTGAGTTCCTCGCGCAGCAATGCGATACGCTGACCGATGATTCGTTTGTCTGCCTCAATCTGCGTTTCACCCATACCACGACTGGTGGTACCACCGCCTCGTTGGCGGTCAAGGTGTGACCACATACGAGTCAATCGGGGTAGCATATATTGCAAGTGCGCCATCTCCACTTGTGTTTTAGCATAGGAGGTTTGGGCGCGATGGAGGAAGATTTCCAAGATAAGGATCGTGCGATCTATGACACGAACGGGTTGTTTGTGGTTGTCTTTGATCTCGTTTTGGTTGTGCGCATTGAGTGCTTTTTCGATATTGCGCAACTGACGAGGTGATAGTTCGTCATCAAAGATGACCATGTCAATAAAGTCATCTGTATCAGCAAATTGCTGAACGTACTGGTTGATCTCTTGCAACTTACCTTCACCTACATAGGTAGATGTGTTAGGCGAGTCAAGGCGTTGTACGAAGCGCTTGACGCAATTGGTATTATTGGTGTCGGCAAGGAATGCCAACTCATCCAAGTATTCTTTTGTTCTCTCTTCGTTTTGGCTAGGAGTGATAAGTCCCACCAAAACAGCATTCAGTTTCCCCATAAAATGTATTGCTTCAAATTGTATGAAATTGTTTGTATTTCATAAAAAATTGCGCAAAGGTAATAATTTATTTTGAAGTGTGCAAATTTACTTTATCTTTTCTCCCCTTTCTCCCGTTACCATTCCGTTATCATTCTGTTACTATTCTTTAGTTTCCCTCTTTTTTAACAACCATTTTTGCGAATTGGCACAAGGCAAAATGAATGTATTTGATAGTTTTTAATACGGTTGCCATGAATTTTCCTTCTTTTGCTTGCGTATTTGTTATTTTTTTTGTAACTTTGCACCCAAATTTATTTAGTAACTATGATAGAATTATTGAAATATTGTGCACCTGCACTTTGTGTGCTGTTGGCGACGTGGCTCGTAATGCATAAATTCTATAAAAGCGAGACGGAAAAACGCCTTTGGGAGCTCAAACGCCTTTCGCAAAAAGAAATTTCGCCGTTGCGCATGCGCGCTTATGAGCGTTTGGCATTACTTTTGGAGCGTACTACACCAGAGCATATGTTGGTAGAACTCAATTTGGGCGAGATGACCATCTTGCATGTGCAACAACATTTAATGCGTACTATTCGTGTAGAATACGACCATAATTTAAGCCAGCAAGTATATGTGAGTGATGAGGTGTGGCATCTCATTCTTTCTGCTCGCGAGCAGATGGTGGCGTTCATTAATAGTATGGCGCAGCAGATGCCGCCAGAGAGTACCGCACTCGACTATGCCAAAGTGTTAATCACTGCTTTTGCAGCCAATGGTCAGACGGCTAATGATCAAGCCATGCAAGCTTTGCGCGATGAAGCACGATCATTACTCTAATGGGAGAAAGATGAAATTTGTTATTCGTTATACCATATTTTTTATTTGTCTGATAGCATTCTTAGAAGCGTGCACTTCTGATACCACTTGCCGAAAGGATATGACGGTCTGTGCTATCATGACCCTGCAAGCGGATTCGCTGAACGCACAAGGGCATTCGGTGAAATACACGGCGTGGGATAGTATAAGTGTGCAAGCGATAGACAACGAGACCTATATCCTCTATAACAATAAGAACATTAAACAAATCCCCCTCTTCTTGCGCCCCGACACTACCATCACGGCGTTCTTGATGACTTTTCACAACCAGACTGATACGCTTTTTGTGGAGCATACACCCCGCCAATATTTTGTAAGTTTAGCATGTGGTTGTGCCGTTTATCATACGATTCATGCAGCTTGGTCCACTGATTGCCGAGTGGATAGCATACATATTGTAAATGCCAATGTGGAGAATGCTGTGCAAGAAAATCTTTGCCTTTATTTGCATGAATAGTCGTTGGTTGCTCATATTGGTGTTTTTGTGCAGTGCCTTGTGCGTAAGCGCGGGCGAGAGTGCAAAGCAATACTCCGATACGGCTATTTATCAGGGTATGAGTATTAAGTTGGATATAGCGACGCCTATTCTCGAAGTAGTGAGGTCAGGTGGGCTGGTTCAGGATTATGAGATGGCACTCAATGTGCGCTTGGCAAAACGATTCTATCCCACATTGGAGTTGGGCTATGCACATGCTACAGCAACAGCAGATGCAGGACATTATACTGGGCAAGGTGGTTTTGGGCGTATAGGCATGGACCTAAGTGCATTAAAGAAAGGGGCAGGCGACAACTGCCTAATGATTGGTTTGCGATTTGCTGGAGCATATCAGGGATTTCAGATAACGGATGTACCTGTGTATGACGATTATTGGGAAGCGGGAAAAGTTGATTTCCTTAATCAGCACAAGTTTGATTGTTGGGGCGAGATTGTAGCTGGCTGCCAAGTGCAGATATGGAAAGGATTTCAGATGGGGTGGTATATTCGTATGAAATTTCTTTTCACTCGTACAGACAAACAGGGAGATGCTTTGCCTGCCTACTTGCCTGGTTTTGGATACAGACAAGATACCAATTGGGGACTCAACTATTTCCTTGGATACAAATTTTAACAACCCTATACAACGCTAAACAATACAACAAGATACAATCATGAATTCAAAACAACTAATGACAAAAGCGGCAGATAACATCCGTATCCTTGCCGCAGCAATGGTCGAGAAGGCCAAGAGTGGACACCCTGGTGGCTCCATGAGTGGAGCAGACTTCGTACAAGTGCTTTACTCTGAGTTCCTTATCCACGATCCAGAGAACCCATGTTGGGAGGCGCGCGACCGCTTCTTCCTTGATCCTGGTCACATGTCACCTATGCTTTATGCACAACTCTGCATGACAGGTCACTTCACCATGGACGAACTGAAGCAACTCCGTCAATGGGGTAGTGTCACTCCTGGTCACCCAGAGCGCAATGTGGAGCGTGGCATCGAAAACACCTCTGGTCCTCTTGGTCAAGGTCACACGTTCGCTGTCGGTGCTGCTATTGCAGCTAAGTGGTTCAACGCTCGTTACGGCGAGATCCACAACCCAACCATATATGCTTTCATCTCTGACGGCGGCATCCAAGAGGAGATTAGCCAAGGTGCTGGTCGTATGGCAGGTCACCTCAAACTCGACAACCTCATCATGTACTACGACTCCAACGAGATTCAGCTTTCTACCTCTTGCAACGAGGTCTCTTCTGAGAACGTAGCCATGAAGTACGAGGCATGGGGTTGGTATGTGCAAGATATCGATGGTCACGATCCTGACGCTATCCGCCAAGCCATCATCAATGCACAAAACGAGACTTCTCGTCCTTCGCTCATCATTGGTCATACCTCTATGGGTAAGGGTTGCGTGAATGCAGAAGGCGCAAGTTGGGAAGGAAAGACCTCTACTCACGGTCAACCAATCAGTAAGTCTGGTGCAAGCTTCGAGGCTACTGTGAAGAACCTTGGTGGCGATCCAGAGAACCCATTCCAAATCTTCCCTGACGTACAAGCACTCTTCGACAAGCGCGCTGAGGAACTTCGTGAGATTACCAACCAACGCTATGCAGCTTATCACGAATGGAAAGAGGCTAATCCGTTGGCTGCAAACGAATATGAGACCTTCATGAGTGGCGAGACCCCTTGCCTTGATTGGAGTCTTCTCCAACAAAAAGACAACGTCGCTACCCGTACTGCTTCTGCAGCAGCCTTGTCTTTCCTTTCTGAGAATGTAGGCAACATGATTGTATCTTCCGCCGACCTTTGCAACTCAGATAAGACCGATGGCTTCCTCAAGCATACTCACGTTATCACAGCAGATGACTTTACCGGTCGCTTCCTCCAATCAGGTGTGAGCGAACTCACTATGGCTTGCGTGTGCATTGGTATGGCACTCCACGGCGGTATTATTCCTGCTTGCGGTACGTTCTTCGTATTCTCTGACTATATGAAACCTGCAATTCGTATGGCGGCGTTGATGGAGATTCAAATGATGTTCGTTTGGAGCCACGATGCTTTCCGTGTAGGTGAGGATGGTCCTACCCACGAGCCTGTAGAGCAAGAGGCACAAATTCGCCTTATGGAGAAGCTCCACAACCACTCAGGTCGTCCAAGTGTGATGGTGCTCCGTCCTGCAGATGCAGAGGAAACTACCGCAGCATGGAAAATGGCAATGGAGAACATCTATACTCCTACCGCGTTGATCCTCTCTCGTCAAGATGTAACAAGTGTACCTAACACCTCTGAGGCTGGTATGAAGAAGGGTGCGTATATCGTTAGCAAGGATGAGAACCCACAAGTAGTGATGATCGCTTCTGGTAGTGAAGTTTCTACTCTTATGGCAGGTGCTGAGCTCCTTCGTGCTGAGGGCATCCGCCTCCAAATCGTGAGCGTACCTTCTGAGGCTATCTTCCGCCAACAAAGCAAAGAGTATCAAGCAGAAGTATTGCCACAAGGTGTAACTCGCTTTGGTTTGACCGCAGGCTTGCCATGCAACCTCGAAGGCCTTGTAGGCGAACACGGTACCGTTTGGGGACTCAACTCCTTCGGTTTCTCTGCGCCATACAAAGTGCTTGACGAGAAACTCGGCTTCACCGCACAAAACGTTTACGAACAAGTGAAGAAGTTGCTCTAATAAGTAATCACATCGCAAAGGCAACTGGTTTAATGCTCGGCGTTAATTCGCCGAGCATTTTCCGTCTTATGTACCCACCGCTCACAGCGTGAGCCGCTACCGCAGCTCTGCTGCCACCACTTCGCCTTTAGGCGACATCACAAAGCGACACTGCCTGCACTTAGCGCAAAAAGTACTTTTCTTAAGATTCCCCTCCCTTGTACCTTATATATATGCTCCGTGTCAAAGACCAAGGACGAACCAAAGACGAACCTAGGATGAACCAAAGAACTCCAAATTACAAAAAAGTACTTTTATTAAGATTGCCGTCTCTTTCCCCTCTCTTATACCTTGCCTAATTCCACCGAGAGACGACCGAGAGACGACCGAGAGAAAGCCGCACCAACTCCACACCTCAAAAAAGTGCATTTTTCTTAATACCACCTCCCTAAAAATGTTGACTAAAGTCCTAAAATAGTTGACTCCTATCCTAAAATAGTTGACCACTTTCCTAAAAGCGTTGTACTATCAACTTGTCCTCTAAACAAAAATCACCTTAAAAGCAACTTTTATTTGGTCATATCAAAAAAATGTTGTATATTTGCACCCGCAATTCCACGCCGGGGATGTCTGCACATCATCGGCTGGGGTAGCAGACATATTAAAAGGCGTTTATTACGCTCTGTTCTGACTGGCAGAAATCTCGCAAATTTCGAACTAAAGAATCAGGACTTAGCAACGATAGATGTCCTCGGGATGTGTATATCCTGTACACGCGTACCTTTTATTTGGGTGTACGCGCGCATATGTACATATCGGCGTGGGCTTCGCGTTGTCGGTTCTATTCTTTAAGGCAATGCGAGAGCCTCTGGCAGTGGAACGACAACAGTCGGACTCCACGCTTTTTTATATGTCTATTAACTTAACCGTAATCTGCATAGTAGGGAGTTCCTATGCAACAAAAATTTAAGTATGGAATTGTTACGAATTCTTCTTGCCACCGCCGTTGTATTAGCACTATTGTTTGGTATTCGTTGGTTGGTAGAGTATCTTATTGCTAATCCATCTATTCTGCGACCATCTCACCATCGAAGAAATGCTTTTATGGAGAAATGGAGAAACCAAATTATCGAACATCTTCTTCAATATGATTCGCGTGATATAAATGCAAAAATAACTCAAGCTTTTCCCGATGCAGACATATCAACTGGTACAAATGCTGATTGGACTATTATTCGTGCAGAATATAAAGGTGTTCCATTTACTATTCACCATAAAGAAAATGGCTACTTTGGGTTGCAATTGCCTCCTATTCTTTCCATCTCTACCACGTTGTCTTTTGATCGACAACGAAAGATCTCTATGCGGATCGCAGAAGACTTTGCTCCTGTTAGAACAAACCCAAAAAAAGAACTTGGTGCAACTCATTGGTACCTTATAGGAGAATATCTTAGTGGAGTCGAAATTTGGGAAGAATACGAGTCTGGTTTTTCTGTGTTGACGAACGAAGAATCAGTAAGACCATTTATAGATGATATATCTAAGTATCTCCCAGAAGAAGTTATCTGTGTTAATCAAATTCCAGGAGAGGAAGACTTGTTTGAGATTTACATCCCAAGAGAATATAAACTTGAACTCATAACAGCACAGAATTCTTATCTTACTTGCCCCACTAGATTCATTACATCTATTGAGCCCAATGTGGATGTTTCTAATCAACCTTTTACGAGTCAAGAAGGTCTTATCATTTCTCCTAATATTGACATCGTAAAGGCATGGATAGATTTATATCTATTTGTAAAAGACGAACTAAAGTAAGTTTTTAATTTATAGCACAAAGGTGTAATCTATAGATTAATTCCCACACCTTAATATAGTAACCGCATAGTTGGGAGTTCCTATGCGAAATCGTTTGCTTAAAACACAATAAAAATGAAAACAAGGATTCTTATTATCGTTGTGTTCTGTTTCACAACGCTTAATGTTTTTTCAGAAATTAATGTATCAGCATATTTTGATAAATATTGGAGTAAATGGCAACAATCCTCTGCCAATGTAAAAATCCAAGGAAATTATGATGGTTTTATCATATATGATGCCTCTGAAGGTCCTTGGGAATATTATTTTAAATTCACAATAGACAATATGAATTTCCCAGATAAAAAACAGCGAAAAAAGGATATTAAAGCAAATCACTACTATCAATTCACTGGCACTGTAGAGTATTATGTATCAAACAATTATCCTACTGCATTAAGTCTTTTCAGAAAAGGTAAAGGACCATTCTTTTGCAGCAAGACATTAAGCACTGGTCTACCAGCTAAAAAGATTACCTCACGAGCTACAATTAAAATAGCAGCATTTAAAGATTTGCCCAAGGCATATAATATATGGTATGATAATGTTTGTTTTGCTATTGATTTAGGTACCACATATTTTCCAAATGTTAAATTTCCATAAATATAATTAGATATGATTATGAAAAAGATTTTTATGACATTCCTAATATGCAATTTAGGACTTTGTATGTTTGCACAATCAAATATACCCTTTGTGTCTTATACACCAGTATATGCAGACCCTGTACACATCTCTCCCCCTTCTATGAATTATAATCCTAATGATCCATTAGGACTTCATACAGGAGCACCTCGTGTCAATACAACAAGCACACAAAATACTGATGTTGTTAGATTTAAAGCAATAGGAGTATGCGGATCTACTGGCAATCAAGAAACAGGTTGGTATGATTGTAACTATAACGTTATCCTAGATAAAACAACAGTTAAAGTCTATGCTAAACAACTTCTTGTTTTTAAAAGTATTGACAAGGAGGAAATATGGTCAGATGAAGATGGGAATATCTATCTCTCACGTAAATGTGTTGATGAAGAAGGAACGAGATGTTCGTTGGACATCGTCCAATCTCCTTCTAAACATATAATTTTATCCATCGAATATAGCAATCATACTATCTATTATGGTTTAATACCAGATTAATAAATTAACAAATGAACAAATATAAATAATGATTATTATGAAACCAGCACCACATCTAACCTTATTGCTGACCATTTTGTGTCTTATTCTAAGTGGGAATATGAGCGCGGAGAAGTTCATCCCTAGGCGAGCAAGTTTGGAAAAAGAAGGACAAAAGATGGAAATTACTGAGTTAAATAAATTTCCATCTTTTCAGGCGGACTACCGTCCCGAAGAAAATATAGTTATAATCCAATGCAGTGCGGGTAGACTTGTCTTAAAAAAAGGAATATTCTTTTATGGATATAGTGGAATTCATAAAGGATTGAGAATTACAGCGAGAGCCTATGTTGAAAACGGCAAATTAGAGCAAATCGTTTATGAAGAATACGATGAATACAATAATGTAACAGCAAGTATTAGTTATTTCAAGGAATAGATATTTGCTTCAATATAATTAAGGATTGCCTTCTTGACAAATTCTCATATCTTATTTATATTAATCTGCTTTCATTTGGGAATTGTGAGAGCCTAATTAAAAAATCTTATGAAACTAATGATGACTTTTTTGTACACAATGCTTTTCTTCTTGTTTGGTAACTCAAAAGAGGTTTTCTTTGAAAATATTAATGTAGGAGATAATCTTGAAACTTGTTTAGCCAATGGATATGTACAATATAAACGCAATAGCAGTTCTCTTGAATTGGCAAATGGTAATGTCGCAATGAATTACTTTACCTTTAGTGAAGTGAAGTTCAATCAAAATAATACCATTAATGAAATTGTATGTACATTTCATCAGGGGAAAGCAAGTAAGAGAACTTCTCCAGAAGTTTTTAATTTTATGGTGCAATATTTTTGCCAACGTTACAAGGGCATGAGAACTGAAGAGATACATGAAAAAAAGGAAAAAGAAGGTTGGAAAATTACATATAAACAAGATGGTATAAAACATACATGGGAAACAAATAAGGTTAGAATAGTCTTGCAATCTTATCATAATACCTTGCTTGAATACGAACGCAATATTGGAAATGATTTTAATTTATTTGGTGCGATTAACTCTGAAATAGCAGAAAAAGAAGTTTATGGAGATTGGGTAGAACTTAGAATATTAGCAAAATAATCTTCATACAATAACGAATAAAGAACGTTTAACATATCAAAATCATAAAATATATACAAACTATGCTTACAATTGCTATCATTTTTTACATCATTATGTGTTTCATCAGTAATTGGGACTTTATATGGCCTATAACTATGCTATCAAGAGGTGGATTAGGAGACTGGCTAATTGTTATAGTTTGGGCAATATTCTTAATCATTGGACTTTGTTAGGCGATTGAATATTTTCCACTTCGGGACAAACGTTAGTACAAATAGTGATTCGCGACAAATATTTTATATTTTTCGTCTAAATCACTTGTTAATTATTGCATAGTTGTAAAATTTATTGTACCTTTGCAACAAATTAAAAAATAAACCTATGAAACAACACCTTGCTATATTGCTAATTGCTTTATCTTTTTTCTCCTGCAAGAAATCGGAACAACCTAAATCTTCTATCTTAGACCTATTTACGAATGCTTATTACGGAGATATGCATTCATTTTCCGAATGGGATAACCGTTTTTGGGAAGTATTCCCCAATCACGGGAAAGTGGAAATCTCTGCATTGACGTTCGATGTGTCTATTGCCTATTTTGATTCTTTAAGGCAAGTGATTGAAGACGAATTTGGTGCTTATGAGCAATGCAAAGCGACTGTACCAAAAGAATTGATTGCTGATACTGGTTACTATTGGCATCTTAGCAAAGCATGCTATGATGCATATTATTGGTCGAATGACACCCTTGCTATAATATGGGCATTGCATGATCTAACTGATAGTGTCGGTTATGCTTATTTGGATATTAAACGACTATCATTGAATTGGGTGTTGGATTTGGAAAATAAAAATCCACTCAAAAAGGATTGGAAAACGATTAGTGTTTATTTCAGATTCGATACAATCATCAATGACTTTGAAGTAAGCGGTATTCTATATCCTAACTATTCAAAGGAATACGGATGGAGTGCTTTAGAAAACGGAGTCCGATTATTTTTCTATAACCAGAAAACAGGAAAAGAATATGTTTGGACTGATTGGTCAGAAAGAGCCAAATGTTTTAAGAATATCTTTATGAGCAAGAATGTATCTGATATTGTTTATTCTAAAGATTTCAATGGATTCAAGACCTGCGATTACTATATTTTCAAATATGATACCACTCGAAACAATTATTCTCACAATTCACTTCTGCCCAATGCAGAATATCAATTCTACGATATTGATTTCGATGGGGAAGATGAATTACTTCTAAATTACTATCACGGAGGAGCTAAAGGTGGTTCTGCACATGAGATATATGAAATGACTGATTCTGGACTGGTTCGAAAAGAAGTCATCGGTGAGGAAGGGTATTTTGCTTTAGATGGAAACACGATTATCAATCCCGAAGATAAAACTATCACATCATTCCTGTGGAGTAGCGTGTCTGAGTGCGGAGTTTACGGATACCAAGTCCATGATAATGGTGACATTTATTCAGCATATCATATCCATAATTATGTAAATCCTGCTAACGATTCTCTCATTTCAGATACAACATTCTTTATTCACTAATGCTGCATAACTATTGCAAACTTTCGGCACAATCTTCGGCACAAAACTACCAAAATGCCGAAGATTTTTGCAGCATTATTATAGAAACACGTTTATAGAAAGCCACCGAAAGCCCACAGAAGTCCCACAAATCCCCTATGGTGCTCCCGAAACTTGCAGCACACCTATTCCCATCCCACGAAAAGAGAGTTTTAACATATCTTGGCAACCTCAAAAAACTATGAGGCGGCTTAAAAATGGCAATAAACCGCAGATTTTGCGTCTAAAATCAACATTTTTAACCGCAAAAATGATATTTTCACATAAAATGCTTGCATATATCTCACAAAAATTGTAATTTTGCAGGCAATTATTGACACATACACAACTATGTTTATTCATCAGGCGGATAACTGGACAAATTTTGTTTGGGACAAGGATCAAGTCTCAGACAAACTCATGCAAGTGATGCAGGCTTTAGGCTATATGCACGGGCGATTGAGCATGCTCGGATTTGAAGAGCAACTGAAAGCCACAGCCGAAAGTATCACCGCTGAGATCGTATCCACCTCACAAATAGAGGGCATCACGCTCAAGACCAACTCTGTCCGTTCCTCTGTAGCGAGGCGGTTAGGTGTGCCCGCAGAAGGCGTTGCTGAAAGTATTTCGCATGATGTAGAAGGTATAGTGAGTGTTGAGTTGGATGCGACGCACAATTACAAACAAGCCTTAACGCACGAGCGACTATTCCAATGGCACAACGATCTGTTTCCTATTGACCGAAGAAAACATTATCAAATAGATATTGGGCAATACCGCACACATGGCATGCAGGTCGTATCGGGTAATATGGGACGTGAGCGTGTGCATTATCAAGCACCTGAAGCGCAGCGTGTGCCGCAAGAGATGGAACTTTTCCTCCATTGGTACAACGATGAAACCATTGCCGCCTCACCTCTCAAAGCAGCCATTGCGCATTTTTGGTTTGTATGTATCCACCCCTTTGATGATGGCAATGGCCGTTTAGCACGCGCGCTATCAGATAGCCTATTGGCGCGTTTCGAAGGTAATCAGTTGCGTTATTACAGTATGTCGCACCAGATATTAGCAGACCGCGATACATATTATCGCGAACTGGAGCGTGCCCAACGAGGAGATGGTGATATTACTGATTGGATAATCTGGTTTCTATCCGCGTTGTTAAAAGCCGTTCATTCGTCGGATAGTGTGATTGGTAATGTGCTACAAAAAACCTATTTTTGGCAGTTACATGCGGAGGCCCCCTGTTCCAAACGCCAAAAAGACATATTGAACATTTACCTCAGTGGTTATGATGGCAAACTGACTGCTAAAAACTGGGCAAAATTAGCTGAAGTATCATTAGATACTGCCAATCGTGACATCTCAGATTTAGTACAAAAGGGACTATTGCGCGCAGTACAAGGGAAAGTACGTAATGTGGCGTACCTACCTTGTTTCGAGGCAAACGATGGCATACCATTCGAAGATATACAACTGATTGAAGAAGATAATCATACTTTTATAGGCATGATGTATCAAGGCAAAGCATATCGCGAACAACTAACGGAAGGCGACTTGCAAAGTCTTAAACAAGAGGAACGTACCCTTCGTGATTTGGCATACAAATATTTTGCATATTTGGTTGTGATATAACTATCATGACCGCTCACCTATTGGCACACGAAAACTCTTTTCAAAAAAATACACTCACGCGGGAAGCTTAGTAAATACTACACTTCCCGCGTATTGTATATACCATTTTACTCTCCATATTCTTAAATTGCATTCAGTTAGTTACCACAAAACCACGTAACATAATGCCACAAAAACACATAATAAAATACCACAAAAACACGTAATAATTTGCAGATGTCATTTATTTTTAGTACCTTTGCAGCGAAAAAACATTAAGATAATCCGCCATGAGTTTACAAAAAGTATGTTTCGTGGCGGAATAAAAATAACTTTTATGGATAGTTTAATAGGAAGAACAAAAGAAGTAGATGAGGTCCTATCACCAGCAATTAGTGCACCGTACCAATCTACTCCTTCAGCATTTATCTCGCAAGACTGCCATACATCCGATACTCATCACTACTTATGGTCTTGAGTATAACGAATACTCCAACGACTTTATGCATACTATAACATTGGATGAGTTGTTTGTGTAAAAAAATAACACCATTATTCCTCTTCCTTTTTGAAAAAACTTGCATAATTGATTTATTTGTAGTACCTTTGCAGCCGCAAAGGTTATGACTAAATGACCTAACAAAAATCATACGGTGTAGGCAGATTGTTTGAGGCTGCCAAGCCGAAATAAGAAATGAACAAATAAATAATTAAATCATAAATAGTTTTATGGATTACAATTTCAGTGAAATTGAAAAGAAATGGCAAGCCGAATGGGCGAAAGCTGGCACTTACCGCGTAAGTAACCAAAGCGATAAACAACCATTCTACGTGCTTGATATGTTCCCTTACCCATCGGGCGCGGGTTTGCACGTAGGTCACCCTCTTGGCTATATCGCCAGCGATATCTACAGCCGTTACAAACGCCTACAAGGTTTTAATGTCCTCCACCCAATGGGTTTTGACTCCTATGGTTTGCCTGCTGAGCAATACGCTATCCAAACAGGTCAACACCCAGAGAAAACCAGCATGGAGAATATCGCTCACTATATCGAGCAACTCCAAAAGATTGGTTTTAACTACGATTGGGATCGCGAGGTAAAGACTTGTAACCCAGACTTCTATAAGTGGACACAATGGGCATTTATCCAAATGTTCAACTCTTATTTCGATACCTCTTTGCAAAAGGCACAGCCTATTAGCAAACTTATCGAGAAGTTTGAGCAAACAGATTCTACATGGGCAACCCTCTCTGAGCAAGAGCAACAAGAGCGCTTGATGAACTATCGTATTGCTTATTTGGCAGATACAAAAGTAAACTGGTGCCCAGAACTAGGTTGTGTATTGGCCAACGACGAGGTGAGCGAGGGACTTTCTGTTCGTGGTGGTTTCCCAGTAGAGCAACGCGTGATGCGCCAATGGAACCTCCGCGTGAGTGCGTACGCTCCACGTTTGTTGCAAGGTCTTGAGACTGTGGATTGGACAGATTCCCTCAAAGAGACTCAACGCAACTGGATTGGTCGCAGCGAAGGTGCTGAAATGCGTTTTGCTATCAAGGGTCAAGATGAGCCATTCACTATCTTCACTACCCGTGCAGATACTGTGTTTGGTGTGACCTTCATGGTATTGGCTCCAGAGAGCGAGTATGTGGTTCGTGTAACTACAGAAGAGCAACAAGCAGAGGTAGAGGCATACTTGCAAATGGTGAAGAACCGTACCGAGCGTGAGCGTATTGCTGACCGCCGTGTGACAGGTGTATTCACTGGTTCATACGCTATCAACCCTCTCACCAAAGCTGAAATACCTATCTATGTGAGTGACTATGTATTGAGTGGTTACGGTACTGGTGCTATCATGGCTGTACCTGCACACGATAGCCGCGACTATGCGTTTGCTAAACACTTCAACTTGCCTATCATCCCACTTATTGAGGGTGCAGATGTTAGTGAGCAAAGCTTTGATGCGAAAGAGGGCGTGATGATCAACTCTGGTTTCCTCAACGGTATGCAGGTGAAGGACGCTATTCAAGCGATGAAGGAACATATCACCAATACGGGTCTCGGTCGCGTGAAAGTAAACTATCGTCTTCGTGATGCTGTGTTTAGTCGTCAACGCTATTGGGGCGAGCCATTCCCTGTATATTACAAGAATGGTATGCCATATATGATTCCAGAGTCTTGCTTGCCACTCCTCTTGCCAGAGGTGTCCAACTTCAAGCCTACTACCACAGGTGAGCCTCCACTGGGCAATGCTGACCTCTGGGCGTGGGACGAGAAGAACTGCCAAGTTGTGAGCAAGTCTCTCATCGACAACGAGACTATCTTCCCACTTGAGCTCTGCACTATGCCTGGTTTTGCAGGTTCTTCTGCATACTACCTCCGCTATATGGATAACCATAATGACGCTGCGCTCGTGGGCAAAGAGGCTAACGACTACTGGCGTCAAGTGAATCTCTATATTGGTGGTACCGAGCACGCTACAGGTCACCTCATCTATAGCCGCTTCTGGAACAAGTTCCTCTATGACCTCGGCTATATCTGTGAGGATGAACCATACAAGAAACTCATCAACCAAGGTATGATTCAAGGCCGTTCGAACTTCGTGTATCGCTATATCGGCGAAGGTGCAACAGGCAACTTGTTTATCAGTTATAACCTTATTGACAACCCAGAGTACAAGGGCAAAGTACAACCAATTCACGTGAATGTAAATATCGTGAAGAACGATATCCTTGACGTGGATGCTTTCCGCAACTGGATGCCAGAGTATAAGAACGCTGAGTTTGTATATGCTGACGGCACAACTGATGTGGATAATCCATACATGGGCACTCCTGCAGAAAAGCAATATATCTGCGGTTGGGCAGTAGAGAAGATGTCTAAGTCTATGTTCAACGTGGTGAACCCTGATGATGTAGTAGCTAAGTATGGTGCCGATACGTTGCGTTTGTATGAGATGTTCCTTGGTCCACTCGAGATGTCCAAACCTTGGGATACCAACGGTATCGATGGTGTACACCGCTTTTTGCGCAAATGGTGGAATATGTTCGAGACGCTTTCTACCGATGAGCCAACTGCTGAAGAGTTGCGCGCTTTGCACAAACTCATTAAGAAGATTACTTGGGATATTGAGAACTTCTCGTTCAACACTTCTATCCCTGCCTTCATGATTGCGCAAAACGAGTTGCAAACGCTCAAGTGCAACAAGGTGGAAGTGCTCAAGACTTTCGCTATCTTGCTCGCTCCATACGCTCCACATATTGCTGAAGAAGCATATTCTTTGTGCTTGCAAGCTGAAAGCAAAGAGTGGTCAACTGTGAATGATGCAGAGTGGCCAGTTTGCAACGAGGCTTACTTGGTAGAGGCAACGCAAAAGTACCCAGTTCAGTTCAATGGTAAAGTTCGCTTTACTGTTGAGGTGGCAAAGGATACTCCTCGCGAAGAGGTTGAGAAGATTGTTATGGCTCACGAGTTGACCGCCAAACAATTGAACGGCGCCGCTCCTAAGAAAGTGATTGTCGTTCCAGGGCGCATCGTGAACATTGTGATGTAAGGATACACCTTATATAATATATATACAAAAAATGCACTCCCAACTGGAAGTGCATTTTTATTTGACATATTGTTGAATTATAGTTCTTCTTCAGCTTCTTCTATCCCCTCAGGATAACCATATTCATTTTTTTCAGGATCAGAAGGAAGAAACAACATGACAATGTTTACAACTGGACATATAATCCACCAACCACTATGACCACTATCATGATTACGACGTATGCTTACACATATATCTGGAATCAGCATTAAAATTGTTATAGGTAATATAAATAATGCTACAGCTGTTTGGTTATCAATAAGAATACGTAATGTTACTATTCCAAATCGGACAAGACATGTAAATAAATACCACCACCAATACTCAGAGCGGCTAGCCCTTCCATTAATGTTTGAAAAGTTTTCAAACACATGTTCAACGGATTGCTTAAAAGTCATAATAATAAATATGTTAAATTATACATTGAAGTTGTCGAAGTTTCAAGTAATCAAGTATTAGGTTTCTGAAAAAACATTTCAATCAATATTTGTCAGTATGTTGTATGCAGGGATGTGTTCAATGAATTGATATTGCGTAGAATGTATTTGTGCTACAATACTTTCGCGTCCATTGCAAAGCATCAGTATAGGCACATGCAGAGTGCGGTTGTAGATAGCGGCTTGGTCGAATACCTCTTGGGTGAGATGAATAGATGGAGCTTTGAACTCAATGAGCATCAGCGGTCGCATGTGCTGGTTATAGATGATAGCATCGCAGCGTTTTTGTATACCAGCCACTGCTATGGGAACTTCCACTGCTATCAAATTATGTGGATATCTATACTCATCCACCAACAATTGCAGCGTTGTTTGGCGCACTAGCTCCTCTGGTGTGAGGCGGACATATTTCCGCCTCCACGCACAGAGAACGTATTGTTTGCCGTTTTGTGTTCGTATATTCATCGCCTCTTAACTCTCGCCTTTAACTTATAGCGCCATCGGCGCGTCCTTTAGCTCGCAAAGCGAGCGTGCTAGTAAGTGCACAAGCCTTACTTCTGCCAATTATCCTTGAGCGAAGCGGTGCGGTTGAAGACCAATTTCTCGGCTGTAGTATCAGGATCCACAACAAAATAGCCGTGCTTGAGGAACTGATAGTTGTTGCACTTAGCAATGCCATTCACCACCTCTGGTGCGTGCATCTCTACCTTCATCGCACCCTCAATCTTGCAGTTTACCACCTTCAAGCTATCTGGATTCAAGAGGTCACGGAAGTCGCCTTCCTCTGCTGATGGGTTTTCGCAAGCGAACAAGCGGTCATACAAGCGAACCTCTGCATCCACACAAGACTCGCACTCTACCCAGTTGATAGTAGATTTGGTCTTGCGGTTGCCGCCTTCGGTACCTGACTTAGAGTCGGGATCATAAGTTGCATATACTGTGGTGATATTGCCTTCTGCATCCTTCTCACAGCCTATTGCTTGGATGATATATGCGGCTTTCAGACGCACCTCACGACCGCCAGGGCTGAGGCGGAAGAACTTCTTGTCGCCTTCCTCTTGGAAGTCACCGCGTTCGATATAGAGCTCTTTAGCGAAAGTCATCTCGCGGGTACCCAACTCTGGGTGACCGTCGATATTCTCTGCTGCGATAGTTTCACCCTCGCCTTCGTAGTTGGTAATAACGAGTTTCACAGGATCGAAGATAGCGCATACACGTGGAGCAGTCTCCTTCAATGTCTCGCGAACGGTATGCTCCAGCAAGCCGAGGTCAATCATACCCTCTACCTTGGTATAACCAATCTTATCAATAAACGCGCGGATGGCCTTTGGGGTATAACCGCGACGACGAAGACCACATACAGTAGGCATACGTGGATCGTCCCAGCCGCTTACAAGACCCTCTTTCACCAGTTGGAGCATCTTACGCTTCGACATCACGGTGTAGGTGATATTGAGGCGGTTGAACTCATATTGACGTGGACGATAGTCGCCTGTGATAAATTGATCAATGTAGTAGTCATACAACGGACGGTGTACCACGAACTCCAACGTACAGATAGAGTGTGTCACACCCTCGAAGTAGTCGGATTGACCGTGCGCAAAGTCATACATTGGATATACGTTCCATGTGCGACCTGTGCGGTGGTGAGGGTGAGTGGTGATGATGCGGTACATGATAGGATCGCGGAAGTGCATATTAGGATTGGCCATGTCAATCTTCGCACGAAGCACCATCTTGCCGTCTTCAATCTCGCCATTTTGCATAGCTTGGAAGAGACGAAGGTTCTCGTCTATTGGACGATCACGATATGGAGATGCTACACCTGGTTCAGTAGGTGTACCCTTTTGCTCTGCGATTTGCTCAGCAGTCTGCTCGTCGATATACGCTTTGCCTTGCTTGATAAACTCGATAGCCAAGTCGTAGAGCTGTTGGAAATAGTCAGAAGCATAGTAGATATTGCCCCACTTGAATCCCAACCAAGCAATGTCTTGTTGGATAGAGTCCACATACTCAACATCCTCTTTGACTGGGTTCGTATCGTCAAAACGCAAGTTGCAGACACCGTTGTATTTCTCGGCAATACCAAAGTCCATGCAAATGGCCTTCACGTGACCAATATGCAAATAGCCGTTTGGCTCTGGCGGAAAACGGGTCTGAATACGTCCGTCATTCTTACCTTCTTGTAAATCTTTTTCTACAATTTGCTCAATAAAATTGAGACTTCTTTCTTCCATTTCCATTGTTGTATTGTGTAGTATTGTTTAGCCTCGTGTAGTATTGTATTGGATGTTGCTTGAAGCAAAAAGCAAAAAACCGCACAAAGGTACAAAAAAAAATGTATATTCGCAAGAAAAACACCACATTTTTATTATTGTTAGTTAATGATATCCATAGTATCCTTGCGTATGTGAAAAAAAAATATTACCTTTGCAGAAAATTAGATGAGAGGTAGAATAGTTATATTATTTTTAGTTTGGTCAATAAGCTTATTGGCGCAAAATGCAATGAAAGCAGATGGCTTTTTTCAAGAAGCCAATTACGTTGATGCACTGAAGGAGTATCAGTTATTATTGAAGCGTAATCCTCATTCTGCTTTATATTTGTATCGTTATGCTCGTTGCGCACAAGAGTTAGGTGATTATATGACAGCTATTGAATACTTCGACAAATCGGGTAATCGCTATGCTCTTAAGCATTTTCATTTGGGTGAGATATACATGCGTTTATGGCATATAGACCAAGCTATTATGTCATACACAACCTATCTAATGACTAAAGATTATACATCCGAGCGAGAGGAGTACGTGCGCACTCAAATTGCTCATGCAGAAAAGTTGCAACGTTATTTGCGCCGGGTAGAAAAAGTGGAAATCATCGACTCGGTAGATGTCTCTTTAGATAGTTTACTTTGCGCTTACCAATTATCTTTAGAAGCTGGCGAACTACTATATGATAGCATAGGAAACGTAGTATTTCTTAATCAACGAAAAGACCGCAAATTTTGGGGTGCACCTTGTGATTCTATTCGATTGATTTTATCTAGCAATAAATTAATGAACACTTGGACTTCGGCTGACACGTTGCCTCCAGAAGTGAATCTATCTGCAGATCAAAATTATCCTTATGTTCTTTCTGATGGATTAACTTTATATTTTGCAGCAAAAGACACAAATGGATTGGGTGGTTATGATATTTTTGTAAGCCGTTATAATACTTACACCAACACTTACACTATACCTGAAAATATTGGTTTCCCATATAATTCATCAGCAAACGACTACCTAATGGTATTAGATGAGTTGCATCAGATTGGTTATTTTGCTACGGATCGTTTTTCTAAATCTGGTTCTGTTCGAGTTTATAGTTTTGTTATCCCAGAGCAAAAACAATACTGGCGTAACCTTTCATTAGACTCATTAGCTGCTTATGCTCAATTGCGGTATTCATTGTCAGCAAAACAAGCCCCAGACTCTTTTGTAAAAACAGAAGTTATAGAAGATAAAATTCAGGA
>JAFZGC010000091.1 GCA_017555595.1 Paludibacteraceae bacterium | reverse complement strand
ATGTACCCAAGATCCAAGGAGAGTTTCTCTTTCGCCGCAGCCACTTCACGTCCATCACCCTCCAGCTCCACACGGATAACCGCATAGGGGAATGATTCATCCACCAAGCGATTTTCATACTCACCAAATTGGTTCTTATAAATAGCCAACACAGAAGCCATATCATGTTGACGGAAAGGCTGGGTGATCTCCAGCGACTGAGCTGCCAAGGGCATCAACCCCAACCATAGGCATAGTAGCGTAAGAAAAAGTCGAATATTCTTCATCATTATGGTATTTGCGTACTTAACACCCTGCAAAGGTACAACATTTTTTCGAATTGCGCAAGTTCAACGGATAAAAAAATACAAGCATTTATCAGCCCCTCCCCAGCGAACTACAGCGACTCGTGGTAGTGGTAGTCGCTATAGTCCTTGGAGTCTTTATCGCGATTGATGCGTGGGTGGCGAGGCGGGAATCGCTCTTCCCATTTATCGCGCAACCAACGCTTGATATTCTCCCACCAACGGCGGAGCGTGCCATCGTTCCATGGAGTGGAATCAAATCCGTCATAACCACGATGACGCCACCAGAGAATCAATAGCCAACCAAATACCATTCCGCCCAAGTGCGCAAAGTGCGCCACATTATCGCCTGATGAAGGTGCGATTCCACTAAACAACTCTATCAACGCATATATAATAACGAGCGTGCGCGCACGAATCGGAATAGGAATAAACATAATGAACATACGCACATCTGGGAACAACCAACCAAATGCTAACAAGATACCAAATACTGCACCACTCGCACCAATAGTAACTACACGATTGGCAACAGCAGTAGCCATTACTGGATTTAAACTATTCAACATAGGTTGCAATTGCATTGCCCATACCGCCTCTTGTACTACCGCAGCACCTAGACCTGTTATCAAATAGTAAATCAAAAATCGCTGACTTCCCCAACGTTCTTCCAAGGCGGGAGCGAACATCAAGACCGCAAACATGTTGAAGAAGATATGCGAAAAGTTCGCATGCATAAACATATAAGTCAGCGGTTGCCACAGACGGAAATCAGAAGCCGTCAAATAATGCAAGCCAAAAACATGGCTAAAACTGATACCATAACGCTGAAAAACCACATCCGCCAAATAGCAGATAAGGTTGATGAGTAAGAGATTTTTTGTAATAGGTGGTAAATTTCTAAACATTGCTTATATTCATTAATTAGGTGCAAAAGTAGTAAAAAACAATGAAAACACAAACAAAAACCGTGCTATAATGGAGAAAAATGAGCATTTTGGCAGAAAAATGACATTTTTTCAGCCAAAATGTTTGCAGAATTAGAAAATTGTAGTAACTTTGCATGCAATTCGTTGGGAAAGCCAATGTAGAATACTTAATGTTTAATAATTTAATCTTATTTTCGTATGAATAAAGCAGATTTAGTAGCTGCTATTGCAGCTGAGGCTGGTTTGACAAAAGTACAAGCACAAGGTGCTCTTGAGGCAACTGTAAACGCAATCGCTGGTGCACTCCAAAAGGGTGAGAGCGTACAATTGGTAGGTTTCGGTACTTTCTCAGTAGTAGAGAAAGCAGCTCGCCAAGGCGTTAACCCAGCTACTGGTGCTAAGATTGAGATCGCTGCTAAGAAAGTGGCTAAGTTCAAAGCTGGTAAAGGTTTGGCTCTCTAATCCTATTACGTTGATACAACGAGTTGCTCTCATGGGGCAACTCGTTTTGTGTCAAAAAAATATTAATAATAGACCGCCTGACGGCTGAGAGAAGAGAGACCGCACTAGGGCTGTTAGACCGCGCTTTGCGCTGAGAGACTTCGAGAATCGAACAGCGAAGCGATCTAACAACACAGTGTTCTAACTTCTAACAGCGAAGCGATCTAACATAAAAGAAAACTATGTTAAACATCATACTCTGTGGTGCTCCAGGCAGTGGCAAGGGCACACAATCGGACCTTATCGTAGCTAAATATGGCTTGCAACACCTATCAACAGGTGACGCTCTCCGCGCAGAAATCAAATCTGGCAGCGAACTCGGCAAAGAGATTGGAGAGCTGATTGCGGGCGGCAATCTTGTGCCAGACCATAAGATGATTCACCTCATTGAGCGCTATTTGGACAACCTGCCAGAGGACTGCAAAGGTGTTATCTTTGATGGTTTTCCACGCACCGTAGCACAAGCCGAAGCACTCGAGCTCTTGCTGGAGCGTCGCCACATGAAGGCTGTGCTCCTCGACATGTTCGTAGAAGAAGATGAGGTTATCAAACGCCTTTTGAACCGCGGCAAAACCAGCGGTCGCGCTGATGACAACTACGAGACAATCAAAAAACGCCTCCAAGTATATCAAACAGAGACCAAACCTGTTTGCACCTACTATCTCCATCGCCATAACTACTTTGCTATCAATGGCAATTACTCAATGGAAGATACCTTCTGCCAAATCGATAACATCTTGAAACTGGCGGGGAAATAATTGCGGTTAGACGGTTAAGCGGTTAGACGGTTAGGCGGTTAAAACAATAAGAAAAACGACAACGATATATGGCTTCATCCTCGTTTATAGACTATGTAAAGATCTACTGCCGCTCGGGTAAAGGCGGTGCAGGTAGCATGCACTTTCACCGTGCAAAATATGTACCCAAAGGCGGTCCTGACGGAGGTGACGGAGGACGAGGAGGACATATCATCCTTCGTGGCAACCGAAACCTGTGGACACTACTCCACCTCAAGTACCAAAAACATATCTTCGCTACCGATGGCGGTAGCGGCGGCGCTTCGCGTTCGTTTGGAAAAGATGGCGAGGACAAGATCATTGAAGTACCTTGTGGAACCGTGGTTTACAATGGCGATACGGGCGAATGGATGTGCGAGGTGAAAGAACACCAAGAAGAGATCATCCTTTTCCGTGGCGGCAAAGGCGGACTGGGCAACTGGCACTTCCGTACAGCCACCAACCAAGCCCCTCGCTACTCGCAACCTGGTGAGCCATGCATGGAAGCCAACGTCATTCTCCAACTCAAAGTGCTGGCAGATGTCGGTCTGGTAGGCTTTCCTAACGCAGGCAAGTCCACCCTACTCTCTGTAGTCAGCGCAGCCAAACCAGAGATAGCCGATTATCCATTTACAACGCTGACACCGCAGCTGGGTATCGTCTCATACCGCGACAACCAGTCGTTTTGTATGGCAGACATACCTGGTATCATCGAGGGAGCAGCCGAAGGACGTGGACTGGGCTTGCGTTTCTTGCGCCATATAGAGCGCAATGCAGTATTACTCTTCATGGTGCCCGTCATCACAGAGGACATCAAAAAGGAATATGAGATTCTGCTCTCCGAACTGGAGAAATACAACCCACAATTGCTGACAAAAGCACGCATCCTGGCTATCTCCAAATGCGATATAGCAGACCCCGAGATTGATTTGGAGAAACTGACTCGCGAATTATCCGAGGAATTGGGTATCTCCGTGATCACCTTCTCCTCCGCCAGCGGCATGGGCATCACCGAACTCAAAGACATGCTTTGGGAAGAGCTCAACAAAGAACAAAATCAAGTCATCGACATCTCACACGCCCCAATCGAGGTTAAGGTTATTGAGCGCGACGAAGATGATGACATGGACGAAGACGATGAGCCACATACCATCTACCTCAACGAGGTGGAAGAGGAGTGGGACCTCGACAAGTATCGTGGCATAGGTTGGGATACACAGGACAACTTCGAAGAATAAACTCCTAAACTACTAAACTCCTGAACATTCGCTTGCGAATAATCGTTCGAGCATATGCGAGATAAGAACTCCCATCCCACATACGACCGTTTTATCGCGTGGCGTGAACAGCACATCCCGCAGAAGAACCTCGTATTGATCCTGAGTTTCTTCGTTGGTGCTTTGGCGTCTTGTGCAGCACAGCTGCTCAAAATGATGATTCATGGCATACATCATTTGGTGCAGCACCATCTCGTAGAACAAGGGCATTGGTGGTATCTCATCACACCAATGATCGGTATTACCTTGGCAGGACTGTTTGTAAAATACATTGTCAAAGATGACATATCGCACGGTATCACCAAGATTCTTTACGCTATCTCTCAGCGCAAATCAATCATTAAACTCCATAATACTTGGACCTCAGTAGTAGGCTCAGCTATCACGATTGGTTTCGGCGGTTCGGTAGGAGCCGAGGCACCTATTGTGATGACAGGCGCAGCCATCGGTAGCAACCTCGCCAAGCTCTTCCGCCTCGACCAAAAGACGATGATGCTGATGATCGGATGCGGTGCGGCAGGTGCAGTGGGCGGTATCTTCCAAGCCCCTATCGCAGGTCTGGTGTTTACCCTTGAGGTGCTGATGATGGATCTGACCATGACACGTATGGCTCCGTTGCTCATCTCATCTGTAACAGCTACAGCTATCTCCTTTATGGTCAATGGTCAAGAGGCTATGTTCCCCTTGGTAAATAGCGAACCATTTTTCGTGGAGCGTTTGCCTTGGTATATCGTACTGGGCGTCATGTGCGGATTGGTGTCACTCTATTTCACCCGCGGCATGAACTACTTGGAACAACTCTTCAAGCGCTCGGTACAAAACACGTGGCTCAAATTCCTCGTCGGTGGCACAACACTCGGATTGCTGTTATTCCTATTCCCTCCGCTATATGGAGAGGGCTACGATGTGATTAAGCAACTTATCAACGGCGATTCTATTTCAGCAATAGCCAATAGTCCGTTTGAGTCATTAGGCACCAGCAGTTGGGTATTAGTAGGTTATTTTGTTGCCATTCTACTATTCAAGATCTTCGCCTCAGTAGCCACCAATGGTGGTGGCGGTGTAGGTGGTATCTTCGCACCTTCGCTTTTCATGGGAGCCATCACGGGCTTTATCTGCGCCCGATTGATGAACATCATTGGCGTGGGCGTCCCCGAAGCCAACTTCGCATTGGCAGGTATGTCTGGACTCATGGCAGGTGTCATGCATGCTCCGTTGACAGGCATCTTCCTCATTGCCGAACTCACAGGCGGCTACCACCTCTTTATGCCATTGATGGCTGTGGCAGTTATTTCGTTCTTAACCATTAAGATTTTTGAGCCACATAGTCTTTACGCCATGCGTTTGGCGCAGAAAGGCGAACTTCTCACGCACAACAAAGACCGCTCGGTACTTACCCTGATGAAAATGGAAAATGTGCTTGAAACCGATCTCCGCACCCTCAACCCAGAGATGACCTTAGGAGAGTTGGTGAAAGTAATTGCACAAAGTAGTCGTAATATTTTTCCTGTGGTGGATGCAAAGGGCAAACTACTGGGTATCTTGCTATTAGACGAAGTGCGAAACATCATGTTCCAACCTCGTCTATACAAGCGTTTCACCGTTAAACAACTAATGAACTCTCCACAAGCAATCCTCACTAACACCATGCCTATGGGCAAAGTGATGGAAGTGTTTGAGGACACTGGTGCGTGGAATCTACCCGTGGTGGACGAACAAAAAAAATACCTCGGATTTGTAAGCAAATCCAAGATATTCAACTCATACCGCCACGTGCTCGTGCACTTCTCTGAAGAGTGATTTGAGCGGTTAGGCGGTGATACGGTTAGGCGGTTATAACTCCTCTGGAATCACAATGCTCTCCATTTTCTTTTCCCAGTCAGTCAGTTGAGCTTGGCAGAAGTTGAGCAACTCTTTTGCCTCTGTAGCCTTGGCTTGGTATGCATCCATACTCAACGCCTCTGATTGCTCCAACTCTTTAACAATCTGCTCTATCCTTTTAATTGCTTCATCGTAAGTCATATTCATTAAAAATCTTAATTCAAAACTCTTAATTCCCTATCCCCCTACTTACCTTTACCATCAAGAATCACAGCAATCGTATGGAATAATATCTTCACATCAAGCTGTAACGACATATTTTCCACGTACACGATATCGTAATTCAAGCGTTGCACCATCTTTTCTATAGTATCTGCATAACCCACCTTAACAGGTCCCCAGCTCGTTAATCCTGGACGGATTTTATACAATAAGCAATAATAAGGTGCTTGCTGTTCGATCTGATCAATAAAGAACCTCCGTTCTGGTCGCGGTCCAACAATAGACATATCACCTTTCAGCACATTCCACATCTGTGGCAACTCATCTAATCGATACTTGCGCAAGAAGTTTCCCAGCGGTGTGACACGCGAATCATTATCTGCACTCAACATAGGCGTCCCCGTTTCAGCATCACGACACATAGTACGAAACTTCAGAATATCAAACGGAATACCATGTAATCCAATACGTTCTTGTTTGTATATCACAGGTCCCTTGGATGTTGACCAAACCAATATAGCTAACAAGATGTATATCGGTGATAGTATTAGCAACGACGCGGCAGACAATACAATGTCAAAAGCACGTTTCATGCACAGTTGGCTATCACTCATCTTATGTTCAGTGATACGCTCCTAAGGAATATCCTCTACCCCCTTGATACTAGCAGCCCCCGTGAGCATATCATACAAACGCGGTTTAATGGAAATAGCCACACCATAAGGATAGAGATGATTGATTATCGTATAGATGTCTTTTTCATTCGCTGTAGAAGGCAAGTCTATAATCACCTCATCATACCACTCTTTACGCTGCAAACGCATGAAATCAGCTATTTTCTTCACCGAACGAAGCGTATATTGCTTAGGCTTTTGAGGGAAATGCCGACGCGACAACGCAGTCACCAATAATCTCGGGATATAACTCAACACAAACTGCAATAGCATCAGCACAACAAACGATGTCATGTAGTTGCGATAGCTAGTTACGGGATCATCAATAATAATCACAAAAAATGCAAGCAACGCTATAAGCGACGAAGAACATAACGTAGTACGTAGTTCTTTGGCATAATCTTTTCTGAGAGGTCGGACATAATAGCCCGATAAATAGTACATCACGACGCACCCTATTGGATACAACACCAATGGACGATAGAAATCAAAAATAGGAATCAGAATAGCATCCACACTCAACATTCTGCCATCGTGTACCACCCAACGAAAACCAAGAAATGCCACCCAAACCAAAAGAGAGGAGAGAAGATCCACGAAGATATAGACCAATTGCTGTTTGCGATGAGTAGTAAGTAAAGACATAATCAATGGATGTTTGACAATCAGTAGGATGTTATTCCCTTATAATAGTTATACGTTCTTGCTCATCTATCTTAATAATGGATGAGGGTTGGCGAAGTGTAGTGTCCTCTCTGCGATATTCGCATACGTAATCTACTGCCTTCAGCAGTTCTGGATTTATTTCTCCAAAGTGTTTAGCAGTAGCATCACCACTGAAGTTCGCCGATGTAGAAACAATGGGACGTCTGAGTTGCTCGCAAAGAGCTCGTGTAAAAGGCTCTTCTGTAATACGAATACCCACGCTGGAATCATCAGCCAACAGGTTATGCGCCAAGTTCTTGGCTTTGGGATAGATGATTGTCATTGGCTTTTGTCCTTCACTTGCCTCCAAAAGCATCCATGCCGTATCAGGCACTTTTTCCATATACCCCTGCAACTTACCAGCTCCATCCAAAAGCACCAGCATCGCTTTAGAATCCACCCGTTTTTTGATAGCATATATGCGCTCTACCGCCTTTGCATTCGTTGCATCGCAACCAATTCCCCAAACGGTGTCAGTAGGATATAGGATAACTCCTCCCTCACGCAACACACGGAGGGCCTGCTGTAAATCCTGTTTATCGTAACGCATATCCATTCCGACTACAAAGGTAGTGTTTTTTTTTGACACTTGCAAATCTTCATTCAAAATTCTCTATTCTTATCCACAATTACGCAAAAAAAGCCCAGTTCACAGGAACTGGGCTCACATTTATATATTTTTAGCCAAAATCTTCTACTTGCGAAATTGCTTTCCAATCATTGTACATCTTTAACAAGACGAACACTGATAGCACGAATCAAGTCGTTAGCTTTTCTTCCTCCCTCACGAGAATAGAACTCGAAGCACACACCTGGTGTAGCAGACCAGTAACGACCGAAGTAGGATGGATTGGTAATAGTAACCAAATCTGCATCTGTGAAACCTACAGCTGGCAAGAACGCAGCCCCCGCAGCCTCCATTACCGCCCATTGCTCAGCAGTAAACGATTGGTGAACAGCGAAGTATTGAACACCATAATTCACGTCAAATCCTGGCACAAAAGTAATCTCATCAGTATTTTGCCAGTTATCAGGCAAGAATACAATACCATTTACACCATTCACTTGTGCCACACCACACAATTCAGACGCACGTGCTCGGCTCCAACGCAAATAACCCCACTCATCAGAAGTCAAAGTACGCCATGTATTAGGCTCGTATTCATCTATAGGCAGTACGCCCCAGTCAACAAAATCACCGTTATACAAGCTATCTACAGTCAAAGTGGTCATACCAAAGTCAGACAAAACGATAACGTTATTCTTATTATCAGTGGTCGTAACAAGGCCATTACTCCAAGCAAACATATCCACTACAAATTCAGACAACTCCAAATTTTGAGCAGGGTATGTTTGTCCGTATGAAGTTTGTTGGGTTTGCGCCATTTGCCATTGCTCAAAAACAGCACTAAGCGTCATCGCATCCACCCATTCTGTGCCAACCAAAACGCTATCCACCCAGCCTTTGGTAGGTTCACCTTTGCTATTCACAAGAAGCATACTATCCACAGTAAAACCAATCTCGTGCGAAATCAACAATGGATTATCAATCCTTTTCACACTATCAACTGTAAATGTGTAATCATAAACCGCTGGATCACGTGGCTTGCTAACTTTTGTTTTTGAAACTTTAATATAGAAAGAATCCACTTCAACCGTACCTGTATATCTACGGAAGAGCAAATTTCCTTCAGCAAACTCAACTCGTTTGTCAGGACTTACAGAGAATCCCTTAACTGTTGGATCCACAATTGGCTTAGTGTCATCGGTTGGTTCGTTGGTTTGGTTACAACCAGTAAATAAACACGCTGCGATAACAATGGCTAAAAAACCTAATTTTTTCATTTGTTTTGTGTTTTTTGAAGGGAGTTGGTTCCTAACAACCCGTTGGTATAAATCATTAAACTAAAAGCGTGGAACCTTACCATTGCTCTCCAGAAAGTTCAGTAGTAAACGCTTCGAATAATATCTGTTCTCCTAAATTGTATCAGGGCTTCTTATACACCCTACCAAATTTCGCCTGCAAAGTTACAACTTTTTTTTTAATCTACCAAAAGTTTGTATATTTTTTTATATTTTCTTACCTAAAACAATGAGAAAATCAAGAAACAACGCAGAAAAACCACTACACGCCATACATTATACATAATAAATATTAAGGGGAATAGTATGTGAATTTTCATTCTAAGGAAATACAGTGTGTTTAATTCGTGTTAGGTCAGAGCCAAACAATCATGATAACACTACAAAAAAAAGAAGGATTGTCATCCCGACAACCCAATCTTTACTTAACCTTAAATCTAATACCATGAAAAACACGGTGCAAAAGTACTGCTTTTTTGCGAACCAGCCAAATATTTTGACAAAAAAATATGTTTTATAGCATGTTTTTCACATTTTTGTAATATTGATTTGACAAAATCGCCGTATTTTTGATAAAAATTTTGTCATTTCGAAAAATTGTAGTAATTTTGTACCCGAAAAAGTAGGGCATTTTTTTCGGCTTATCCGATAGCCGATAACCAATACCCAATAACCGAAAATAAAAATAACAACTAAATAACCTTTTTAATTAAACAATGAAACAATTAGATTTGACCCAGTACGGCATCGTAGGTACAACCGAGATCGTACACAATCCTTCTTACGAAGTACTCTTCGCAGAGGAGACAAAAGCAGAATTAACTGGCTTTGACAAGGGCCAAGAGACTGAGCTTGGCGCAGTAAACGTGATGACAGGTGTTTACACCGGTCGTTCTCCTAAGGACAAATTCATCGTGGACGACGCACAAAGCCACGATAACGTTTGGTGGACAAGCGAGGAATACAAGAATGACAACAAACCAATGACTGAGGCTGCTTGGGCTGTAGTTAAGGATCTCGCTATCAAAGAGCTCTCTAACAAACGCCTCTTCGTAGTAGACGCTTTCTGCGGTACTAACCCTGATACTCGCATTGCTGTTCGCTTCATCGTTGAGGTAGCATGGCAAGCACACTTCGTTACCAACATGTTCATCAAGCCAACTGCTGAGGAGTTGGAGGTATTCGAACCTAACTTCGTTATCTACAACGCTTCTAAAGCTAAAGTAGAGAACTACAAAGAGCTTGGTTTGAACTCTGAGACTTGCGTTGCTTTCAACACTACAAGCCGCGAGCAAGTTATCCTCAACACATGGTACGGTGGTGAGATGAAGAAGGGTATGTTCTCTATGATGAACTACTTCTTGCCACTCCAAGGTATCGCTTCTATGCACTGCTCTGCTAACACCGACATGAACGGTGAGAACACCGCAGTATTCTTCGGTCTCTCTGGT